>CAYVDY010000520.1:0-5151 GCA_964450255.1 uncultured Candidatus Solibacter sp. | reverse complement strand
GGAACGTGCGGATGGGTACCGCCAGTTCGGGGACGTCTACCCCCGTCCCAGACCAGCCGAAGGCGCGCCACCGGTCGGCCAGGGGCTCCAGGCTGACGGGGTGCTCGGTCCCGGCACCCTGCTGAAGCCGGTTCCGGTCCACGATGACGGTCAGATTGTCGAGATTGAATTGAGAGGCCGCCATGGCGGCTTCCCAATTACTGCCTTCCTGCAGTTCGCCGTCTCCTGTGAGGACAAACGTCCGCCAGGAAGCACCGGTAATCTTGGCCGCCTTTGCGGCGCCCACACCGATGGGCAAGCCATGCCCGAGCGGGCCGGTATTGGCTTCCACGCCCGGCAATTTGTTCCGGTCGGGATGGCCGTTCAACATGGAAAGGGGCTTCATATACTCGGCCAGCCACTCCTGTGGAAAGAAGCCGGCTTCCGCCAACGTCGCGTAGAGAGAGGCGGAACAGTGACCCTTGCTGAGGATGAAGCGGTCGCGGCTTGGCATCCGGGGGTTTTGCGGATCAATCTTCAGTGCGCCGAAGAAGAGAGCCGCCAGAATGTCCGCGGAGGAGAGGTCTCCGCCGGGATGGCCGAGGCCCGCAGCATGCACCATTTGTAGGCTCTTGCAACGGATGATACCGGCTTTGAGCGCTGCTGCCGCCACTGTTGGGCCAATGTCGAGTTGAGAAGAAGGAAGGACGTGCATGATTATGCCGAACTGAAATGCAATGCTATCATTCGGCGCGACTGGCGTCAAGAGTGAACAGAAAAGCAGACTTTTTGTTGACGCCTGCCGAGAACCATGATACGTTCTTGATGAGCATGATTGCTCTATGCAGCATAAATATGCATCTCACGGCGGCGCTCAAGGAGACCCGATGAAGTTCAATCGTTCGACTACGCTGTCGATAGCATGGTTGGCCGCCATGGCCGTGGCCGTGCCAGTTCTGGCCCAGGACACCCGGGGCCGGGTTCAGGGCATGATTGTCGACCCTGCGGGTGCATCCGTCCCCGGCGCGAATGTAACTCTGCAGAATGATGCGACGGGCATCTCCTCCAATCGTCAGAGCATGGAGTCCGGGCGTTTCCTCTTCGATCAGGTCGATCCCGGCCAATACACCGTCACCGCCAAACATCAGGGATTTGCCACGGTCATTCAGAAGAATGTGCGTGTTCAACTACGCGGCGACGTCACCGTCGACATTGCTCTCAAACTCACCGATGTCGTGGAGAGCGTGACGGTCGACGCCAGCCCTGTCGCCGTGCAGTTCAATACGTCCAATCGCGAGATGACGGTCGAAACGCAGATGATCACGACTCTGCCCTTGGTCAGCCGCAACCCGGCCACTCTGGCGGCATTGGATCCCTCTGTCAATGGCGATTGGACAAGGAACGCGAACTTCGACCACTACGCCGCCAACGCCTATGACCTCGGCGGGCGGACCATGGGAAGAAACGAAGTGCTGATCGATGGCTCCCCTCTGGCCAACTCCGCCAAGCTGGGCTACAATCCACCAGTCGAAGCCGTCAGTGAATACACCGTGAATCAGAACGCCATCGACGCTGAGTTTGGGCACAGCGCCGGCGGCGTCATCAGCATGTCCATGAAGTCCGGGACCAACCAGATCCATGGAAGTGCCTACTACTTCGGCGGCAACCGCGACTGGAATGCCATCAGCAATCGAATCACGCGGCAGCATTCAAAGGCCACCTCATGGAATGGCGGCGGCACCATCGGCCTCCCAATCGTGAAGAACAAACTGTTCCTCTTCACATCCTACGAGAAGCAGACCGACTCCTCTTACATCACCAACAGCTACACGCTGCCCACTGCCGCTGAACGGCAGGGCGATTTCTCTCAGTCGCTGTTCAGCGACGGCAAGTTGCGCACCATTTACGATCCGCTCAGCTCCCGTATCGTAAACAGCAGGGTCGTTCGCGATCCCTTTCTGGGCAATAGAATTCCGCAGCAGCGTTTCGATCCCGTCGCCACCATGATGCTCAAGAATCTCTGGAGCCCCAACAATGCCGGTGATGATCCCACCGGTCTGAATAACTACAGATACGAGGAAACCAGGCCGTACCGCTACTACAACCTCTCCAACCGCGTCGATTGGCAGATCAACGACCGCTGGAAGGCCTTCGGACGTGTCAGCCTCTTCCGCACCAGCCAGGATGCAACTGACTATACCGGCGGAACGGACGTTCTCAAGATGCGCCGCACCGAAGGCTCGATGCGTAACGGCCTGAACATAGCCGGCGATTCTGTCTACACCCTGAACCCGACTACAACGCTCACCGTAAGGGGCGCCTACTACAAGACGGAGGACCGGCGGGAATACCCGGAGATGGGCATCGGCGAGGAAGGCTGGAACGCACTTTGGCCTAACAAATGGTGGCAGTCGTACGTTGGCGAGCGGCCGATCGTCTACTTTCCGAACATCCAGGTCCCGAGCGGCGACACGTTTGGCGTGCGCAATTTCTGGTGGCAGCAGCCCGTCGGATACAACTTCAGCGGACAGGTCGCCAAGCACTTCAGCAAGCACTCGCTCAAGATGGGCGGAGAAGTGCGGTTCAAGCGCGGATGGGCGGCCCGGTTCAATTCCATGGCCAACCTGACATTCAACGCCACCAACACCGCAAACACCAACGTGGGTCCCGCCGTCAATACCGGTAGCCCGTGGGCCAGTTTCGTCCTTGGCGCCCTGGATACGGCATCGAACTCCCAGTCGGTCCCAATCCAGATCTCAAACACGGAGATGTACGGCCTTTACATTCAAGACGACTTCAAGGTGAGCCGCAAACTCACCCTGAATCTCGGCCTTCGCTACGAATATGAGGGCGGTCTTTGGGATCCGGCGAATCGGCTGCCCCAGCGTCTCGATCTGGCGGATCCCATCCCTGGGATGCAGGCCGCCATCGATCCCAAGATTGCCGCCGACGTGAAAGCCAAGATGGCTGAGTCGGCCGGCCAGAAGACCTATCTCTACAACGGGGCCTTCTACTTCACCGAAGATGGCGTCAACCGCGCGACCGCCAGCGACAAATTCCAGTTCATGCCTCGTGTCGGCTTGGCCTACCGCATGGACGATAAGACCGCCATCCGCGTTGGCTATGGACGGTTCTTCACGCCCAATACGCTCACCGATAGCGGCAATGAGCCGCTGGGTTCCCTGAACATGGCGGCATTCAGCCCGATTACCGACGTACTGCCATCGCTCGAGGGGATTCCGCAGGCCTTTCTCGCTAACCCGTTTCCTCAGGGCGTGACGCCTGCCTACGGCAAAGCCTATGGCCGGTACACAAACCTGGGCGACAATATCACGATCTCCGAGTACCAGCGCCGGCCGCCGATCAGCGACCGGATCAATCTGTCGCTCCAGCGTGAGGTCTGGGGCAAGACGGTGGTCGACGTCACCTATTTTAAGAACTGGGTCAGCCGGGACCTCCTGACCCTGAACTTGAATCAAATGGACCCCCGCCTCAGTTACAAGTATGGGGCGGACCTGTCGAGGACAGTGTCGAACCCCTTCTACAACTACGGCACCGTCGCGACGTTTCCGGGCGCTCTCCGCAGGCAAGCTACCGTCTCCACCGCCACTCTCCTCAAGCCCTACCCGCAGTACGGAACGATCACGCAAACCTTCACAGATCTCGGACGATACTCCAACCAGTCCCTGCAGTTCCGCCTTCAAAGGCCGTTCAGCCGCGGACTGACCTTCATGGCAAGCTATGCCTACGTTCGCGCGGACTCCCAAACCTTCTACGACGAACAGGACCAGTACGACGGCATACTAACCAGGGTGACGGACCCCAATACCAGGCATCGCGTCGTCGTGTCGGGCAATTATGCTCTCCCCATTGGACGAGGTCAGGACTTTGGCGCGAACATGAACCGCGCCCTTGATTTCGTCATCGGCGGTTGGCAGATCTCGGGCATCTACACGTACCGCGGTGGCCAACTTCTGCAATTCGGCGCCATGCTCGCGCCAACGGAAGCCACGCAACTCGGCGGAACGGGATCAGGCAGCTACTGGTTCGACGTCAAGGGTTTCAACAGGCTTCCTGCGTTCACCCGGCGCGCGAATCCTCTGATTTACGATAGTCTCCACGGGCCCCGCTTCAGCAACCTGGACGCTGTGCTGAGCAAGCGATTCAAGGTCCACGAACGGTTCACACCCGAGTTCCGTCTGGAATCCTACAACCTCATGAACCGACTAAACTGGGCAAACCCGAACGTGACCATTACCGCTTCGGACTTTGGCCGGACCAATACTCCGGTGACCGGGAACGTCGGCCGTCAACTGCGGTACGCTGTGCGCGTGGAGTTCTAAATCTGTTACCCAACCCTTACCGCCGCATGCTCACTCTGGGACCACTCGTCCTCCTGACGCTTCCGCTCCTGGCTGGACTGCAACCGGCACCCGATGGCGGCGCCCTTTCGGGGAGCCGCCATCGGGTCGTCGTTTCGACCGACATCGGCGGCACCGATCCGGACGACTTTCAATCGATGGTTCACTTCCTTCTCTACAGCGATGTCTTCGACATCGAGGGCCTCATCTCCTCCCCGTTTGGCCCGGGACGCCGGGAACACATACTCGAGGTCATCGATCGGTACGGGCAGGATTTTTCCAACCTAAAGACTTACTCCCTCAGCTACCCATCGCCGGACGTTCTGCGAGGGATCTCTAAGCAAGGCGCGTTCGACAGTCCCGGCCCCGCCGGCTTCGGCAAGCCCACCGAAGGCTCAGAGTGGATCATCCGCTGCGCCCGGCGTCCCGATAATCGGCCGCTTTACGTTCTGGTCTGGGGAGGCATTGAAGACCTCGCCCAGGCGTTGCACGACGCTCCCGACATTCTCCCGAAACTCCGCGTCTACTTCATCGGCGGGCCGAACAAAATGTGGAGCGTCGATGCCTACAACTACATCGAGCAGAATCACCCGGACCTCTGGATCATTGAATCCAATGCAACCTATCGCGGTTGGTTCACCGGCGGCAACCACGCGGGCGAGTGGGGCAACACCGCGTTTGTGACCACCCGCATCGCAGGCCGCGGCGCGCTCGGGGATTACTTCGCAACCCACCTCAAGGGCACGATCAAGATGGGCGATACCCCCTCGGTCGCCTACCTGCTCCGCGGCACCCCCCAGAATCCGTCGCC
>CAYVDY010000519.1:0-5153 GCA_964450255.1 uncultured Candidatus Solibacter sp. | reverse complement strand
AGCCCTTCCGGCTGGCCACCCCGAGGGTGAGTGCCGCCCCGGCGAGCCGCGCCGATAGCTTCTCTCAAACCTTCGACGACTTCACCATCCCCATGCCCTTGCGCCCCGGCAACACGCTGCTGCTCGGCATCGTCGGCGGCTGGGAGCGTTGGGACAATCCAGTGCGCTGCATCCGCGCCACTGCCATCTACTTCAAGCGCCAGCGCCGGCCCGGCCTCCACGTCGAGACGGTGGAGAACCACAAGCTCCATCTGGCCGAGGAACTCGTTCGGCGCGCCTTCGACTTCAATCGCGACGGCACTCTCTCCAAGAACGAGGCCGCCCAGGCCCGAGTCATCGTGTTCGGCCAGAGCCTTGGCGGCCGGGCCACTGTGATCTTCACGCGCACGCTGAACGAGATGGGCATCGCCGTGCCGCTGGCCGTCATCGTCGATGCCTATGGCCGCGACTCCTACGAATTCCCCCCCAACGTCGCCGCCGCCGCCAACTTCTATCAACGCGATCACATCGTCATCAAGGGCGCGCCTCAGATCCGCGCCAACCGCGTGGTGGCCAACGAGCAGTACCGCTACCCCGGCGGCCTCTTCTCCGCGCACGACGCCATGGAGGAGGACCCCGCCGTCTGGACTCGCGTCCGCGAACTGCTTACTTCAGCAGTGGCGCCACCCGCCGGATCTCCGCATCCACACCCGGCGGCATCGACAGCCCCATCAACCGGCACACCAGCGCAAACACGTCCACCGTCTTCGCCGGCGGCGCCGTCACGCCCTTTTTGAACGCCGGCCCTGCGCCGATCAGGATCCCCGCCATCGCCCGGTAGCGCCGCGGGTCATAGCCGTGCATCCCCTTCAACTCGGGCACCGGCTGGGCGTCCGCATCGCCCGGCGGCACTATGAACACGATGGAAGGCGTCTTCGGCACAATCACCAGGTCCCCGATCCGCAGGTTGTCGCGATACTTCAGGTACTCCGGAGTCTCGGCACGCCGCCACACCTCCACCTCTGGTGCGTTCCTGATCAGCTCAGCCCGGACCTTTTCCGGATCGTCGCAGTAGAGCATCGTCATCGGAGCTTCGTTAGCGGCCAGGCAGCCCTTGAAATCCGCGCGGTTGCTTAGGTCGATCCGCGAGGCGACGGCGATTTGCCCGTGATCGGAGACCACCAGAATATTGGTGTCCTTGCGGATCTTGCGCACGCCCTTCACCAGTTCGCCAACCGCCGAATCCACCTTCTGCACGGCGGCCTTAGTCTCCGCCGAATCCGGCCCGGTCTTGTGTCCGGCCGAATCCACGTCCGAGAAATAGACCACTACCAAACCCGGCCTCTCCGCCTCCGGCATGCGGAACCATTCGAGCACCTGTGCGACTCGCTCTTCGTTCGGAACCCGCCCATCGTACTTCTTGAAGTAGGTGGGGGACTTACCCTGAATCCCGGCGTCGGTCCCCGGCCAGAAATAAGTTGCCGTCTTAATGCCCGCCGCCTGCGCCAGCAACCAGAACGGCGTACCGCCGTACCACTCGCCCTCGCTGGAGTTCTTCATATAGGAGAAGGAACGGCCCTTCGCGCGGTCGCGAAACATCATCCCAACAAGGCCGTGCTGCGAAGGCTCCATGCCGGTCGCCATGGAATGGAAATTCGGGAATGTGGTGGAAGGGAAACCCGGCACCAGTGAATCGACTGCCGAGCCCTCGCGTTTGAGGTCCAGAATGTTGCGCGCCTGCTCCCGCTCCGCGAAGTCCCAGCGGAAGCCGTCCAGGGCAATGACGAGCAGCGGAGGCTGAGCGCCGAACGCAGTCCAGCAGAAAAGCAAAAGAGCAAGAGTCCGCAACATGCCCACCATTATGCGCCGCGGAGCAGGCCACCCTCAGTGCGTCATCGCATACGCCACGTAATTCACGCCCAGCCGCATCGCCTCCGACGCGTACTTCTCCGGATATCGCGGATCGTCGGCGAACTCCCACCCGTCGCCGACATCCATGTTGAAGCAGATCGCGACCACAATCCGGCCCTTGGCATCGCGGATCGCCCGCCAGTGCGGCTCCACGCCTCCGCGCTCGACGCCGTCCCGGTGAACCACATTGGCGCCCGGCACCCGGATGCGTTCCTTCATATCAAAGACCACGTGAAACGCCGGGTCCGGGTCTTCCATCTCCTCCGCCACCGCGCCTGGGTACATCTGCTGGATGCCATCCATGAACGTCGCCCACTCGCGCTCGTTGTGAAAGTCGTCCACCAACAGAAACCCGCCGCGCTCAAAGTACTGCCGCAACCGCGCCGCTTCCTCCGGCGCGATCCGCCAATCCCCCACCGATCCCGCCATGATCCACGGCAGATGGAAGATGTCGTCGCTGGAGACGTCGATGATCGTTTCAATCGGCTTCACGTCGATCCGTGTCAGCCGCGTCAGCAGCGAGATGAACGTCCGATCGCCCTTATTCACGTCGATGCCCCAACGGAAATACCGTCCCCGCCCGCGATCCATCGGCGAGCGGTAGCGCAGCCGCCCCAGCGCGAACTCCGCACCGCGCCGCGCATCGGGCGGATCGTCCACCGGATCCTGCATCTCGTGCTCGTACCGCGCCCACACCCGCTCGCGCATCTGCGCCGGGATCAGTGCCGCGAGGGCACCCAGAAGCGCGACGGCGGCGCAGACGCGAAGGGTACCGCATCGCACAAGCTGCATTTTTTGAGGATACAGGACAGTCGCGTCAGGACGAAGCAAAAACTGTCTGCGCGCACCCCGCCCGGTGTCGATGCGAGAATGAAAGCACCCCTGGGGACCAATCACGCATGGCTCGGCCTGTCCTTCGCCTTTTGTCCATCGCCATCCTTTCGCCAGTCCTGCTGGCCCAGCCGCCAATGGGCGAGCTCCGTGTGCACGTCAAGGACTCCTCCGGCGCCCCCGTCGAAGCGTCCGTCCTGCTGGAAAACGAATCCACCACCGCCCGCCGCAGCTTCCAGACAGATAGGCAGGGCACCAGTGTGATCTCCCAACTCCCATTCGGCGCCTACCGCCTCCGAATCACGAAAGACGGCTTCGCTATGCACTCCTCGCTCGTCACATTGGACTCGCCGTCGCCAGTCATCCAAACCGTCACCCTCACCATCGGCGCCCCCACCTACACCGTCGCCGTCGTCGGAACCACGCCGCTCGCCGGCCTGGACCGCCCGCTCGACGAGATCCCCGCCCCAACCCAGACCGCCGCGGCCGGCGACATCGAGGCCAGCGGCGCACTCGACGTGTCGGACTTCCTCAACCGCCGCCTCAATAACGTCTTCCTCAACGAGATCCAGGGCAACCCGCTCCAGGCCGATCTGAACTATCGCGGATACACCGCGTCCCCGCTCCTCGGAACCCCGCAGGGCCTCTCCGTCTACATGGACGGCATTCGCCTCAACCAACCCTTCGGCGACGTCGTCAGTTGGGACCTCATCCCCCGCATCGCCATTTCGGAAGCCGCGCTGATTCCAGGTTCCAACCCGCTCTTCGGGCTCAATACCCTCGGCGGCTCCCTTTCATTGCGGACCAAGGACGGCGTCAGCCACCCCGGCACGAGCCTGCAATTGAGCGGCGGCAGCTTCGGCCGCAAGATCGCGGAGATCGAACACGGCGGCGCCGCGGCCAACGGCCTGAACTGGTTCCTGGCCGGCAACCTCTTCTTCGAGGATGGCTGGCGCGAGTCATCGCCCTCCAACGTGCGCCAACTCTTCGGCCGCCTCGGCTGGCAGCGCCAGCGCACTACCATCGGCCTGACAACGGCCTACGCCAACAACTCGCTGATTGGCAACGGCCTCCAGGAACAGCGCCTGCTGGCCAACGACTACACCAGCGTCTACACCAAACCCGACGCCACGGCCAACCGCTCGCCCATGGTCAATCTCAATCTGCGCCACAGCCTCTCGCCCAACCTGACCTTCGCCGGCAACGCCTACTTTCGCTACCTCCGCACCCGCACGCTGAATGGAGACATCAACGAGGATTCGCTCGACGAAGCGATCTACGAACCAGGCGCCAACCCCGGCAACACCCCCTTCCCTTCCCGCCTCTGCATCGACGAAGCCCTGTGCAACGGCCTACTCAACCGCACCACCGCGCAAATGCGCAACTACGGACTCTCCGGCCAGATGAGCTGGCAAACGCGCGCCGGCGCCTATCGCAACCAGGTCACGCTCGGCGCCGCCTATGACGGCAACAGCGTCGGCTTTTCACAGTCCGGTGAATTGGGCTACCTCAACCCGGATCGCACCGTCACCGGCGTGGCCGCCTACGCCGACACCGGCGTCGATCTTTCCGGCCGCATCCATTCCGGCAGTGTCTACGCCGCCAACAACCTCTCCGTAGCAGACCGCTTGCACCTCACCCTCTCCGGCCGCTTCAACCGCACCACCATCAACAACCGCGACCTCGCGCACCCAACCGCCGGCCCCGGTTCCCTCACCGGCAAGCACTCCTTTACCCGCTTCAATCCCGGCGTCGGCGGCACCTACCGCTTCGCGGGCCTGCTTAGCCTCTATGCCAGCCTCACCGAAGGCAACCGCGCGCCCACCTCCATCGAACTCGGCTGCGCCGATCCCGAAACCCCCTGCAAACTGCCCAACGCCATGGCCGGCGACCCGCCGCTCCAACAGGTAGTTACACGCACCTTCGAGGCCGGCGTGCGCGGCCGCACGGAAGGCAATCTGCGATGGAGCGCCGGCTGGTTCCGCGCCACCAATCGCGACGACATTCTCTTCGTGGCCTCCCCGCAAACCGGCTATGGCTACTTCAAGAATTTCGGCGAGACCCGGCGTCAGGGTCTCGAACTGGAGCTCAACACCCGCCTCGGCCGCGTCAGCATCGGCGGCGGCTACACACTCCTCGCCGCGACGTTCCAAAGCGAGGAACTCGTCAACGGCGAAGCCAACAGCAGCAACGACGACGAGACCATCGAGATCGAGCCCGGCAACCGCATCCCGCTCATCCCACGTCACATGGGGAAGGTCTACGCCGACATTCAGGCGACGTCCAAATTGATGTTCACAGTCGGCGTCATCGGCCTGTCCAGCGCATATGCCCGCGGCAACGAGAACAACGCGCACACCCCCGACCGGACCCACCCACTAGGCCCGGGGACCCCCCCCCGGAACCCCACTGCCCAACCCCACCCCCGCACA
>CAYVDY010000518.1:0-5158 GCA_964450255.1 uncultured Candidatus Solibacter sp. | reverse complement strand
CTGCTGAAGGAAGAGTTGCGCGCCGCCGGGTTCCGGATCACAGACAACGTGGCGGGCCTGCCCACCGCATTCACGGCGGAGTGGGGCTCCGGCGCGCCCGTGATCGGGATCATCGGCGAATATGACGCACTCCCCGGCCTGTCCCAGATGGATGTGCCGGAGAGGCAGGCCCGCGTGGCCGGCGCGCCCGGCCATGGTTGCGGCCACAACCTTTTCGGCGCGGGATCGGCAATGGCAGCAATCGCGGCAAAGGAGCAGCTCATCGCGCGCAAACTGCCCGGGACCATCCGCTTTTACGGCACGCCATACGAGGAGGGCGGCGCCGGCAAGGTATACATGATCCGGGCCGGGGCATTCAAAGACACCAGTGTGGTGCTGGCGTGGCACCCCGGCGATACCAATCAGGCGGACGACAATACATGGTTGGCCAACGTGAAAGCCGACGTCCGGTTCACCGGCAGGGCCGCCCACGCCGCCGGTTCGCCGGACGCGGGGCGCTCCGCCCTCGACGCCGTGGAGGTGATGACTCATGCCGTCAACCTGCTGCGGGAGCATGTCCCGCAGGAGACGCGCATGCATTACGTGATCACCAGCGGAGGCGCGGCGGCCAACATTGTCCCCGACACCGCGGCGCTGTCGATCATCGTCCGCCACCCGGATTTGAAGACGCTGGAGGGCCTCTGGGAGCGCGTGATGAACTGCGCGCAGGCCGGTGCCCTGGCAACCGGCACCAGTGTCGAGGTGGAGATTGCCGCGGGGTACGCCAACATCGTCACTAACTCCGTCCTGCGCGACCTGCTGGACCGCAATCTGAAGGTCACCGGTGGTGTCACCTACACCCCGGAGGAAGCGGCGTTCGCGGAAAAGGTGCGCCACAGCGTCGGCGCCGGCACACTGCCGCCGCTGGACTCGGTGTCCCGGATCCACGCTCCACGCACCGCATTGAGCTCCGTCTCTACCGATGTGGGCGACGTAAGCTGGGTGACGCCCACCGGCCACATGATGGCAGCCACATTTCCGCCCGGCGTGCCGTTCCATTCCTGGCAATCCACCGCGTGCGCAGGCACGACGATCGGGCGCAAGGGCATGATGGTGGCGGCGAAGGCGCTGGCGCTTTCCGCTGTGGAGTTATTCCAGAATCCCGAGCTTGTGAAGCAGGCCCGCGCGGCTTTCGACGCAAAAATGGCCGGGCAAAAGTACCAGTCGCTGATCCCGGAAGGCAAGCGGCCTGCGTTGCCGCCGGCGCCGTAGCCGGTTCGCGACCGACGCTCTGAATCATGCCGGTCCTGTATTGGGTCTGCTAAATCAACGCGCGCAGGTGTGAAATCACCCGGCCACCCGCTGATGTCGCCGGGTCGATGAGCTCTGAGTGGCCCACGCCAGGTAGTCCCACCAGGTGGACATCATCCTGCACAGTGCTGGCGGCTGCTGCATATGCCTCGGAGATCT
Organism: uncultured Candidatus Solibacter sp.; assembly: GCA_964450255.1. GTDB lineage: Bacteria > Acidobacteriota > Terriglobia > Bryobacterales > Bryobacteraceae > Paludibaculum. The sequence goes on along the minus strand of CAYVDY010000518.1, from coordinate 3,709 downwards.
CCATAGGAACAATCTCGTCATCGACCCCGTGGATCAGGTGCACGGGCACTTTCAGAGGGAGCCGCTCGATGGGCGAAGCCAGGTGATAGCGTTCCGGCTGCTCCGCCGGGCCGCCGCCGAGAAACTCCGATGCTGCACCCTTCCCGAGTTTCAGTTCCCACGCCCGCCGAAGATCAGTGGCCCCAGCCAGCGAGACGACGGCCTTCAGCGGCAGCACCTTCTCTCCCGCCAGCCACAAAGCCAACTGGCCCCCGCCGAGTGGCCGGCGGCGACAATCCGCTGCGGATCGATGTTGAACCTGCCTGCCTGTTCGCCGAAAAAAGCGCCTGCGGCGCGAATGTCGTCCAACGTGCCGGGCCAACCGCCGCCCGGGTCCCCCACCCGGCGGTACTCCAGCGAGAACGTGGCGATACCCTCCCGCTGCAGACCGTCGCAGAGAGGGCGGGCGCGGCTCAGATCAAAAGCAGCACGCCAGAATCCGCCGTGAATCACGATGACGGCCGGGTGCGGGCCCGGGGCGGCCGGTAACAACAGGTCGCCGAATTGATTCGGCTCCCGGCCGTAAGCGAGCCGGCGCCGCAGCCTACTGCGCGTACTTCTTCTCCAGCTTGGCGCGAAGCTTGATCATCTTCTGCTTTTCCTTCTCGTTAGGCGGATACAGCGCGAAGGACTGGGACAGGTTGGCCTTGGCCTCGTCGTAAGCCTTTGCACGATCCTCGATCTTCTGACGCAGGTACGTCCTCCAAACCAGTTCCTTGTTCTCGGGATTCAGCAGGTCCACGATCAGCGTGCCCTCGACGAAGTTCCGGACGACGTACTCCTCGGAGCACCAGCCCCACGCGCCGCCCCAGTAGGGCGGGTAGCCGCCGTACATATAGGGATATCCGCCATACATCCCGCCCCCGCCGATGCTGGTGACGGACTCTTCCGTCTTCTGCTGGCGGGCAACCCAGTAACGGACAGCCAGGCTATGCTTCTGGTCGCGCGGGACCTCGATCATGCCGCGCATCTGCATTACACCGCTGATGAAGTTCTTGATGCGTTCCCGGGCCACGGGGTCGGCCAACAGACCGGTCTTCGTCATCTCCTGGCCGCCGACGAAGCTGAATGTCTTGTGCACGGTGAAATCCACCGACGGGTCAAAATCGGTCTTTACGTCGCCGGCGAAGACAGTGAGGGCGCCGAGCTACAACCCGGCGAGGAGACTGGTTTTCATGAGAATCACGACTTTATCAAGAGTACCGCGGCCTGCGCCTCGCCCGACTTGCCTTCCCCGACGGGGCCGACCTTCTCCGCGGTCTTGAACTTAACCGAGACGCGCTCCACGGGCAAGCCTAGCGCGCCGGCGAGGTTCTCGCGAATTGCCAGACGATAGTCCTTGAGCTTGGGGCGCTGCAGAATCACGGTGGTATCGACGTTGCTGATGGAGTAGCCCCGCGCCGCCACCAGAGAAGCTGCGTGGCGCAGGAAAACCATCGAATCGCACCCCTGCCACTGCGGATCGGTATCGGGAAAGTGCATCCCGATATCGCCGTCAGCGATGGCGCCCAGCAGGGCGTCCGTGATGGCGTGGGCCAGCACGTCGGCGTCCGAGTGGCCGTCGAGGCCGAACTCGCACGGGATCGTGATGCCCCCAAGAATCAGCGGCCGGCCCTCGGCCAGACGGTGGTTGTCCCAGCCCAGGCCGGTGCGGATGTCCATCAGGCAACACCCTTGGCGCGCTCTTCTGCCAGGAAGAGCTTAGCCAGCTCGATGTCGGAGGGACGCGTGATCTTGATGTTGCGATCGCTGCCGGGCACGACGGTGACCTCCACCTGCTCCAGCCGTTCCACCAGGCTGGATTCGTCGGTGCCGATGAAGCCGTCTTCGCGCGCCTTTTGGAACGCCTGCCGCAGGAGCTCCGCTCGGAACACCTGCGGAGTCTGGGCCAGAACCAGGCGGTCGCGGTTCAGCGTGCCGCGGACGGTGTGGCGCTGTACCTGTTTGACCGTATCGAGTGGCACGATGCCGACGATCGCCGCGCCCGTGGCGGCAGCCTGTTGGATCACCTCAACAATGGTGGCGGCGTCGATGAAGGGACGCACGGCGTCGTGAACGGCGACGATCTCGACATCCGGCGCCAGCGAGGCCAGCGCGTTCTCCACGGAGTGCTGGCGCGTGTCCCCGCCCTCGACGCAGCGAACGGGCTTGGCGAAAACCTCACCCTGCAGGACCTCCTGTACCCGCGGAAGATCTTCACCGCGCAAGGCGATTACCACTTCGCCCACCAGTGGGCAGGCAGCAAACTTTCGGATCGTATGCAGCAGGATGGGCACGCCCTCCAGGAGGAGGAACTGTTTGCGGCTGGGGGTGGCGGGGTCGGTCGCCGGCCCCTTCATCCGGGTGCCGAGTCCCGCGGCGGGGAGGATGACGGTGACGTTCATAGTGTCAGCTTTCTGATGAAATTGGCGGTAGCCGGGTTCCGGCTAGCTCTCCGGGTGGGCTGGCGACGGCGCTTTCTCCGGGACCGGGTCGTGCGCACGCGAGGTGGCAACGGTCGCCGGCTTGTCGTGAACATGGTGAACGCGCTCGTCGAAGCGGCCAAAAATCATCTTGCCGGCCTGCGTCTGGAGCACGCTGGTGACGCTGATATCGATTGTGCGCGAAATGTACTTCTTGGCGTTGTCCACCACCACCATGGTGCCATCGTCCAGATAGGCGACGCCCTGGTTGAACTCCTTGCCTTCCTTGAGGATGAAGACACGCATGACCTCACCGGGAAGCACAATTGGCTTGAGCGCATTGGCGAGTTCGTTGATGTTCAGCACTTCCACGCCGTGAAGCTGCGCCACCTTATTCAGATTGAAGTCGTTGGTGATCACCTTGCAGTCATAGACTTTGGCGAGCTCGATCAACTTCAGGTCCACTTCCCGAACGTTGGGAAAATCGTCTTCCAGGATCTGGACGTTCAGGTTAGCCATCTTCTGCACGCGCTGGAGCACGTCCAGGCCTCGGCGGCCACGGTTGCGCTTCATCGAATCGGCCGAATCAGCCACGAGCTGCAGTTCCCGCAGCACGAACTGGGGGACCACCAGAATACCGTCCAGGAATCCCGTCTCGGCGATGTCGGCGATGCGTCCGTCGATGATCACGCTGGTATCGAGAATCTTGAATGACTGTTTGGTGACTTTTTCGCCTCCGAACAGTCCGCCCAGTGCGGACAGGTTGAGCATGTCGCCCTTGGTGGCGCCGACGATCAGGCCAACGTAGGTCATCAAGGACAGGATAAAAAGCTGCAGGAACGACACGGTTCCCCGCGCGCCCGGCATAGCCCAGGCGATGACAAGCGAGATAAGAAACGCGCCAAGAATGCCGAGCACGGAGCCGACAGCCGCGCCAATCAATCGCTTCAGGCTAACCTGCTTCAGCCGCACCTCAAAGAAAACAATCAGGATTCCGAGGATAATACCAACGATGGCGGCAATTCGCGCGGTCAGGCCGAAGGGCTGAAGGACGAAGGCTGCGGCTGCCAGGATCAGCACGAATAGCGCCCTGATCAGCAACAAATCGTTCACTGGAGACCCCTCCACTATTATTAAGAGCATGACAGGCATTCCCGGGGGGAAAGTCCTGTCGCGCCATGAGTATACCACCAGGATCGGGGCAGTGGGGGCCGACTCTTGTCTCATGCAAGATGAGCCTGAACCAAGGGCTGGATTCTCATACAAGA
>CAYVDY010000517.1:0-5167 GCA_964450255.1 uncultured Candidatus Solibacter sp. | reverse complement strand
ATCTCTATGTGAAGTTCGGGACGCCGATCGCGTGGACATGGTACGTGCTGATCGGCACCAGCGTGACGGCCGGGGCGGCGATGCTCGCCTCGTTGGTGATGAAGGAACGGGACGAGGTGAGTGCGCGTGGCTAAGGCGGGGGCGATGACGGTAACGAAACTGCGGCGGGACCTCGGCGTCTGGGGCGCTGCGTCGATCGTGGTGGGGACGGTGATCGGGAGCGGAATCTTCCTGGTGCCGAAGCGGATGATTCTGGAAGTGGGGGATCCCTGGATTGTGTTCGCGGTTTGGGTTTTCGGCGGCGTGCTGTCGCTGGCGGGGGCTTTGACGTACGCGGAACTGGCCGCCATGATGCCGGAGGCTGGCGGGGAGTACAACTACCTGCGAGCGGCGTATGGGCCGTTCTGGGGCTTCCTGTATGGGTGGACGCAGATGTGGGTGGCCAAGAGCGGCTCCATCGCCACGCTGGCTACCGGGTTCTTTTACTACCTTGCCAATTTCCGGCCCGAACTGGAGAATATCGCGTTTCAGATCCCGATCCCGCTGGGCGACGGGGGCGGTCCGCTGGATGTGCGGTTGGGGCAGTTACTGGCAATCTGCGTGATTCTGGCGCTGGGCGTGTTGAATTGTTATGGCGTGAAGGTGGGGGGCGGGGTGCAGGTGGGCGTGACGGTATTGAAGGTGGTTCTGATTGGCGGGATCATTGCCGTGGGTGTATTCGGGAGCTCAGGAGTGGCTCAAGGGGGCGGCGTTCATCCGGGGGCGACGGGTGGGATCGCCGGTTTCTTTGCGGCGCTGGTGGCGGCATTGTGGGCATATGACGGCTGGAACAATGTAAGTATGGTTTCCAGCGAAGTTAAAAATCCTCAACGAAATTTACCTCTCGCGCTCGTGTATGGGACTGCGGGTGTGGTGGTGATCTATCTGTTGACTAACTTCGCCTATTTTCACGTTCTGAGCGCTGGGGAGGTGGCCGGGGCGGACCGGGTGGCCGCCGTCATGATGCAGCGTGTGACCGGTGGGTGGGGCGGCGATCTGGTGTCGATTGCCGCGATGATCTCGATCTTCGCGGCGTTGAACGGCTCCATTCTGAGCGGTTCCAGGGTGCCGTACGCTTTAGCGCGCGATGGCTACTTTTTCCAACGATTTGCCAAGGTAAACGAGTCTCATGCGACGCCGGGGTTTTCGATTCTGGCATTGAGCGGATGGTCGGCGGTGCTGGTTTTGAGCGGCCGGTATGATCAATTGCTAACCATGGTGATCTTTCCGAGCTGGATTCTGTATGGCATGGCGACGGCGGCGGTGATTGTATTGAGGCGGAAGATTCCGGATGCTCCGCGGCCCTATCGGACGGTGGGCTATCCCGTGGTTCCTGTGCTGTTTGTATTCGTCGCCGGTCTGTTAGTGTTCTTTACGCTCAAGAATTCGCCGCGTGAATCGTTGCTTGGGCTAGTACTGATCGCCATGGGATTGCCGTTTTACCGGTACTGGCGAGGCAAGGTGCGCTCCGGGGCTGTTTAGGAACGAGTCTCGGAGAGAAAAAGTGACAAGTTGTTCTGTTTTCGGAACAGAGTGCTTGTAAAGTGATCTGGAATGGGGTACAACTCTGAATAGAAGCGCTTCGGCCACGAGAACTGTTCTGAAATCGGAACCGCTCGGAAAAGGTAGTGAAAGCCCGGCCGGCGAATCAAGCAGGGAGCAAGCATATGGACATCATGAAAATGCTGGCGGAATTACGCCAGGAGCGTGAGGCCATCGAGGAAGCCATAATCACCCTCGAGCGACTGGCGCGCGGACAGGGCAAGCGTCGCGGCCGCCCGCCAGCCTGGATGGCGGCACTAAAGTCGAAGCAGGAAGATGAGGTCAAGGCCGATAAGCCTGAAAAGGTTGAGAAGCCGGCGCCCAAGAAGAGAGGGCGTCCTCCGAAGTCGGCCGCGGCGCAGGGCGAATAGCGTAAAGGCTGGAAAAGCTGCGGAATTTGAACGGGCGAGGCGCGCTGAAAGCAGCGGTGTCTCGCCCGTTCGTGTTTGCAGTTACTTGTAGAGAAGGTACTTGGCGCGGGTGGCGAGGAAAGGCTGAAGGGCTTCCTGGAGGCGGGGTTCGAGGTTGCGTGGATCCTCGGACTTCCTGATGGCGTCGATGGCAGCGGCGGATCCGATGAGGCGCCGGGAGCCCGCAAAGTCGATTTTGCCGGGGTATAGCTTCTCCAGTGTTACAGCCAGTTCGAGGCCGAGCCGGAGAGACGAGAACGACTCGCGATCGACAATGACGAAGCGGACGCCTTCAATCGTCTTGCCCTTGAGGTTGGACGCGTTCGGAGTGAATCGGGTGGGGTAGAAGCGGACGCCGGGCACCATGCGTTTGTTGAGGTGTGCGGCGAGGGCGACTCCGTTGATCCAATCGGCCCCGACCTGCTCAAACGGAGCGTCCGTGCCGCGGCCGACAGAGTAGTTTTTGGCGTATTCGATCATGCCGACTCCGGGATAGAGCAGGGCTGCGGTGAGGGAGCGCATGTTGGGCGAGGGATCTACCCACGTGAGGTTGGTAGAATCGAACCAATCGGACCGGCGCCAGTTTTTGAGGGCCACCACTTCCAGGCTGGCGTTGATGCCGTCCTCGACATTGATCATTCTCGCGAGTTCGCCGAGCGTCATGCCGTGGCGCAGTGGGATGGCGGTGCAGCCGACGAAGGAGATCTCGGCGGAGTCGATCAGGGGACCCTCGACGTGGGCACCGGTGATAGGATTCGGCCGGTCCAGGACTACGAACGGGATGCGGGCCTCCGCCGCCGCCTGCATGGCGTTCTTCATGGTGGAGAGATAGGTGTAGAAGCGCGTGCCGATATCCTGAATATCGAAAACCAGCACGTCAATCTGGGACAGGGCGGCCCCGGACGGCTTGCGGTCCTCGCCTCGATAGAGGCTGTAAATGGTGAGGCCGGACTTCGCGTCCTTGGCGTTGGCCACATTTTCGTGATCTTCCTTGCCCGCGATGCCGTGTTCGGGCGAGAAGAGCGCGGTGAGCTTGACGCCGGCGGCGAGCATGGCGTCGATGTTGCGTTCTCCGGAGCGGGTGAAGCCGGTGTGGTTGGTGATCAGGCCGACGCGCTTGCCTTTGAGCCGCGAGAATTTCTCCTCCGCGAGGACATCGATGCCGGTGAGCACCTCCGCGTTGCGGCCTATAGCGCGGCCGGGTTGCAGTTCGTTGAAACCGGTGACTCGCACGTCCTGGGAGTCGATGCCGAGAGAAGCGGCGGCGATGGTGCCGACGCGGCCGCGCAGGCTGGTCATGGCGGGGCGGAGCGTGGGATGGACGCTATTGGCCAGCAGGATGACGAAGGTCCGGGAGGAAGGATCGATCCAGAGCGAGGTTCCGGTGAAGCCGGTATGGCCGTAGGACCCGATGGGGAAGAGTTCGCCGCGATTGCCGGAGAACGGCGAATCGATGTCCCAGCCGAGGCCCCGCAGAGTGGGTTGCGAGGGCGGCGTATTGGGTTGGGTGAATTTCTTCACGGTGAGCGGTGAGACGAGACGCGTACCGTCCAGCTCGCCGAGATTGATCAGGAACGTGGCGAAACGGGCGAGATCAGCGGCCGTGGTGAAGAGGCCGGCATGACCGGCGACGCCGCCCATGAAGCGCGTGGTGGGGTCGTGTACGACGCCGCGCAGGGGCTTGCCGTTCAGCATCTCGGTGGGGGCGATTCGCGGCAGCCACGAGGCTGGTGGATTGAAGGTGGATTCCTTCATGCCGAGCGGGCCGAAGATCTCGTCGCGGGTGAACTGGTCCAGGGGCTTTCCGCTGACTTTGTGAACGATCTCGCCGAGCAGGATGAAATTGATGTCGGAGTAGATCATGCGCTCGCCGGGCTCGGCGATGGGCCGGTCGATCAGGGCCTTCTGGACGCCTGTTTCGTAGCCGGACCACTCCGGCTTGAGATCCACGTCGGGGCGCATGCCGGAGAAGTGGGTGAGAAGCTGGCGGACCGTGATGGCACTGGTGCCGTTCTGAAAGCCGGGCAGATAGTCAGTGACCTTGTCGGCGAGGCGGATCTTGCCCTGCTCGAACAGGCGCATCACCGCCGAGGTGGTGGCGACGACTTTCGTGAGCGAGGCGGCGTCGAAGATGGTATCGGTCGTCATCGTTTCGCGCGATGGAACGAGGGCGCGCTGGCCGTAAGCCTTGAGGTGCAGAATCCTGCCGGGCTGGCCGATCAGGCAGACAGCGCCGGGGAGTTTGTCGGCGGCAATGGCTTCTTCGATGGCGGCGTCGATATCGGGGGAGCCCTTGAAGGCGGGTTGCGCGCCAAGGAGGGCAGGCAGGAAAAGGAAAATGAGGTGCTTCATTGGAGTCTTCTGGCGATGGAGTCTAATAGTATGGCGAGGTCGAGGTCTTTGTGTGTAATGCCGCCGCAGTCGTGCGTGGAGAGGTCTACGGTGACGCGGTTGTAAACGTTGAACCACTCGGGATGGTGGTTCATCCGTTCGATGGCGGTGGCGGCCGTCGCCATGAATCCGAAGGCATGTGTGAAATCGGGGAAGCGGTATTCGCGGTGGAGTTTGTGGTTGATGACGGTCCAGCCGGATAGACCGGCCAAGGCTGATTTGAGTTCCGAATCGGTGAGGAGCGGCATAGGTCAGGATCGTCCGTAGATGGGGATGAGTGATCCGTTGACGTCGCGGGACGCATCAGATGCCAGCCAGATCAGCAGGCCGGCGATGGAGCCCGGTGACACCCACAGGGCTGGGTTCGCGTCCGGCATCGCGGCACGATTGGCGGCGGTATCGATGGTGGACGGCATGACAACGTTGGCCGTGACGCCCGAGAACTTGTTCTCGGCCGCAATCACCCGCACCAGGGCGTGGAGCGCCGCCTTGGAGGCCGCATAGGCGGATAGGCCCGCGGGCATGGCGTCTCCCGCGCGCGAGCCGACGGCGATGATGCGGCCTTGGCCCTGGGCCAGCATGGGTGGCAAGGCCTCGCGAAAGAGCAGGAATGCGGAGCGGGCATTGAGCTCCATCATGCGGTCCCAGGTTTCGGCGGTGGTCTCCTGAACGTTTCCATCGGCAGCGAAGCCGCCCATCAGATGCACCACCGCGTCGAGCGAGGGACGGGCGGAAAGGACCGCTGCGACGGCGGAGGCCGCGCCGGCGGGCGTCGTGAGATCGGC
>CAYVDY010000516.1:0-5194 GCA_964450255.1 uncultured Candidatus Solibacter sp. | reverse complement strand
GGTTCGCCGAGGGGCCCCGCCCCCCCGCCAGATCGGGACCCGTGGCGCGATACAGCTTCACCCACTCCTCTTCACAGGAGTTGGAAAACCCCACCAGCGAGACAAACGCGGCGATGCCCACCGCCACGCCGCATAGCGTCAGCAGAGTCCTGAACCTGCGCCGCATTATATTCCCGAAGGCCAACCGAAACATTGACATTGAGCTAATCCAGATATTGTCGTCCGATAATCAGAATGCCTAGTATACTCCAGCGTCACTCCACGCCTTGATCAATAGCCGTTGGGATGCCAGCGCAGTCCGGATCGTTCGCCGTCGTGAACGGTTTCGTACAGGAATGACATCCGCGCGCCAGGCGGCCGGCCCCGCAACGTGATTCGGAATGACGGGACATCGTGGATCACCCAGCAGGCGTAAGGGTGCCTCGGAGCGGCAAGGTCCAGGCGAGAGGCGGCCACCGCGCCTACTTCGGCGGCCACCGCCTGCACGCCCGCGACACCCGCACCCGCGAATCTCAAGATCAGGCGGTGCCGCACTCCGGCCTGCGGGGCACCGGCGACCCGGCGCCGGATGGAGAACTCCACGCGTTCCAGCCCTCCGCCCTGCGGCGCACAGACCCAATCGTAGATCCACTCATCGTACTTCCACTCATCCAGGGGCTTCCCGCGCAGATGTACGAGTGCCGCCCCCTCGACTAAGCCCCGATTCACCCGGATCAACCGGTACGCCGGGTGGCCGTGGCCCAGAGCGGGCGTGTGGAGCAGCAGGGCATGGCCAGACGTCCCATTCCACGCCGCCCCGCGCGGTGCGCCGCTGCGATGGTGAAGGTGCCGGGTTTCCCTATCCAGCACCATCTCCGCCTCGGTATGGCAGTGCCCGGCAAAGAAGAGCGCCGGGCCAGGATGAGCCCGGAGTGCCTGGAAGACCGCCAACTGGTTGCTGATGATGCTGCGCCGGTCCAGTCCCCGATCGGTCAACATCGCCTCGAACTCGTGCGAGCTTCCATCCCCATCCTCAGGGACGGTGAGCAGCGCCTCGGACTGTTCGGGCGGGAAGATCAGCGGCGCGTGGCTCACCACCACGGCGGTCTGCTCACCCGTCCTGGCGAACCAGCGCCGCAGGTACTCGATCTGTTCGTCCCCAAAACCGTCCGAATACGGCGAGCCGATATGGCGGAGCCCGCGCGCGAACCGGCGCCGGCGCACGGTATTCAGATGGCCGAGGTTCGTGATGGCATCGGGGCCGGAATCCAGCACCAGGAAGCGCGCCCCTCCGAGCGAAAGCTCGTAGTCCAGGCACGGATTGAATTCGCGGAAATAGAAATCCAGCGAGTGTGTGTCACCGGAGTCGATCCGCACCGCGTCCAAGTCGCCCGCGGAGTACTTCAACCTGCCCCATTCGCCGTGGGACCGCAAGTAGGGCTCGCTGACTTCATCAGGGATGCCGGCATGGCGCATGCCGTAGGTGCGGAAACGGTACGGGTAGAGCCGGTAATCGTGGTTGCCCGTGGACGTAAACAGGGGAACGCGCAACTGGGGCGCGTGATTGGTCCCGCCTCGCACGAGATCGTACAGCAGCTTCCACCCTGTGTCCTCGAAGGCCCTTCCGGCGTGCGCGCGGTGGCGATTGTACTTGAAATCCACGAGATCGCCGGAGAGTATCACGGCATCGGCCTGGTCGCGTTCGGCGAGCTCGTTCACCTCCCGGATGAACGCCCCCAGAGCGTGATTGGGGTTCACAAAGGTATTCAGGACTGTCTGCCGGGAGAAGCCTTCCGCCGCCGTGAAGCGGGTCAGATTCGAATTGGCGGGTACCACCTCCTCGTGAAAGCCCGAGAACCCCGTCTCATATTCATCCCACCGTGCAGCCAGGTGCAGGTCCGTCGCCAGCGCGATCCGGAACTCCGCGCCAGGAGTGTGCATGGCAACCGATCCGGCCTTGCGATACGACGTTCCTTCGAACTCCACTTCCAGATCGAACAGAGTTGTGCGCCGGCGCAGGTCGGGGCAGGCAGCCGCCAACTGCAACCGGACCACCGAGGGAGCCCCGTCCAACACCCACGGCGCCCAGCGGCCAATCCCATTGATGCCGGCCAGTGCCACGCGCTCCGCGGCCACTGTCCGGCACTCCAGGGCGTCTATTTCCGGGGCGGCACGCAGCCGGGCCCGGAACTGAGAAGGCGACGGCGCGGCGCCATCCGGCAGGCACAGCAGCACAACAATCCGGGCCTGCCTCCCCCGCACATCCACTACCGCCGGATAGCCAAGTGACGGCCACAGTATCCCCGTCAGATCGAGCCGTGCCGGCGATCTACGCCAGAACCGCCAGCGACGGAGATGAGCTTCATTCAACATCGGATCAGCGCCCGGCGCCCCCCCGCGCGAGCCTCCGCCGCCGATGGGCCTGGGCGAGATCGAGATAGATGCCCAACTCGTGATCCAGATCGTTCCCCGTCCCGTCGAAATAGAAGTTGCGAATCGGAATGCCCTGATGATCCCGGCTCAGTCGCGGGTAGATCGCCTCCGAGACGATTCCGTTCATGCAGGTAAAAGGACTGATATCCACAATGCCGTCGGCGCCACGTCCGGCAAGATGAGCGGCGCCGCCGACGCTCAGCACCCTCCGCCCCAGCGCCCCGTCCGCGGGCAGATACGCTCATGCCCATTCCAGCAGCACCTCCACGGGCGGCTCCTCCACGCCGGCAAACTCGGCCCGGAACGGCTCCAGCAGCCGGTGCTCGTCCCTCCGCTGTGACCGCGACCGGATCCACGCCATCAGGGCATCGCTGGAGAATCGCTTGCCCGCCAGTCGAAGCTTTCGGAACTGCTCGCTGATGGTGTACCACACCCATTCGGTGAGATCGGCGATCCACACCTCCGCGCCATACTCCTCCAGCTTGCGGACCACATCATCGTTCGAGAATGTATTCAGCCGGCAGAAGATCTCGCCCACCACACCGATCAGCGGACGGTCGCGGTGGAGGGCCACCGGCACTCCCCGAAAACGGTCACGCGAGTCCACCATCACGCCGCGCAGAACGCGCAACTGCTCATCGGACCGTGTGGCCGTGCTCTCAAGCGCGAGGCAGAGATCGTCGAGGCACTCTTCATACGCCCGGTCCGCCGCGCCATCGGTCAGCTCATAGGGACGGAAGCGCAGCAGCAGCTTCTGCAGAATATCGGCGCAGAGCAGCGCGCGCCAGGCGGTTTGGGCGAACGGTTGCGCCAGAACGCCCAAGCCGCTATAACCGTTGCTGCTGCTGGGCGAGAGGATTCCGGTGTGCGGGTATCCATTGTTGTCCAGCATCCAGCGCAAGTAGGTAGAGTACTGCCCGAAGCGGCAGGGGCCCGTGGCGGTGGGCATGAAAAGAAGCACGCGCGCCGGATCGCACGACGGGTCTTCCAGCACCTTCATGAAGTCCCCCAGCGTCACCTTGGCCGGATAACACTCGTCGCCGGAGGCGCCGCGAGCGCCGAGTTCCAGCGTGCGGCTATCCGAGGGCGGCGTCAGCCTTGCGTGGCAGCCGATGGCTCGGAAGGCCGACACAAACGCGCGGGCGCTCCCCTGCGCCATCGGCGGGATGTAGATCGTCTTGCCACTTAATGCATCGCCGGCTGGGGGCTGTGGCTCCGCGGATCGCCGTGACATGGCATGAGTCCTTTGCTGTCCAAGAAGGCTTCGCAACGCGTCATGTAGCCCGCATCGTTGCCGTGTCCGTCAAACTGGAGTATCAGGATGGGTGCGCCGCAGGCTTCGCGGCTGAAGTGTTTGATGTAGGAATCCGGACCGCACTTGAAGTTCGTGAGGTACACCATGTGCAGGTTGGGCCGCGACTGCGTGATGCTCGCGCACGCCAGAATGCGCTGGCCGGAAATCCAATACATGTTCGGATGCAGTTCGGCGATCGCCTCCTCCCCCGTAACGAGGAAATCCAGAGGTATCACGTTGGCGCCGTAGCGAGCGCGGAGCTTGCGCGGGACGTCGCAATTGATGGCCCGATCGTAGATGTTGTAACTGCGCCCGGCCAGCACGATGCCGGGCGCACCGGTTTCCTCCAGCGCCTGCAAGGCGCGGCTGCCCGCCTCCAGAAGCTGGCTCTGAAACCCGCGCTGCGCCGTGTGCGCAGCGTCCACCGCCCTGTCACTGGCGCGGGAATCCACGCCAAGCCGCCTGACGCATTCGGCCATCACCTTCCTGATGTGCTCGCGTCCCATCTGGAGGTGCAACCCTGGCGTGAGAAACCGCACGGAGTCGCCTTCAAAAGCCGGTGCCGAGCGCAACACAAACGGCAGGGTCTGGTTCCAGGGACAGAAGTGAGCCGGGGTCGCCGGATCCATCGACTCGGCATCCAGTAGATTCGGCGTGAAGAGATAATCCGCACCCGCGCGGAGTAGTGCGTCTATATGGCCGTGCGCCACTTGAATCGGGAAGCAGGGTTGAGCGATCGCCAGTTCGCAACCCCGCGCGGCAACCCTCGCCGAGGTCGGCGGCGACAACACGCTTCGCAGTCCCAGGGCTTGGAAATAGGCGCTCCAGAATGGATACTGGTCGAACATGGACATGGCGCGCGGGATGCCGATGACAGGCCCGGAACCGGAACCGGCGCCGAGCGCGGCCTCTTCGTATCCGGTCATCAGCCGCTCCCGGAGTGCAATCAGATCCTCAATCACGGGCACGTTCGAGTTCAAGGAAGGCTTGCGGAAGCGGTCCGAGCACTTGTCGCCCCAATAGCTGCGAACGCCTTCAACATTGAACTCCTTGATGTCGCACTCATTGGCGCAACCCTTGCAGGCGAATTCGCGCGTCGCCACGGCGGAGTCGTCCAGGCCGTAGCCTCGAAAACGCGTCGTCCCTTCTCCGGCTGCGTGCCACTCCCGTGCGATCAACGCCATCCCGACCGCGCCCATCACGCTGTGGTACGGCGGGACAATCACCGGCCGCCCCAATAGACTGGCAAAGGCCGCAGCCACCGCATCGTTGTAGGCAGTCCCTCCCAGGAAATAGACGACGCGTCCGATGTGGCGGCCACGCACCACGCGGTTCAGGTAGTTCAACGCAATTGAGTAGGCCAAGCCTGCCACCAGATTGGGGATCGACTCGCCCGCCTGAAGCCACGTGCTCAACTCACGCTCCATGAAGACCGTACACCGCTCGCCGAGACGCGCGGGCGCCGTTGAGGAAAGAGCCAACCGGGCG
>CAYVDY010000515.1:0-5204 GCA_964450255.1 uncultured Candidatus Solibacter sp. | reverse complement strand
TAAGGCAACTGGGGGCGATCCTCCAAAAGTGTGGTCCGGGCCGTAGAGGATGCCGGGCGTCGAGTCGCGACGGGCTCAACCAATCTACCAAGGCGGTCTGCAGAATCGGAGTTCCCGATCGGCTGGACGGTTGGAATGCCCTGCCCGTGGTTCGTCGTACTTGTGGAGACTCTTCGCGTCCCCATGCCGTTGATCGCATACTTCTGATACGGCAATCGATCACAACCAGACCGCCCCCAAGATTCGTCATGAACATTGATCAAGTCTTCCTGGAAATTCGCGAGTCGTTGATGCTGAAGCAACGTCCATCCGGAGCATGGGGATACCATGCGGAGCAGGATTCGGTAGAAACCACTTGCTTCGCGATCTTGGCGCTGCGCCGTGAGGACGACATTGTGCTGCTGCGTGCAGTTCGGGCGCTGCAAGGCCTTCAGAACCCGAACGGAAGTTGGCCCGCCTTCGCTGGAGACGAGGAGGAAGGATGTTGGGCAACATCCCTTGCCATCCTGGCTCTGAAGGGCGAGCGCGTAAGTACTGCCCTAAGGGGGTGAATCGCTCGTGGGTAACGTCTTATTCGCTCCTCTGCTACTCTCAGAGTTAGTTGGGGCACCCCAACAGGATACACCTCGATTGGAACTCATGAGGATTGCCGTTCTTCCGTTCTACCAGTCATTGCCGCCAGCATCGGATCGTGAAGCCAGCCGAGGAAATCGGGGTGCGTGTGGCGTGCAGATTGCGCCAGTTTGGCGACTCGGTCTCGAGAAGCTAGGACTTCGGAGTAGGGATTAGTGACTCCGTTGTGACTCCATTCGAGGAGGTGTCCCGCGTAAATTGGGAAACGGCGTGCACTTCGGTCGTACTCAGGAAACTCGGTGACGCTCAATACACGAAGTTGGAGCGTTTTCCCAAACCGACATTCATACCTGCAACCTATAGAAACTACACAAGTTGCAAAAAGTGTGACTCCATTGAGCCTCCATCCGTGGCGTTCCGTAAGCTCAAACAAACGCCAGGCTTTCTGTTTGTGACATGCAGCCAGCCAAGCTGGACGTCGATTAAGCCACACAGAACGGTGGAGCTTGATGAGTGAAGCGATAGGTGGCGTGCGGAGCGCATTGTCATGCACCCTCCTGCCGGCGCACGCGATTTCGCCACCCTTGCGCCTACCCGCATAATCGTTAGGCGAAACCGATGTTGCGCGGAATCGCTGTGCAAGCGACGATGCCAACTCGTCAAGCCTGTAAAGGTGGTCCATTTGAAGAGCGTGTGCCATCGGGACGTCTAGCCGGAGGAGCTGACATTTCACGCAACGTCAAGAATCCATCCTTCGAACGCCGCGATGGCCGCCTCCGCGCTGCTGAGCTTGGGATGGAAGGCGCGATCGAGGTCACCACGCCGGTCGGCTCGTTGCAGCCAAGCGGCCGTGCAGAAAGCATCTTGCTGGTGACCGTCGCGCTCATCGATTGGGAACGCGCGGCTCCACAGCGCTGGATAGACTTCTGCGACGACGGACTGTCCGGGCGTAGGGGTACAACCGTCGAACGGCCAGAAATGCGCCTTGCTAAGAAGGTGTTGTCGGAGGAATAGAAGCCAGGGGATACCAGCATGGGTAGACTTCGCCACCGAGCCTTGCACGTCAAAATGAAACACCGACTTGGCGCCTCGCGAACGCACCTCGGTCAATCGTCGCCAGCGGGCGTTGCCCAAGCGAGCTGCTCCATTTCCGCGCAATCCTTCACGCACAAAGTCGACATACACTCCGGCCTCGTCCGTGGGCCAATGCGCGCAAAAATCCTTAAGGAAGATGTCCCAGTCACGCGGCAGACCGTGTTGAGAGAAGTAATCCGACGGAAATGAGAACCCGTGGTCGATGCCCACGATTGTCGCCTGCGCCTCGGATAGGGCCGAGAGCAACCACTCAGCAACGCCGCGCCTCGTCCAGTACTTGCGCGGACTTGGCGGCGGCAGAACTTCACGCGGAGGCGAGTCGGCTTCGGCCAGGTAAACACGAAGGCCCTTAAGACTCGAGTCCGGCGTTTCGGCACCCGAGTAGTCAACGCCAATGTAGCGTCCGAATGCCGGGTCACGATGAGCGCTCACAGTATCCCTCCCACCGCCAAGCGCCATTCTCGCACGTGCCTCCCCAAAACGTTCAGCACGAATGAACCGAGCCCGCGCGACGCTTCCCACAACCGCCGCTTATCGTTCCTAATGTGCTCGCAGAGACGTTAGCGTTTTGGGCATCATGCGGCCGCTTGGCGGGCCGGACCAAGCCGGCTTTGCGATGAATGAACAAATCAACGATGCACACTTGCCCGAGTTGAGCGGCATTGAATCGACAACTGGTCTTGTTCCATGAGCGATCATACGGAATGGGAGTTGAGCGATGCCAATTGAGCAATTGACGACGAAGCCTACGGAAGGAGATCTTGAGGCGGAGATACACCACGCCATGCGCGTCGCGTTCCCCTGGATTCCCGCCGGTGACCTGCGGCACCAGACCAAGTTCTCATTCAAACTGGGCCGGTCAACGGTCGAAGTAGACGGCGCGAAAGCCTCGCGGGCAGAGGGGCGCGCGGATGTGATCGTGTACGCTTCCAACAAGCCGCTTGCCGTCCTGGAGTTGAAACGCAGAGGCAAACCGATTACGCAAGATGACGTCGAGCAAGGCTTGTCCTATGCCTGCATGCTGCGCCCGCAGCCGCCTCTGGTCGTTGCCACAAACGGCACCGATACCCGGCTGGTGGAGACGCATAGCGGACAGGACTGGGTTCCATCAGACCCCTCGGCGGCGGAGCTCGCGCGGCTAATCGAAGCAGCGGCACAGGTGGCGGGCGCGGATACAAAGGAGGCCGTGGGTGTCCTGCTTGGAACCGGTAGTCAGGTGTGGGTCAGCGCCCTGCGGCAGACGAACGAGACAGTCATAGGCGACCTCACCGGCGCATGGGACGACGCGTTCCGGCCTTTTGTAAAGGACTTCCTGATACCGCGTGAGGCAACGGAGGCCCTGCTCTACGCCCTGCGCGATTCACGCCGCATGGTGATCGTCGCCGGTGCACCGCTGTCGGGCAAGAGCAGCGTGCTGCGGGAGCTCGCAGCTGAAACACAATGCAGTGATGACCTCGCGGTCTTGTTTATCGATGCCGATGGAGGTGCCGGACATGGTGTCTTCCAGTTGGTTGCGAATCTGCTGGCGGCAACTCTGGGATGGCCTGTGACGCGAGATGAGGCGCGGAGTTGGCTGCAACGGCTGTCCCGATCGGACGGTCCGGCACTTGTACTTGCGATCGACGGCGTTCGACCAGATCGGAATGAGATCCGGCAGGATATCGAAGAGCTGGCTTCGAACTCATACGGGCCCAATGTTCGCATCGTATTCACGCTTGACGATACGGTTGTGCCGGGATTCACGCGCAACGCTTCGGGCCGAGGATGGAGCGCGATTGGCCGTGCCGCCGTGGGCGTGGAAGTCGAAGCGCTAACGGACGGAGAGTTTCAGGCTGCGCAGCGGATACTCGGGGAGCATCGTATTGAATTCGTTCCGGGAGTTGACAGGGCGGCGGAGATGCGAGCCCCGTGGGTGTTGCGCTCGATGGTCGCCGCGATTTCATCGGACCCGAAGCGCAATGACGAGAATCTAGTGGCGGCATTGGCGCCCATGCTGGGCATTGGCGTGATCGATTATGCGCGGGAGAGATTTGACGATCCTGAACTAAGACGCAGGTTTCAGGGTGTGGCGCGCGCCGTTCTGGCCGATAGCACGGATAACAACCGCCCGATCGGCCTTATGCTTTCATCCGTGGGCGTGTTCATGGTGCGCCATCAGACGCTCGAATCCGAACTGGACCGCGCCGATATCGACCGCCTCACCGCCAACGGCCTGCTCAAGCCGGGCATCCATGAATCAGGCGAAGCCCTGCTGGTAGCCCATCTGCCGGAGTTGCTGGCATCGGAGCTTTCCAGCCTGCTTGCACGGGAGATTGCCAGCCGGGCGCGAAGTGACGTGCGGGAGGCAGCCGCGTGGCTCGCAGAAACATCCGGGAACCTGCCCCTCGGCGATGTCGTGGCGGCGCGGGCCATCTATGACGCCGCGAAGCAAGGCGAGGTCGCGCTCAACTTCGTTACCGCGCTGCTGGAGACTCCGCCCCGCGAGGAGCGGATCAAGCCGGGGACCAAATTCGCGATGCAGTTTCCGGGCGGGGGCACGTTGCAGCTGACGCTGCGGGAGGACGGATCACTCGCGGTTCTCGCCGGAGGCGAACAGCACATTATTCCAGCGGACGATGACGAGGAGGCGGGGTCGTTCCTCGCCGATATTCATAGCTGGCTCATTCTGTCCCATCTGGCGGCGCGGCCCTCCATCATTCAGACCGCAGACGGCGAAAACGGCGGGCGGCTTGATCCGGCGCTTCTCCTGGTGCTTGGAACTTGCCCTCATATACTGCGCGGTCCGCAGAACGACCCTGAAAGAAGTACCGTCCTCACACACAAAATGCCGGGCCACGGGAGTATCGTCTGCCACCATTCCGGCATTGTGGAGCCAGTCACGATGGCGATATATTTCTTCCTCGGAGAGGACGGGCCGAGCGCGACGGACTGGGTCGAGGAGGCGGTCTCGCGGAATTCCTTCCCGCTTTTGATGCGCTTGAACATCGCTCTGCGCCAACTCGTCGACTCCGCCAACACGGTGAAGGGGGCATGGGCCAAGCGAATGATCGAGACCTTGGTAACGCCTGCGCTGAAGGAATCCCCGCTGTTCCACTAGAAGAGTTGAAATCGAGCATTGTCTGGGCTGGCGCGTGGGCGGAGGATGCGCAGGCCGATTTGCGGAAATTTGGGCGGGGTAGCGAATCATGTCCTTCTGGTCGTGCCGGAGGATGCCAAGAGGGATGTCATCAACTACAGGCGCGAGCGCGGATTTCAGCCGCGGCGACAAACACCACGCCATAGTCGCTCACCGACTGTCCCCGAGAAACAACGTGCCAGGCGATTCCTATCGCAAGCCCGGTTCTAGAAAGTTGCGCCTAGCTTGAGATCGCTGACTCCGTTGTGACTCCATTCGGTGGGGTGTTTCGCGAAACTGGGGAAACGGCGTGCACTTCTGTGCGCTTGAGGAAACTCGGTGATGCTCAGGAAACGAAGTAGGAGCGTTTTCCCAAGCTGAACGTCGCCGGTTCGAGTCCGGTCTCCCGCTCCATGTTTTC
>CAYVDY010000514.1:1995-5208 GCA_964450255.1 uncultured Candidatus Solibacter sp. | reverse complement strand
CCACAGCATCTCGTGCGCCTCGCAGACGCCGCCGAACACGGGGAAATCGCCGTGGATCGCCTTCACCCGCGCGTCGAACGCTTCGGTATTTCTGGCGAAACCGTCGCCCACTCCATTGATCTGATCGTCGCCCGCGTGGAAGTAGCGGCGCTCGTCCCACGGGTCGTCGAACTGGAACGCCTCCATCTTCTCGACCGTATCCGTGTCGAACCCGATGAAGCCCGGCATGGCCCGGTCCAGCTTCTTCTGGATCACCGCCTCGAAGCCGGTGCGCACGGTGACCTCTTCCTCATCTTCGCACAACATCTCGAACGGCTTGATGTGCGGATCCATGTTGGGGTTCGCCACCATCCAATCCAGATCGTAGTAGCGGTAGATGTCGGCATCGGCGGCCAGGCCGAGTTCCTCGCGCCAGCGCTTGAGGAAGCTCCCCCAGAAGAAGTCGCTGATCGGGACGCGATCAGCCTCTTCGTGGCGGAGCGTGCGACGCATCCGATCGAGTTTGCGCAGGCAGTTTTCGGTTCTCATGGAAGATTCAACCATTCAGATCGTATCGTATGTTACCGCGCGCGGTGATACATTAGCGGCCATGCGACCGATCTTCGCCAGCCTCGCGCTACTCGCCACGCTTCTCCCCGGGCTCTCCGCGCAGAAGAAACCCACCGTGTTCATCATCACCGACGCCGAGGGCGTGGCCGGTATCTGCCGCCAGGAACAGACGGAAACCAAGAACCCCGAACTCCAGCGCCTGCTCACCGGCGAGGTCAACGCCGCCGTGCGCGGCTTCCTCCAGGGCGGCGCCGGCGAGGTGATCGTCTGGGATGGGCACAGCAACAGCAGCACCCTCTCTGTCAGCACTCTGGAACCATCCGCGAAACTGGTGATGGGCGGCCTGGGTCCGAAGATGCTGCTGGATCGCGGCTACAGCGCGGTCGCCTTCCTCGGCCAGCACGCCAGGGCGAACCGCGAGCGCGCTGTCATGGCGCACAGCTACAGTTCGCTCGGCATCCAGAAGCTCACCATGAACGGCAGCGAAGTGGGTGAAATCGAGACCCGCGCCGCGTTGGCCGGCGCGTTCGGAGTACCGGTGATCTTCCTCTCCGGCGACCAGGCCGCCGCCGACGACCTGCTCGCCATCGTCAAGGACGCCGAAGTGGCCGTGGTCAAGGAAGGCCTCGGTTACTACGCATGTCTCTCCCTCAGCGCTTCCACCGCTCAGACGCTCATCGAACAAAAAGCCGCCGCCGCCATGCGTAAACTCGCCACCATCAAGCCCTACCGCATCGAGGGCCCGGTCGAGATCATCACCGAATACTCCACCCGCAGCACGCCCTTTCCGGACGCGGCCCTGCGCGAAGGCGTGGACCGCACCGCACCGCGTACCATCCGTTTTCGCGGCGCGAATTTCATGGAAGCCTGGACGCGATGGAGCAGCCGCTGATCCAGACCCGCGCTCTCCACCTCGAAGCGCTGGTAAGCCGCATTGATCGCAATCGCCTTCAGCGCTGCCAGCGGGCTGATCTTGTCGTTGGGTCCAAGATAGCCAAGACAAGTGAACCCGGACGAGATGGTGTGGAGCGGAGTCTAGAACCAGAGGTCCGGATCGCCGTCAGCAAGCTGTACTTCAGTTCAGCGCGCCCTGCTCCGAGGGACACTCACAGGTATGTCTCCTTATCGCTGCGGGCCGGAATCGAGGATACTGAGAGGCATGCTGAAACTGGGCGCTGTACTCGTGTTGACACTGGGTGTTTTTGGACAGCAGGGGCCTCTGATATCAACGGCTGAACTGGCGGCGCAGATGGGTGCGACTGGTGTGGTGGTGCTGCATGTGGGCACGGATAAGGACTACGCCGACGGGCACATTCCTGGGGCGCGGCTACTACGCGTAAGCGACATCGGCATGACGGACGCGCAGGGCTTGCGATTGCAGTTGCCGGGGGTGGACGCGCTGCAACGGGCGTTCGGCGCCGTGGGAGTTTCGGACACTGCGCGGATCGTTATTTGCGCTGGCAACTCGTCGATGCAGTCGGCGACGCGGGTGTGGTTCACGCTGGACTATCTAGGCGCAGCGGAAAGAACTTCGCTGCTGGATGGCGGCCTGGCGGCGTGGCGCGCTGAGGGACGGGCGATCAGCAAGGAGACGCCGGCGGCGGTAGCGGCGGGGAGTTTCACCGCGCGGGTGCGGCCGGATGTGGTGGCGACGGCGGAGTGGGTGAAGGCGCGGTTGGGGGATCCGGCGGTGGTGCTGATCGATGCGCGGACGGGCGAATACTACAGCGGCGCGGACGCGGGCGCGATGCCGCGGGCGGGCCACATCCCCGGGGCGAAGAATGTGCCGTTTCCCAGCGTATTTGGCACGGACGGAAAGTTGAAATCGCGCCAGGAGTTGGGCCGGATGATCGGCGCCAAACCAGTGGTCTCGTACTGTCATATCGGCCTGCAGGCGACCGTGGTGTATTTCGTGGCGCGTTATCTGGGGCTGGATGCGCGGCTCTATGACGGATCGTTTCAGGAGTGGAGCGCACGCACGGAGTTGCCGGTGCAATGATGGATGGCATGAAACGCAGATCGTTCTTTGGGGCAGTTGCCATGAGCGCGGGTGCGGCTGCGGGTGCGGCGGCTCCGTCCGGGATGAAGATTGCGCGGGTGCGCTACTACGCGTCGCCGGGCGATGCGGCGATGCGCCAGCAGAAGGCGCCGGGGCTGTTCAATCAGAGCACGAACGTTGTGGTGGTGGAGACCGATACCGGGTTGACCGGGATTGGCGAGGGCGGCGCGAAGGACACGATGGAGCAGTGCGCCGCTGCAATCATCGGGATGGACCCGTTCCGCATCCAGGAGATCTGGCAGGTGATGTTCCGCGGCTATTTCTATCCGGCGGGACGGGAGAAGCTGCACGCGCTGGGCGCGCTGGATATGGCGCTGTGGGACCTGAAGGCGAAGGCGCTGGGCGTGCCGCTGTACCAATTGCTGGGCGGGCTGACGCGCGATCACGTGGAATGCTACGCGACGGGCTATCCGGGGAAGGCGACGCTGAAGGAATCGGCGGCCGCGTGCGTGGCGGATGGCTACCGCGCGTTGCGAATCGGCACGGCCGACGGGACACCATGGAACCGTTTCGATGCCGTTCAAAAGACGGCGCAGATGTGCCGCGACGCGCGGGAGGGTTCTGGGAAGGACGGCGGCTGGGCGATAGACGTACACACGCGCTTC
>CAYVDY010000514.1:0-1985 GCA_964450255.1 uncultured Candidatus Solibacter sp. | reverse complement strand
TACCGCACGCTGCGCGGCCTGGTGAAGGTGCCCATTGCGGTGGGCGAACAATTCGGTTCGCGGTGGGACATGAACGAGCTGATCGAGGGACGGCTGATCGATTACTGCCGGGCCACGGTACCGAATGTGGGCGGCATCACGGAGTTTATGAAGATCGCGGCGCTGTGCGAAACGCACTACATCGGCCTGATCCCGCATTTCACGGGGCCGATTTCAGAAGCGGCGCTGGTTCATTTGTGCTGTGCGTTTTCCGGCCCGGCGCTGATGGAGATGCTGCCTCGGGTGACGAAAGGCGTGCCGTATCTGCCGAAGAGTTTCGATTTCCGCGACGGCAAGCTGTGGCCGAATCAGCGGCCGGGGCTGGGCGTCGAGTTCGACACGGCGCAGTTGCGGATGATCAGCGAGATCACGGAAAAGAGCCAGCCGACGCCGATATACCGGCGGCCAGATGGCTCTGTGACGAACTGGTAATTAACTAACGCGGATGAGCACTTTGCCCATGGGGCCTTCGGCGAGGCGGGCGAAGGCGGCCTTGACGTCCGTGAATGGGAAGACCGCATCCACGACGGGGCGGCGATTGACATGATCGAGGCGGCGCACGATCTCCGACCATGAAGACTGGGCCTCGGCGGGCGTGTAGTCGCCAACGGAGACGCCGCCGATGCGGTTGCGGCGGAAGAACAGCATGGCGGTGTTGAATTCCGGCACCGGGCCGGCGCTGCGGCCGACAACGCTGATACGGCCGTTCTGGCCCAGCGAGGCGAGCACCTGATTGAAGAGGGCGCCGCCGACGCTATCGACGACGAGATCGACCTTGGCCGGCGCGATGGCGGCGGCGATCTTCTTGCGGAGAGCGGGGTCGGCCGGATCGAAGACGTGATCCGCGCCAAGGGTGAGCAGACGCTGCGACTTGGCGGGATTGCGGGAGAGTGCGACTACCGTTAACCCCATGGATTTGCCGAGGAGCACAGAGGCCACACCGACGCCGCCGGACGCTCCGGTGACGAGCAGGACTTGGCCGGCAGGCGGCACACCGCCCCATTGCGTGAGGGCCTGCCAGGCTGTGAGAAATACAAGCGGCGCGCCGGCCATCTGTTCGGTGGTCCAACCGGAGGGGACGGGAGCCAGGCTTGCGGCGGGGACGACTGCCTTCTCGGCCAGCGTGCCCCACATCTCAACGCCGGCGTCGCAACGGAGGATGCCGGCAGTGTCGCCGGCTCTCACGTTGGTGACACCTTCGCCGACCGCGAGGACGGTGCCCACGCCGTCGCGCCCCAGAATGTGAGGGAGCGCCGGCTTGGCAGGATAGAGCGCCTGCGCCAGGAAGGCGTCGGCGGGATTGAGAGCCGCGTACTGGAGGCCCAGAAGAACCTGGCCGGGGCCGGGCTGCGGATCCGGCGTCTCACCGAGGCGGAGTTTTTCGACGCCTTCGTAGGCGTCCATAAACCAGGCGCGCATGATTAGTGACCTTCTGCTTCCAGGAAACGTTCGGCCTCGATGGCGGCTTTGCAGCCGGCTCCGGAGGCGGTGATGGCCTGACGGTAGGTGCGATCCTCGACGTCGCCGGCGTGGAAGACACCGGGGATGTTGGTGCGGGCGCCGCCGTGGCCGATGATGTAGCCGTCCGGATCCAGGTCCAACTGGCCGACGAAGGGCTGAGTGTTGGGAATGTGGCCGATGGCGACGAAAAAGCCGTCCACGTCCTGGGTCCACTCCTCGTTGGTCTTGACGTTGCGGAGCTTTACGGCGGTGACGTAGCCCTTTTCCGCGTCGTAGATGTCGACGGGAATCGTGCTGGTGAGGAACTTGATCTTGGGATTCGCTTTGCAGCGCTCCAGCATGATCTTGGAAGCGCGGAATTCGTCGCGGCGGTGTACTAGCGTCACTTCGCGGCCGAAGCGGGTGAGGAAGTTCGCCTCCTCCATGGCAGAGTCGCCGCCGCCGATGACCATGATCTGCTTATCGCGATAGAAGAAGCCGTCGCA
>CAYVDY010000513.1:0-5217 GCA_964450255.1 uncultured Candidatus Solibacter sp. | reverse complement strand
GGCTTCATCACCGACCCTTCTTCCATCCTCAGCCGCACCACCGTGCAGCGCGGCCAGTTGCTGAGGCCGTATCCTCATTTCACCGGGATGAGCGGCAATCAGGTGCCGGCTGGCCACTCTACTTACCACGGCGTGCAGATGCGCTTGGAACGCCGCTATTCCAACGGTCTGGCCCTGCTGTTCGCTTATACCAAGAGCAAGACAATGGACAACACCGGCGATTTCGGCGGATTCCTGGGCGGCGGCGGGTTCAACAGCAGCAACTGCTTCTCCTGCGACCGGTCGTTAAGCCTACAGCACATCCCCGATGTGGCACGCCTCAGCTTCCGCTACGACCTTCCATTCGGACTCGGCCGCAAGTATCTGAATCATGGGTGGCAGGCCCGCATACTGGGCGGCTGGGCCATTGGCAGTTTCATCAATTGGGATAACGGCCTGCCCATCAGCGTGACAGGACCGAACGATTCCAACTCCTTCGGCGGCAGCCAGCGGCCCAACGCGACCGGACAGAAGGCCTCCATCGATACGCGCGAGTATGTCGACGGTGCCATGTATTTCAACCCCGCGGCCTTCGCCCGTGCCCCCCAGTTCACATTCGGCACCGCCTCCCGAACGGTACCCGACGTTCGAAGTCCTGGAACCTGGGGCTGGGACGCGCTCATCGAGAAGCGCTTCGCCATCACCGAACGAGTGGGTGTGGACTTCCGCACGGAACTGTTCAATGCCACCAACTCTGTGGTCTTCGGCGGACCCAACACCACGGTCACATCGGCTGACTTCGGGCGCATCCGGCTTTCCCAGGTCAACCTGCCTCGCCAGATTCAATTTGGCCTCCGGCTGAACTTCTAAGCCCCGGCAGTGTAATCCCTGTATCCTTGCGGGGGATTAGGGTGATTTGCTAAACTGGATGGAGTCAGATGACTTATCCAGCGTTATCACATCTGCGTGCCCTGGAGGCCGAGAGCCTTCACATCCTCCGCGAAACGGCGGCCCAGTTCAGCAAGCCGGTCCTGCTGTACTCCATCGGGAAGGATAGTTCGGTGCTGGTGCATCTGGCACGGAAGGCGTTTCACCCCGGGCGCATTCCGTTTCCGCTGCTTCACATCGACACCACCTACGAATACCCGGAGATGATCACATTCCGGGATAGCTTCACCAGAGAGATCGGTGCGGAGCTGCGTGTCTACACCAACGACGACGCGATCGCCGAAGGGACCAATCCATACGACCTGGGGACGGCGAAGTGCTGCCACCAACTCCGTACACGGGCGCTGGTGGATGGCCTGAAGGCGGGCGGCTATGACGCTGCTCTTGGCGGAGCGCGGCGTGACGAGGAGAAGTCCCGAGCCAAGGAACGCGTCTTCAGCTTCCGCGACAAGGAAGGGCGCTGGGACCCGCGCAACCAGCGGCCGGAGCTCTGGAACCTCTACAACGGCAAGGTGGATCCGGGTGAGAGCATCCGGGTGTTCCCTCTCTCCAACTGGACGGAGATGGACGTGTGGCGCTACATCGAACTGGAGCGTATCCCGATCGTGTCGCTCTATTACGCCATGCCGCGCCAGGTGCTGGTGCGCGGCACGACGTTGATCCCCATGGAGACGAACGTCAAGCCCCTGCCCGGAGAGCAGCCGCAGACAGTGATGTGCCGCATGCGCAGCCTGGGCTGCACCCCTTGCAGCGGGGCCATCCGCAGCGAAGCGGACACCATCTCTAAAGTCATCGACGAGCTCACTGCGTTCAAGCGCAGCGAGCGCGAAAACCGCGTTATCGATCACGACCAGGAAGGCTCCATGGAGCTGAAGAAGCGGGAAGGGTACTTCTAAATGAGCACACTACCGCTTCTGCGAATCTCGACGGCCGGCAGCGTGGACGACGGCAAGAGCACGCTCATCGGGCGGCTATTGTTCGACACCAAAACCGTGTGGGACGACCACATGGAAGAAGTCCGCAAGAGTAAAGTGAACCGCGCCAGCCGCGGCTTTGATCTTTCTCTCCTGACCGATGGCCTTCGCGCCGAACGCGAACAGGGCATCACCATCGACGTGGCCTACCGCTACTTCTCCACGCCCCGCCGGCAGTTCATCGTAGCCGATACGCCGGGCCACGAGCAGTACACGCGCAACATGGCGACGGGCGCCTCCACGTGCGACCTGGCGATTATCCTGCTGGACGCGCGAAAAGGCGTGTTGGAGCAGAGCCGCCGCCACGCGCGCATCGCGTCGTTGCTGGGCGTGAAGCGGCTGGTATTCACGGTCAACAAGATGGACCTTGTGGACTTCAGCCAGGAGGTCTTCGACGAGATCCAGGCACAGGCGAGCCCACTCCTCGCTGAGCTCGACAACGGCCACGTGGACTTCCTGCCGATCAGCGCACTGGACGGGGACAACGTGGTGGCGCGGTCGCCGCGCACGCCGTGGTACACCGGCCCTAGTCTGCTGGAACTACTGGAAACAGCCGCGCCCCCGGCACTGGCTTCGGCATTGCCGTTCCGCTTTCCTGTGCAGATGGTGATCCGGCCGCACCTGGACTTCCGCGGTTACGCCGGCCAGATCGTGAGCGGGGCGATTCGCCCGGGCGAGACCGTGGTAGCGCTACCCTCCGGCAAGCGCAGTCGCGTCAAGCGGATCGTGACGTTCGACGGCGACATCGACGCCGCCTTCGCGCCGATGTCCGTAACGCTGGAACTGGAAGACGAGCTCGACATCGCGCGCGGCGATTTGCTTGCCCTACCGGCGAGCCTGCCGAAGACGGCCACGCGGCTCAACACCACCGTGATCTGGATGAATGAGCTGCCGCTCGACAGCCGGCGCGGCTATCTGCTGCAGCATGGCACGCGCACTGTACCGGTCCGGCTGCATGGTGTGGCGGCATTGAATGAGATCGCGCGCGTAGAGATGGAACTTGCCGAAGCGCTGCCGTACGACTCCTACCGCGAGAATCGCTCCACTGGCGGCTTCATTCTCATCGACACCATCACTAATCTGACAATGGGCGCCGGCCTGATCGAGGGCGCCGCGTCCGCCGGCGAGACCGAATTACAGAAGTTCTCCGATGCGCCATTTACTCCGGCCGAGCGGCGCAAGTTGCGCGCGCTGATGGCCCACATGCAGCGCTTTGGCGTGAAGTTCGATGCCGACGATTTCGACCAGGGAGAAGGGATCTAAGAGCCATGAGAGACGCACTGGCGCAGGCCATTGAGATCATCGAAGGCGCGTTGGCCGAGGGTGGAAGCGCTTGTCTGACGTGCAGTTTCCAGGCCGAAGACGTGGCCGTGCTCCATCTGCTGCGACAGCGCGTGCCGAAGATCCCGGTGATGTTTCTGGAGACCGGCTATCACTTCCCGGAGGTGCTGGCCTATCGGGATCAACTGACCCGCGATTGGAAGCTGAATACCATCAACCTGCAGCACACCGCCCCGACCCTGCACCCCGATACGCCGGCCGAGTGCTGCGCGCAACGGAAGGTGGAGCCGCTGATCGCCGGCCTCACCGGCTACGAGACGTGGTTCACGGGCCTGCGGCGCGAGCAGAGCCCGACGCGCGCGAATCTCCAGCCGGCCGAGCAGCACCGCTTCCCCAACGGTCTGGAATTGAAGAAAATCAGCCCGCTCTTTGACTGGACCACCGACGAGGTCTTCGCCTACATGACGGTGAACGACATCCCGGTGCTGTCGCTGTATGAGCAGGGCTATCCGAGCATCGGTTGCGCACCGTGCACCGGCAAGCCGGAGCCGGGCGAGCACACCCGCGCCGGACGCTGGGGCGGGCAGAAGTTGGAGTGCGGACTGCACACCATTACCGTCAAGCACGAGTAGCGGTATGCTGAAAACTGGTCAGACTAGTCTGACCAGAATGGAGGCGCGCCGTGCACAAAGCCGCAAAGAAGAATATATGGAGCCTGCAGGACGCCAAGGCCCGTTTTAGCGAAGTGGTGCGGCTGGCGGAAACTCAGGGGCCCCAGCACGTCACACGGCACGGGGGGGAGGCGGTGGTGGTGATCCGCAGCACGGATTACGCCAAGCTGACGGGAGGCGCAAAAAAGTCACTAGTGGACGTACTGGTCAACGCGCCCTTTCGCGACGACGCCCTGGACTTCGCCCGGATCACGGGCCCAGCCAGGGGCACGGAGAAGTGATCCGGTATTTGCTGGATACCAATGTCCTGTCTGAACCGACCAGAAAGGCGCCAGAGCCGAAGGTCTTGAAATGGCTCCGAGCAGTTGATCCCGGCACACTCTACGTCAGCGTGCTGTCCATTGGCGAGTTGCAGAAGGGCATCAGCCTGGAGCCTGGGAAAAAGAAGCGCGCCACGCACGAGGCATGGCTGGAAGACATTCTCAGGAACACGGAAGACGGCAACATTCTACCCATCGACGCGGCCGTCGCCCGAAAATGGGGCGAGCTCACGGCAGCGGCCCGGCTGGAAGGCCGGACCCTGGCAATCGTAGACGCGCTGCTGGCCGCCACAGCGCTGGTCCACGATCTCACCGTGGTCACGCGCAACTCGCGGGACTTCGCGGGAACCTGCGTGCGCGTCTTCAATCCCTGGAAGCAGTAAACCGCCGCCGCCCTGCGTGGCATCCTTAAAGGGAGTAGTACGCCGTGATTCTCATCTCCCATCTCAACAAAGAGTTCGACGGAAAGAGCAGAGTCCGCGCTCTCAACGACGTCAATCTGCACATCCGCAAGGGCGAAATGGTCTCGCTCGTGGGACCATCGGGTTCTGGCAAATCGACGCTGCTGAACCTGATCGGAACGCTGGATAAACCCAGTGGCGGCGAGATCACTCTCGATGGCCAGAAGCTCTCCGGCCTCAGTGACGACGAGCTTACAAAGGTCCGGCGCGACAAAATCGGTTTCATCTTCCAGTTCTTCAATCTGTTGCCATCTCTCTCCTGCCAGGAGAACGTCAGCCTGCCGTTGCATCTCCGCGGCTGGAGCCGCAAGCAGGCGCGGGATCGCGCCGCTGAATTGCTCGATCTCGTCGGTCTGGGCAAGCGGGTGGAGCATCTGCCCGACGAGCTTTCCGGCGGCGAGCGGCAGCGCGTCGCCATCGCCCGCGCTCTCGCCCTTGACCCACCGGTCCTGTTGGCCGACGAGCCGACCGGAAATCTCGATACCTCCACCGGCGTTGACATCCTCGCCCTGGTGCGCGACTTGCACGAGAGGCTCGGCGCCACGGTGCTGCTGGTCACGCATGACCGCGCAGTGGCCGAGAG
>CAYVDY010000512.1:0-5227 GCA_964450255.1 uncultured Candidatus Solibacter sp. | reverse complement strand
CCCGCTCCATGTTTTCAATAACTTAACTGGATCTCCGCGATCAGCGTAAATATCGGCCGCTGACATTCGGTCATTTCCGTTTAGGGCTGCACAGGTTGCGAACTTTCTCAATGCGGGCAGTGGCGGATTGATCGTCCACGGCGCGCAGCCTTGCTATTGCAGAGGTGGACTGGACGTTGGTGCGCCAATTTGCGGAGGACCGCAGCTGATCCACGAAATGGAGAAGACGTCGCGCGCTACGCCACATGTACGTGGTGATCGGGCCGGAGAAAGTCGAGCAGTAGTTGGCACTTCGCGCCTAAGTCCCCTGGGTCGGAGCCGAAGCGACGGGCGTCCTAATACGGCAGTCCGGGCTTCGAGCGGGGGGGCTAACTCGGTGTGGAGGGATGGCGGTATTCGAGGTACGAGGGGGCGCAAATTCTGCCTTTCTGTCATCCCTTTTATAGCAAGCAGTGACGCTCAAATCCTTTTTTATTAATACTTTAGATGGGAGTCAAATGTTTTGGAAAGAACTGACTCTGTTCAAGGATGCAGAAGGCTTCCGAGGCTGGGACAGGACCGATCACGGCGCCGCAGGCGATCTGGAACCGTAATCTCACCGAGCATCTGATCTGATGCGTTTGGTCATCCAGAGGATCTCGACGGATTTCGACTTGGCGAAGTGCATCGTCCTGTCGGTCTTGATGTGTGCGCCGACCCACGATTATAAGTAGATGGACGCTTTCGAAGACGATCGGCCCTCACACTGGTGGCGTTAGCCAGGCAGCGATTCGCTGCCAGTGATCGGTATTCGCAATGGCTTGGTGCATCGCGCGTCGTACGAGCAACAGTGCGGAACCCCAGGCGGTCGCGCTATGAAGCTTCCCCAGTCGCACTAGTATAGCGTTTCACTAAAACATATCCACCTGATTCTGTTTCGTGCTACACTTTTGGGGTGGTGGGCAGATCCAAACGGTCTGGTTTGAAGTTGACCACCGATGAGGTTGGGCAACTTCAACAACTACGGGAGTCTAGGACCGCACCTTTTCGCGAGGTGCAGCGCGCACAGATTCTGTGGCGATACCATTCCGGCGAGAGCATCGCCGAGATCGCGCGTTCAGTCAACATGACGCGCAAGAGTGTGGGTAAGTGGATTGCCAGGGCTTTGGCTGTGGGAATAGCGGCAGCGCTGAAAGACACCTACCATAGGCCTAAAGCCCCCATGATTACCGAAAGCGCCAAGGCCTGGGTGGTTCACTTGGCCTGCTCCAAACCCAAGGAGTTCGGCTACGCGGCTGAGGTGTGGACCCGGAATGCCCTGGCGCAGCATGTTCGCCAACAGGCAGTAGCGGCTGGATACCCGTCGTTGTCGAGAGCTGCCAAGGCCACCGTGCAGCGAATCCTGGCGGCGCAACCTTTGCATCCCGAGAAGGTTACCTTCTACCTGGAACGTCGCGATCCCGACTTCGAGGCCAAGATGCGAGAGGTTCTGCTGGTTCACCAAGAGGTTGGTCTCCAGAACCAGGCTGGCGGCGGGTTGTTGCCCATAGTGGTGACGGACTCGGTGGATGAGAAACCCGGCCTGCAGGCCATCGCGAACACGTCTCCGGATTTGCCGCCGGTACCCGGCAAGTATCCCACCGTCGGTCGCGACCACGAATACAGGCGCCTGGGCACATGTTCCATCCTGGCTGCGCTTGACCTGCATAACGGTCATGTCACCGCACGAGTCGAACGGCGACACCGGAGTCGGGAGTTCATCGCCTTACTGAAGGACTTGGATCGCCACTATCCATCGGAGTGCACGATTCGGCTGGTACTGGACAACCATTCCGCGCACCTCTCGAAGGAGACGCAGGCGTTTCTAGCCACGCGGCCCAATCGGTTCAAGTATGTGCTCACTCCGAAACACGGATCGTGGCTCAACATTGTCGAGACACTGTTCGGAAAGATGGCCCGCACATTTCTGCGGCACATCAGGGTGCAATCTTGGCAGGAACTACGCCACCGAGTACTGAAGGGCGTCGACGAGATCAACTCGGTACCGGTAGTGCACCGCTGGAAGAAGTTCGAGGCTCTGGCCTCGGGTTAGAGTGGGTATAGTTTATTGAAACGATAAACTAGTCGGTGGAATCCAGCGCTTGCCGGTTGCGGGGCACCTGTACGACACGATGCCTGTACGGACAAGTGTACGTACTGCTTCCGGTGCCGGGCGGCTGAACGTTAGTGCGTGAGCCGCAACGTCACCACAAACAGCAGCAGCCGATACGCCAGGACCAACGGATATAAAGCCGGCGCCAGCACCGCCGCCCGTAATACCGCCGCCCACCAGGGTCCGCCAAATGCCCGGTGAAGAGCCAGTCCCGCGTGCACGGCAATCATCAGCAGCCAACTGACACTCAGAGAGTTCTCCAGCATCTCGCCGCTGACTGCAAACCCTGCGTGTACAGCCGCCTTGTACGCCTGTACGAACCCAAAAAAGTATGGTATTGAGAACAGCAGTAGAAAGGCGAACAAGTGCGTCACAAGCACGAGGTGCTCCACGTAATGGCGGCGAAAGCCAAACAGGAGCGCCGACAGGGCAGCCACGGCAGGAATCATCACAAAGATCAATGTTTTGGATTGCAGATTGGCTGTCTGGTTGAATCGCCGCTCGTACTCGGCGGCCGTCAGCCCACTGTGAGCGATCGCCTCGGCTACCGCCGCCTTCTTTGCCTCAATCAGTGGTGGGTTATTGAACTGGGCCTGTAGCGGCGTGTTGAATGGAGACACCCCCGTGTACCCGATCAGCAGTGCAAACAGCACATTCACAACGACAAACAGCTGGGTTGGCGCCATGAAAGGGCGGCGGCAGCCCCGCAGGTACTCATTCGTCAGTAGTCCCGGCCTGGTCAGCAGCGCCTTCAAAGTGCGCAGCAGTTTTGAATCGAGGTGCGTGACTGTTTCAAGGGCGTGCTCGGCAAAATGCGCCAACGAGTATTCATGCTGGTCGATACGTTTTTCGCCGCACTCGGGACAGTAGCTCGAGTCGTACAATTCGCCGCAGGTTACGCACGGAGCTACGGCCGGAACATTCTGCAACATGGACCCGGTTTGCGCCATCCGGCTATTGTAACGGCTATTGTAACGGAAGCGCTGCCGTGGCCAAGAGAGCGCGACCTTGTCTTTGAAATCGCAGAGGAGGTGTTCACCGGTGAAGGGCTACCCCAAGCTGGGCGCGGGATCAACTCGACGGTACACGCCCTCAGTCGTAGAAGTGAACCAACGGCGGGCCTGAAGTCCTCGCTACGGAACGATGGGGGTGCCCCGAGGCATGCCAAGAACGCTGTGCCACTAACGAATTCGCAACAGGCTGACCGTCCAATCGCTATCCCACCGAGCTTCTCCGGTCCCAACCTCCGAACCAACCGTCACTCTCCAGGGCCGACAACAACAAGCTCGAACTCGTCGTCGAAGTGGACGGCAACAAAGCGAACGCCTCGATCAAGAGCGTCAACACCGGTCTGTCCAGCATGGAGCAGGCGGCAGGGAAAGCCGCGCGCGGTGCATCTACGGGTCTCGGCGGCATGACAGCCAGCATGGTGAAGGGCGCGACTGCTGGCAACCTCCTCGCCGACTCGATCAAGTCTGCGGTCCTATCGACGAAGGAGTGGATCGTCGGCTCGGTGAACCGCCGCACCGGACGAATCTCATCCTGGATGAAATCGTCGCGGCGAAAGCGATTGTGGATTCCATCGAACGGACGGTGCGCGACTACGCGGCTCGGGGATCGCTGCCGAAGGCGTTGGAGAATTTCCTCAATCGGCGCCTGTCGCGCATCGCCCACCAAGCCAACGGCTCGATCATTCCACAGAATGTAGACGTTCGCGAAGCCGCGATCACAGCGGTGAAGGGCCTCAAAAACAGCGCACTCTGCATTCAGGGCCCACCCGGTTGCGGCAGAACTCATATCGGCGGACGAATCATCGCGGAGTTGCTGAGGGCGCGAAAGCGGGTTGGTATCGCCTCCAACAGCCATGAAGCGATCTGTGTCCTCATGCGGGCGGTAGGTGAAGCAGCGGATATCGCCGGTGTCCGATTTACAGGAGCGAAGTGCGGCGAGGAAGACCGGGAGCAGTTCCGCCAGTCGATCTCCATTCTGGGAACGAATTCAGCAGCCTTCGAGGCGGGGCCACTGCCCGATCTTGTCGGGGGTACCGCCTGGCCTTTCAGCAAACCGGAGGCGGCCGGGCAGTTTGACTACCTCTTCATCGACGAAGCCGGCCAGGTCAGCATAGCCAATTTGGTCGGAATGGCACCCTGCTCTGCGCCGCGAACATCGTGCTGCTGGGTGATCAGATGCAGCTGAACCTACCTATTAAGGGGGGTCGACCCTAGAAAGCGGACAGTCCAGCCTGGAGGACTACCTCGGGGACCACGCCACCATCCTTGAGGACTTGGGTGTCTTCCTTCCGAAAACCTGGAGGATGAGACCCGAGGTGTGCTCCTTCATCTCTGCGGGGATCTACGAGAATCGACTGACGTCGGAGCCTCGCACGGAAAAACGCAGCACCCAGCTTACCGGCCCGCGCCGCCAGATCCACAAGTCGGCCGGCCTGATTTACCTTCCCGTTGCCCATGACGGCGACACGTTTGAATCTGACGACGAGGCGCAAGTGATTCGGGAGATCGTCTTGGAATTGCGTGGTCACACCCTGACTATTGACGAGCAGGCACCCCGCCACATCACTCCATCTGACATCCTCGTAGTGGCGCCGTTTAACCTGCAGGTCCGAAAACTGCAGGCAGTTCTCCGCGACGTCCGGGTAGGGACCGTCGACAAATTCCAGGGCCAGGAGGCGCCAATCGGGATCTTCTCCATGACGGCGAGTGAGGGCGACTCCGCGCCGCGCGGCATTGAATTCCTCTTCGACAAGCACCGGTTGAACGTAGCCATCTCTCGCGCGCAGATCCTTGCGGTGATCATAGCGAGTCCGAAACTGGAGCGCACAAGAGCCGTTCATCTGGACCAGATGAAACTCATCAATCTCTACTGCCTGGCTGTCCAGGAAGGCGAACTGGCGGTTGGTGCGGCAGATGGCTGAAACTGGCGACAGACGCGGTAGCTGATAGGGCGCTGGATGCAACCTGGAAACAGGCCAGCCGCCCCCGGCCAGAGGCTCTCATCCGGAATCAGCACCAGAAATGCCAAGTCCTTCGAATCCTCGATTGGAAAGTCCATGGTCTCACTCCGGGCGGTACGATAAGA
>CAYVDY010000511.1:0-5227 GCA_964450255.1 uncultured Candidatus Solibacter sp. | reverse complement strand
GGCAGCGCGAAGGACGACGGCTTCCCCTGGGTCACCGACGGCCGGACCAAGTCTAATATGGGGGACACAAGGGCCAATGCCAGCAGGCTGGCCGATGGTGACCTGGTACTGATGGACTTCGCACCCGACTATCGCTACTACACGAGCGACGTGACGCGGATGTGGCCGGTGAATGGCAAGTACACCAAGGACCAGCGGGCGCTGTGCGAATTCATTCTGGCCTACCGGAACGCCTTGCTCAAGCGGATTAGAGCCGGCGTCACCGCGAATGAAGTCATGGATGGCGCCCGGCAGGAGATGGAGCCTCTGGTAAGGACTCTGGCGGTTTCGAAGGAAATCTACCGCGAAGGCGCGCGCGGGATGCTGGCATTCCGGGGCCATCTCTCTCATCCCGTGGGGATGACGGTTCACGACGTCGGCGACTACCGGAAGGCGCCCCTGGCCGTGGGTCAGGTGTTCGCAGTCGATCCCATGATGTGGGTCCCGGAAGAACGTATGTACGTCCGCATGGAGGATGTCGTGGTGGTGACCGCCGATGGCGTCGAGAACTTCACGGACTTCATGCCGGCCAAACCCGACGACATCGAGAAACTGATGAGAGAGAGGACGAAGTGATCCGGCTCTGCTTCCTGCTGGCTGCGTCCGTTGTCGTAGACAACCGGCCTAGGCAGTTCGAACGCAGCCGGGACTACGATGTGGAGCACTACCGCATCGAGCTTCAACTGGATGAGAAGGCGCACTCATTTCAAGGCCAGACGCGTGTCACACTGCAGCCGCTGAAGGATGGTTTCGCGCTCTGTGAACTGGATGCCGAGACGTTCACGGTTCTGGGAGTGAAAGACGCCCAGGGCGCACTGCGCTTCGAGCAGAAACCGGGGAGGCTTGCCGTGCACCTGCGCCGGCCGTATCAGTACCACGAGCGGCTATCGTTCACGGTCTTCTACGAGGCGCGTGACGTGAGAGTGGACCCTGAGAAGTACGGCATGCAGAAAGGCTACGACCTCGGACTCAGCTTCAAGGACGAAACGGCGGGGCATCCGCCGCTGATCAACACACTGTCGTTTCCGGAGGGCGCGCGCCACTGGTTTCCGTCCAACGACCAGCCGAACGACAAAGCGACCGCCGACATCATTGCCACGGTTCGGGACGGCTATGAGGTGATCTCCAACGGCCGCCTCGCCGGCACGACGCGGAACGGGAACACACGAACGTTCCACTGGTCGCAGGAACAACCGCATTCCACATACCTGTTCGTTCTGGTGGCTGGACCCTATGTCAAGGTGCCTGATACCGGTGGCGCTCTTCCAATTAACTACTGGGTCTATCCGAAAGACGTGAAGGATGCCGCGCGTTCCTTTGGCAAAACCCGCGAGATCATTCAGTTCTTCGAGCGTGAGTACGGCGTCCCCTTTCCCTGGGCGAAGTATGACCAGATCACTCTCCCGCGCTTCGGCGGCGGCGCCGAGAGCACCTCGGCCACGGTCATTGGGGATGGGACGATCCATGACGAGAAGGCGGACAAGGATTATCCCAGCCACTGGCTGGTGGCTCATGAGGCGGCACATCAATGGTGGGGCGACCTGGTCACCTGCCGCACGTGGAGTGAAACCTGGCTCAACGAGAGCTTTGCCACTTACGGCGAGTACCTCTATTCGAAGCACTCGCTGGGCGAGGATGAGGGCGCACTGAATCTGGCGCTGAAGAGGAATCGGTATCTGGAGGAGGCGCGCACGAACTACCGGCGGCCGATCGCCTTCGACCGGTGGGAGACTCCGAATCAGAACTTCGACCGCCATACCTACGAGAAGGGTGCGGCCGTCTTACATATGCTGCGTTGGATCATGGGCGACAGGGATTTCCAGCGCGCTACGTCGCACTTTCTCAAGAAGCATTCGTTTCAGGCTGTCGATACGCACGATCTGCTGATCGCGATCCGCGAGTCGACGGGCCAGGTGCGGGACACGTTCTTCGATCAATGGATCCGCCAGGCCGGCCACCCGGTTTTCGACCTGCGGTGGGAGTGGCTGGAGGCAGACCGAGCCGTGCAACTCACAGTGATCCAGAAACAGACCCCGCTCTTTGAAACCCCTGTGGATATCGGTGTCACCACGGCCGCGGGCAAGAAGATTGAGCGGCTGCAGATCGGCAACCGACAACGGGAGGTGTTCCGGATCGCCAGTGACTCCAGGCCACGGATGGTTCGATTTGACGAAGGCAACCACCTTCTTATGGAGTTCGAGTTCCCCAAGAGTACGGACGAACTCGCCTACCAGCTTGAGCACGATGACGCGATGGGACGCATGTGGGCTGCGTCTCAACTCAAGGGGAAAGGGGCCGAAGCGGCACTCCAGAACTCCGCGCGCCTGGATCCATTCTGGGCGGTACGGCGAGAGGCGGTGCAGGCGGTAAATGCGAATGCCGGATTCCTATCGGAATGCGCGAAGGATCCCAGGCCGGAGGTGAGAGCCGCGGCGATCCGGAGACTCGCCTCCTTCAAGGACTGCTCGTTCTTGGCCGAGCGATTCCGCGCCGAGAGCAGTTACGTCGTTCAGGCAGAGGCGCTTCGGGCGATCGGCAACTGCGGTGACAGAGGCCAGCTTTCGCTCCTGAGGGAAGCTGCTTCAATGTCGTCACCCCGCGACGGCTTAAGGCGCGCGGCGGAGAGTGCGATGGTCGCCCTCGGCGAGAAATGATCCATCGCCCTCCCTTCCGCACCGATAGTCCTTACTTACTTCAAGCGAACGGAATACAGCATTTGCTGGTAGGTGCGTTCGTAGCTCTGGAACTCGCGCTCAGGGGCGGTGAAAACGAAGAAGAGCAGACCCTCGGGTCGCGGCAGTGTGACCAGCCAATTGGTCTCACGGCCTCCGCCCTGGACGGGCGAATCGTTAGAGAGGAACGTCGAGAGGCCACGCTGACCGCCGAAGTCGACTCGCACGGCGCGGCGAACTACGCGCATATTCTGGTTGGATTGGCGGAGTTCCTGAACCAACAGGTCCGTGGCTTGTTGGGCAGCCATCCCGGTCCCCTGCCCGGTGCCAGGCCCTTGCAGTTGCTGCCCGTAACCTTCCGACTGCGGCTCGTACACGTTTACGACTACGCCGTAAGCCAGAGCCTGATTGCCGTTGCCGACGTTCACCATGCCATTCTGGGGCGCGATGGTCACTGCGTCGCCCTGTCCATACGCCTGCCAGTTGTCAGGGTGGTCGATTCGCAGAACGGAATTCTCAAAGCTCACGAAGCGCTCCGAGGTTCCCTGCTGTTGGACCGGAGCATTCTGCTGTTGCTGGGATTGCAGCTGATTGGGTCGCGGCGCGGGCAAGGATTGGACGTAGCGCTTGATCTGAGCGAATTCCTGCGAACCGCTGCTCGAGGCGCGCTGGGAGCTGCCGAGCCGGACCACTTCCTCGTTGACGCTCTCAATGCGGTTGTCCGGATTGGGGTGGTCGCTGAAGAACGCGTTTCCGCTCCCGCCCTCGATCTTCTGAAAGAACTGTCCCATGGCCCGCGGATCAAGGCCGGAATCGAACAGCATCTGCGTGCCCATGAGGTCGGCCTGCTTCTCAGCGTCGCGTGAGTACTTCAGGAGGATAGAATTCACCGTGAAGCCCGCGCCGAGTTGCGCTAGAGCGCCCGCCGTGGAGTTGTTGCCCAGAATGCCGCCCAGGATTGCCAGCGGCATCTGCGCGGCAGATGCCTTGCTGGCCTGGTTGGTGCCGTGGCGCAATGCCACATGTGCGGCTTCGTGCGCCATGACGCCGGCCAGTTGCGCTTCATGGTCGGCGGCTTCAATCACGCCACGATTGATGTAGATATGGCCGCCGGGGAGCGCAAAAGCGTTGATCCCGCGATCGTTGACGGTCTTGAATTCGTAAGGGAACTTGAAGCCCGGCGCATTCGCCGACAGCCGTTGTCCCAGTTTATTCAGGTAGCTGTCAACGCGCGAGTCGTTCAGCATGAGCACTTGCCGCGCGACTTCGTTGGAAGCCTGCTGGCCCAATTCGACGTCCTGCGCCGCAGAGAACATGTTCCACCCTGGCTTCAGTGCGGTGCGGCCGGTCCCCGCGGTGGGGACAACGTTGGCGGGCCTGGCGACAACTCGGCTGGAGTTGTTGGAACTCGCGTTCCCGACCGCTCCACCGCTCCGGTTGCCGGCCACTTGCCGAAACGTGAATTGCTGATTTGAATCGCCATTGCTGGTGTAAATCTGAACGCGGGCACCGTCCTGGGTGGCGCCGTCCGCAATGTCCAGCGTCTTGCCCAGCTTCGAAACTATGAGCGCACTGCCGTCTTTTCCTGCGTCAAAACGCCACTGCTGGCTGGAACGGTTGGCGAACGGAGTGGCCCGCACCGGTGTGCTGTTGTTGGTTCCCACGGCTTCGAGCGCGTTGCCGTTCATCACGTTCCGCAAGGAATAGAAGCCGCTGCCGGCCGCCCTGATGTCCCATACCTGGTTGGCGGTACCCCGCGAGGAGAACTGGATCACACTGGTCTTGTCGTTCTGGTCCAGGTCGAGCACCTTGCCGGATTTCAGATTGGTGATCTGATAACGTCCCGGGCCATTGAACCCGCCTTGTGCGCCCACCTCATATGGAAGACATAAGGCACAGACTATTCCAGCGACCAAGGCGGAGAATCGCCTGGGTGTGCAAACTGATCTGCCAAGCCGACTGTCAATCATGTGAACCTCCCGACATACTTCCACTCGGAACGGATCTTTGCCGACCACCAGGTTGATCGGGACTTCACCCCTTGGTGCTCAGCACGACAATTACTGGACAGCCCGCCGTTTTTGAAGGACAATCCTGGCTCTATGAACAAAGCCCCGTGTTGTTGACCTGTCAGTCCCCGGTTCGGCTATTGGCTATCCCTCCCCACAATCCTGCCGGCCGTCTTGATGCTGGAAGCCATCGGGATATGCATGTTGATCAGATAGAGCACCACACCCACCACGATCAGTGTGATGACCAGGCTTACCAGCGGTGTCTGAGTTCTGCTTCGACTTGAAAGAGAGCAATCCTCTGCCCATCGACCAGACGGCTAGTGACTTTGAGTGAAAGGCAATAGGCTCGCGGGCTTGGCTCGAGCAGGAGCCTGATTCGGCCCTGTAGGCTACGTCCACAAAGTGACCTGCGCTCGTCAAACGATCAAATATGGTCAGAACAGTTTCGCAGCCCGTGGGCCCGATTGCGAACCGTACGAAAGCGGATGCTCAGCGAGTACGCGC
>CAYVDY010000510.1:0-5232 GCA_964450255.1 uncultured Candidatus Solibacter sp. | reverse complement strand
CAGGCAGGTGCCGCCCAGGGTGACGCGCTTCTCGACGCAGGCGGCCTTGAGCCCCCGGCGCCCCGCCCGGAACGCCGCGTTGTAACCCCCGGGACCGCCCCCCCACGCGAACCCCCTGCGCCAACAAGGGCCGAACCAGCGCCGGATCGGAAAACTCGTCGAAGTTCTGCGGCTCGGCGAACGCAAAAGCCAAATACTCGCCCGGCTTCAGGCTGCCCACCTCGAATTGCCTTCCGGGCGCCGCGTTGGCCGAGCGGATGAACTGCGAATCCCATAACGCCTCTTCCGATGGCAGCAGGACCACCTGAGCTCCCTCGCCTCGGTCCACCAACCCGCGCACCCGTCCGGCCTGCGGACGGTAAAGTATCTGTACCGGTGGACTGCCCGGACGAAGCTCCACTGCGTTCTTTAGCACCTCCTGATCGCCCAGACGGACGGAATCCAGATACCACCCCGGCAGAAACCCCAGCGGGAAGATTCTGTAGCGGCCCGGGTAAACGGCGGGGATCCGCAGCCGGCCATCCTGTTCATGGAATGCCGGGCCGATCGTCGATCCGCCGTCTTCGGGCAACAGGGTCACTCCGGTTAGTTTGCGAAGGCCATCCTTGTCCCGCGGTTCATCGCGCTCCACAAAACCCTCCATCACGAACGGAGGGGACAGTTCCAGACGCACCCGCTCCACGTCAGCCTTCGAGACAACCAGCGCGGCATGCCCACGCAGCGTGACTCCCTCCCGCACCACCGCTCCCCGGAGACTCCAGTCCCCGGCGCGCACGCCCGCCAGTTCGAAGCTCCCATCGGCCCGGCTCTGCGTCTCTGCCTCCGCGCCGAACCATGAGTCGGCCCCATACAGCTCCAGCGTGGCGCCCCCCATCCCCTCACCGTCCCCATCCACCAGCAGACCGCGAATGCGGTGCACCGGAACGGCCCGCAAGCGAAGTTCATACCCGATCAACTCCATCCCTGCCTTCAGCAGCAGCGGTTGCGCCTCGGCTGCGGAGACCACCCCTGGAAAGAAAGTGGGAGCCCACCCCATCACCACGCCGTCCACAGCCGGAGCCTCAGCCGATTGATAGCCGCTCTTGTTACGCAGGATAGACCCACGTCCGCCCGCACTGAGCAGATACCGGGCAGAGGGCAGAGTGTCAAATGCAAAGCTGCCATCGGCCGCGGACTGAGTAGTGTATCTCGGGCGGCCGCCGCGCGCACGAATCTCGACGGGAACACCCACAGCCGCCTGCCCTGGGCCCAAAGTGACGCGGCCCGCGATCCGCCCCCCGGCTGGCATCTTCGCATCCACTTTCGTCGTGCCCGCCCCCACTGTCACCCATTGCTGATAGCGGATGAACCCGGCCTTCTGACAATCCAGTTCGTACTTGCCAGGCTTCAATCCGGAGATCTGGAATCGCCCGTCCTCATCCGAAGCGGCAAGTAGCGCTGCATCTCTCGCTGCCCGGGATGGACGCAGAGTCACCGCCACGCCGGCGATGGCATCTCCGGTGGCAGGATTGCGCGCCACCCCTTCCACCACACCTTCGTCCTGCGCCGCCACAGCAAGCGCCGAGATGACCAATAACGCGAAATCCCGTACCAGACGCGCCATACCGGAATCGCTCCCCACACAGATTATCAGAGACTACTTCTTCTGTTTCGCCTCTTCCACAATCCTACCCATCTCCGGCCCGAGCGCCGCCACCGCCTCCTGGCTGATCCCCATCGCGCCCTGCATCAACTGCGGCATCTTGTCCAACATAGCCCGGCCCGCCGCGGAGTTGTAGAACGCCAGAATCCCGTCCAGTTCCGGCTCCGTGTAGGTCGCCGCGTACAGGTCGATAAACCGCGGCTTCAGCGTCTCCCAATTCAACATCTTCCGCACCAGCACATCGGCCTTCCGCTGAATCTCCGCAGCCGACGCACGCGCTTCCGGAGGCAACTCCATCTTGGCGAACTCCTCCGTCTGCAGCTTCTGCATGGAGTTGAGCATCTGCACCATCATCTGCTCTGAATTCGTCACCTTGAGCAGTTCCGCGCATTTCGCCTTCCGGCTGGCATCATCGGCCCGCATCACGAACGGCGCCGCGCAGAGCACTCCCAGGGTCAGCACAAGGGCTAAGGGTCGCATTCCACCCAATTATCGCAGCGCGCCCTGCGAAGTTGCGCGCTGGGCCAGCCAGTAAGCGCCAAACCCCAGCAGCGGAACCAGATTCAGCAACGCAATCCAGGGAAATTCCCGGAACCCGAGTCCGCTGAAGAATGCAAACGTACTCAACGTCAGGATCACCGCCCCCGCCTTATCCCACTTGAGCATTGCCGCCAACCCCACCAGCATCAGGAAGTGGAATCCGTGCTTGACGGCAACCCAGACCGGCGGGAACTTTCCGTCACCCCGCAGGAACCACTCCGCCGAGTGCTCCACAAAGAACGCGCCCCAAAACAGGAAGAGCAGTCCCGCTGTCACCCGCCCGAACCAAAGACCCACCGTACCAATCGTCATCGTCTTCACTCCTTCTGCAGGCCTCGCCCGCAGCTTGAGAATGGAGCAAAACCGCCCCGAAACGACCTTCGGAAACTCTTCGGATCGCCCGAAGAACCCTTCTTAGTTCCCAGCCCGCCTAAGCCGCTCGCCGATCTGCGCCGCAATCGCCCGCGCCATCTCCGTCTGCGCCGCCGCGGCCTCCGCCGCCGGCCTTTCGAAGTTCTCCGCCCAGATCAGCTTGCCTGAGTGCACATCCACCAGCCGTACCGACACATTCACCCTGCCGCCCGCCCTCTGCACCGTGCCCTCCACCAGTACGTCCAGCCCCAACAGCCGCCCCATCATCGCCGTCGAGATCCCCACCCACTGGTAGCGCCGCACCGTGCCCGGCGACACCACATGCACCCGCTCCAGCTTC
Source organism: uncultured Candidatus Solibacter sp. (assembly GCA_964450255.1). GTDB lineage: Bacteria > Acidobacteriota > Terriglobia > Bryobacterales > Bryobacteraceae > Paludibaculum. The sequence goes on along the minus strand of CAYVDY010000510.1, from coordinate 2,338 downwards.
GCCAACTCCACCACCAGCGTCTCCGAAAGCCCCCGCGCCAGCGCCACAGACTCCCACTCCGGGCTCAGATTCTCCAGCGGCGCCACTGCCAGGCTTGCCGTTTGATTCCCGCCCGCCAGAAATCGCGACGGCCGGTAGAACTGCCAGTACACCAGCCCCACGAGGCCCGCCAGCATCGCCGCAACCACCGCCCAGCGCCGCCAGCCCAGTCCGGTGCTCCCGACGGGTACGGCGGGCGCCTCAGCTGCAACGAACCGGTACCCACGCTTCGGAACCGTCTCGATGCAGCCGCCCGCCTCGTCCCCCAACGCCTTGCGCAGCAGCGATATATGGCGCGCCAGCCCGACATCCTCCACCCCCGTGTCGGGCCACACCAGGCGCATCAGCTCCGCCTTCTCCTCCACCTGGCCGCGGCGCGTAATCAGCGCGTGCAGCGTCTCCAGCGCCTTCGGCTCCAGCGGAAAAAGTACGCCGTCCCGGAACAGCAGCCGCTGCTCCTCGTCGTACCGGAATTGCCCAAACTCATGCATGGCGAAGCCTTCGCCCCATCCTATCGCTCGCGCAGGCCGAACGCCGTCTTATCCAGGCCCGGTTCCACGGCGACATCGAAAAACCCCACCATCGTCTCGCCCGGACTCTGCTCGCCACGGTTCGCCGAGTTGTCGTACCACGCCGTCGCCCGCAGCGTAGTCCCCTTCTTCAGCAGCCGCGGCGCCGCCAGCACATAGTTCATCTGCCAGTTGAAGCGGTATGGATCCACCCTCAGCAGCTTCTCGCCGCCATCAATCTCATACTCGAACGCCCTCCCCCGCAAATGCATGTGCGGGAACAGGCTCAACAACAAGGCGTCGTCCGGCAATGTCCCCGAGACGCTCACACGGTGGTTCGCCTCCCCAGGCGGAATCCGCAAGGTTGTCGGACTCAATTGCAGCGTCAGGATCCGCTTCTCCGGCGTCTTCGTCGAAAACGTCAGCCCAATGCTCGCCTGATCCTTCTCCGGCTTCCCGTAGGTGGAGTAGTGATATTGCAGCACCAGATCCGACCCCGCCGGAATCTTCTTCGCCATTCCCGCCGGCGCCTGGAACGGAGTCTGCCCCGGCGTGTACACCGCCAGAATCTCGCCGGCCGCCGCCCCGCGCGATTGGAAATACTGCCCGCGCGGCGCGTTCTTCAGCCACTCCGAGCCCGGCTCCCGAACATACGCCACAATGTGGTGCACCACCGAGCGCGACCCCGGCCGGATCTCCGCCGCGCTCACCCACCGGTCCTCCAGCAGATACAGCGGCAGGATCAGCGTCTGGTTCTCAACCTCGCCCCGCGCCGGCACGTCGAAAGCCGTCGGCGCCGTCAGTACCATCCCCGGCTGCGGCATGCTCCACCCCGGAGTCCATCGCACCAGCGGCGGCGCATGACGCCGGTTCCCTTCCTTGGCCCCCGCCTCCACCCACGCGTCGATCGTGGCCATCTCCTCCGCCGTCAACTCCGGGTGATTGGCAAACGGCCCACCCTGCGCGATAAACCACGGCGGCATCTTTTTCGACTTCACCGCCTGCCCGATCGCCTTCGCAAAGGGCCGCACTTCCTGATACGTCATCATCGAGATCGGCCCGATCTCGCCCGGCCGGTGACACGTCTGGCAGCGCCTCTGGAGAATCGGTTCGACGTCGGCGTGGAAGGTCACCGCCGGCGCCATCATCAGCAACAACGCCGGAATCACCGCAGCTTTTGTCGCAGCATGTTCAGCGCCGTCTGCACCGCAAACTTGCGCACACGCTGCCGCCCCTTCGGGAACATGAATTTCTTCGCCGATACACCGTCCGGCGACGCCAACCCGATCCACACCGTGCCCGGCTCAATGCCCGGCGTTGCCGAATCCGGCCCGGCCTCGCCCGTCACGGAAAGCGCATAGGTAGCGCCTGTCCGGTCGCGCGCCGAATCCGCCATCGCAATCGCAATGGCCTCGCTCACGACGCCGTACTCGCTCACCTTCTTCTCATCCAACCCCAGCAAGCGCGTCTTCATGGCTGTGCCGTACACCTGAAAGCCGCCCAGGAACCACGCTGACGCTCCAGGCGCGTCCGTGATCCGCCCGCCCAGTAATCCCGCCGTGCAGCTCTCCGCCACCGCCAGCGTCGCCCCGCCAGCTAATAGCATCTGGCCCACCACCACCTCCAACGGATCGCCGTTCGTCGAGTATACCCGGTCGCCCAGCACCGCCAGAATCTTCTCGCCCAGCTCCGCCGCCAGCGCCTCGGCCGCCTCGTGGGAATCGTCGCGCGCGCGCAAGTGCACCTGGATGTCGCCCTCGGCCGCCAGAATCGTCGTCACCGGATTCGCA
>CAYVDY010000509.1:0-5275 GCA_964450255.1 uncultured Candidatus Solibacter sp. | reverse complement strand
CTGGGCGGTCTGCCGAACTGCCATCGTTAGCGAACCGCCGTGCTGCCGCCGGTACTCCACGAACATCGGCCACGCCACCACCCGCACCCGCGGACTCCGCGACAACTCCACCGACACCGCCTCGGCCACTCCGTCGGCGAATTCCCGGTCTACTTCCGATGAGCCCGGAATCACCACTACCGACACCACGTCCGCCGAGGCCTTCGATCCGAACGTGACAACCGTAGCAACGATCCCCACCCCCACCACCGCCAGCCACACCCAGTTGCGCCGTGCCGGCATCACCTCAGCCGCGGCCGCATGCTCGAATACAGGCGCATAGCCGCCCTTGGGCATGGTGATGCGCACGGGGTCCGCGCGCCCGGACCCTTGGTAATATTCCAGCAGCTTGGCGCGCAGACGCCGCGCCTCCACCCGCACAATCGGGTCCACCCGCGGATCGAAGTCCGGCCCCCGATCATAGACCTCCGTGCCCAGCCGGTACTCCTTCAACTCCGACGCTTCGCCCGCCAGCGACTTCTCAACGGTGAAACGCAGAAATCGGCTCAGCCGGTCCGCGTTCTTGAAGCCGGCCCCGGCCAGGACGCGGTCCAGGGCGGCCCGCACGTCCTCATGGGCAACCACGCCCCAATCTCGCACTCTTCACTCCGGGAATCAATGCCTTTGTGGTAAGTTACAGCCAATGTTACGGTAATGCACCGCGTGATTACTCCCTGTCCGCGTTCTGCTGCCCCATGCTGGGACCCAGGAGGTGCAAGATGCACTTGATCAAATCGACCTCGCCGGTGCTGCTGGGTATAGCATTGGCAACCGTGGCCCTCGCCGGCGGACCGCTCCTCTGTCACCCGTGGGTTTCCACCCCGGGGTCCTTGTTTGAAGCTCTCGAGCCGCTGCGCTCAAAGGCCTTGGAAGCCGACGACAGCCCCACTCACAAGCAGGCGGCACTCCAGGAACTGGCCGCCCTGCGCGCCAGGATTCGTCCCGGCGATCCGCTGTCTCTCATGCGGGCCGGCTACTGGGCAACAGCGATGAACCAAATGAAGATCAGCCCTGCCACCGATGGACCCGAACTGATGGAACGGGCGATCAGCCTCAGACCCGGCGACGCCGAGTATCACGCCATGACCGCCATCGCCTACTTCGCCACCGATAAGAAGTTGTATCAGAAGCACGCGCAGTTGGCGCGGCAATTGGGTAAACCCGGCTCTGCCGCCATACGCAACCTGCCCGCCGTAAGCCCCGAGAAGACGGCGAGCGCGAATCAATAGAAGAAAGCCGGGACTCCACCGCGTCCCGGCTCACCTTTTCAAGTTGGGATCGTCTATCCTGAGCAGAACTGGAGACCCCCTTGAAACTGATCGACGCCGTCCTTCTCGCCGCGCTGGCCATTCCCGCCGCCGCCCAATCACAGATCACAGCCAGCCCGATGGTCGAATCCGTCGATTACGAAGGTCTCACCGAGGCGCAGCAAAAAGTTGTAGCCACCCGGCTCACCGTCCGCCGCGGCGATCTCCTCTCCGCCGATGCCAAACAGAGAGTGGCCCGCGACCTGAAGGCGTTAGGCCTGGACCTCACCTTCTCCTACAAGCCCGGCGCGCGCTACGGCACAGCCAGGCTCAAGATCAGCGCCGGTTGTTGAAACGACGCCAAAGCCGTTAGGCTGATGGGATGGAACTCCCCATCTACCAGGTGGACGCCTTCGCCAGCCGCGTGTTCACCGGCAACCCGGCCGCCATCTGCCCGCTCCAGAAATGGCTGCCGGACGCCACCATGCAGTCCATCGCCATGGAGAACAACCTCGCCGAAACCGCCTTCTTCGTCAGGACGGCGGAAGGCTACCACCTTCGCTGGTTCACGCCAGTCAACGAGATGGATCTCTGCGGTCACGCCACCCTCGCCTCGGCCTACGTGATCTTCCGCTTCCTGGAACCGGAGCGGAGTGTCGTGAGCTTCCAAACCCGCAGCGGACTCCTCACCGTTACGCGCGAGGATGCCCTCCTGACGCTCGACTTTCCCGCCCGTCCCCCAGAGCAGGCAACACCCTGCGCGGGGCTCCTGGAGGCCTTGGGAGGCCAGCCCAGGGAGGTCTGGGCGTCACGTGACTACATGATCGTCTACGGCTCGGAAGCCGAGATCATTGCCCTTCAGCCCAATATGTCCGGCCTCTTCGACCTGGACCGATTCGCCGTCATCGTCACCGCCCCTGCCTCCACGCCCGGTGTCGATTTCGTCTCCCGCTTCTTCGCCCCAGCCGCCGGCGTGCCGGAAGACCCAGTCACCGGCTCCGCCCATTGCACCCTCGTGCCCTACTGGGCCAAACGGCTCGGGCAAGCCAAACTGACCGCCCGCCAGGTGTCGCCCCGCGGCGGAGAACTGCTCTGCGAACTCAAGGGCGATCGCGTCACCATGGCCGGCGAGGGCGTGCTGTTCCTGCGAGGGACCATTGAACTCTGAAGCCACCCCGCTCCACGATTTCGCCCTGCGCTACACCGCCGCCTGGTGCAGCCAGGATCCCGCCGCCGTGGCCGCCCATTTCTCACCCGAAGGCTCGCTCACCATCAACGGCGGCGCCCCGGCCCAGGGCCGCGCCGCCATCACGGAAGCAGCGCGGTCCTTCATGACGGATCTACCGGACCTGCACCTCATCATGGACGGCCTCCAGATTCAGGGAGACCGCGCCGTTTACCACTGGACACTCAACAGCACCCAACGCCGCCTCCGCATCAGCGGCTTCGAGGAATGGCTGCTCGGCCCCGATGGCCTCATCGCCGAATCGCAGGGCCACTTCGATAGCGCCGAATACGCCCGTCAACGTTCCAGCCACGGTTTACTCTGAAGGGATGGCGATCTCTGCTATCACCCGCGTGCTGTTGGCCGCCGGCGTCACGCTCGGCCTCTGGGCTCAGGGCCTGAAGCCCGCAGCGAAGGCTCCCGAACCGCCGCCAGCCCCGACAGACGCACTCGGCCGCACCACGCCGCGAGGCGCCGTCGTGAACTTCCTTCGCGCTATCAGCGATGAAGATTACAAGCGCGCAGCAAAGTATCTACACACCCCGCTGCCCGCCGCCCGCGCCGAGCATCTCGCCATGGAACTGGGCACAGTCCTGAACCGCCGCTTTCAGATCGATGTAGAGAGGCTCAGCAATCAGCCGGACGGCAACCCGAACGACGAGGCGCAGCTGAACCGCGAGCTCATCGGCATCATCCACAGCACCCACGGCCCCGTGGAAGTCGTGCTGGAACGTGTGCAGCAGAACGGCGATTCCCGCGTCTGGTTGTTTGCCGCGGAGACCCTCAAAGAGATCCCTCAACTCTACGTGGGCACGGATAGTTTCTGGCTCGAAGCCTATCTGCCGGATCGCTTGAAAGATACGCAATTCCTCGGCACGCCGTTCTGGCGCTGGCTGCTCTGGATCCTGGGCCTCGCTATCGCGTGGGGCGGCTCAGCTCTGCTGCAAACGATAATCCGCGCCGTCTGGAGCCCGCTCCTGCGCCGGCTGGACCCCGACGAGCCGCAACCGGTAGCGCTCGCACTCAGCGGCCCTCTTCGCGTCTTCCTCTTTGCGCTGATCGTGATGTTCATCTCGTCCTTCGCCGCCACCATCCTGTCCCGGCAGTTCTGGTTCCGGGTGGGCGCGACGATAGCTGTCTTCAGTGGCGGATGGCTCCTGTCCCGCATCACCGACTCCGTCTCCACGATCGCCGGCCATCGCCTCCAACGGCGCACCGGCGTTACACATAGCTCCACCATTTGGCTGATGCAGCGCGCCGCCAAGGTCGTTGTGGGCCTCGTGGGCATCCTCCTCCTCTTGAAACTGGCGGACGTCGAGTTGACCGCCATCCTGACTGGCCTCGGCATCGGCGGACTCGCGTTCGCCTTCGCCGCGCAGAAGACCATTGAAAACCTGTTCGGCGGCGTGATGATCACCAGCGACCAAAGCATCCGCGTCGGCGACACCTGCCGCGTCGGAGACGTCACCGGCACCATCGTCGATATCGGCATCCGCTCGACGCGCATCCGAACGTTGAACCGGACGATCGTGAGCATCCCCAACGGCCAGACCGCCGCCGTGAGTATCGAGAACTTCTCCGCTCGCGACAAGTTCCACTGCCTCCACGTCATCGGCGTGCGCTACGAAACCAGCGGCGCCGCTATGCGCGGCGTCCTGGAGGCACTCCGCGAAATGCTGGCGGGCATGAGCGAGGTGGAGAAGGACACGTTGCGGGTGCGCTTCATCCGCTTCGGTGCGTCATCGCTCGACATCGAGGTCCGCACCCATCTCTTCGCCAAGGACTACGATGATTTCCTGGCCAGCCAGGAGAACATTCTCCTGACGATCATGGAAAAGCTGGCCGAACTCGGCGTGGGCATTGCCTTCCCCTCCCAAACACTCTACCTGGCCAAAGACAGCTAATTCGGGGACGGTCTACTCAATTCCCAATTTCTTCCGCCGCCGCGCCGGCCGCCACCCATCGCGCGGCGCACCGTGCACGCCTGCCCGTCACTCTCAATGACGCGAATCCCGGCGGCGGCGCCCCCCGCAGTGTGGAGGCTCTCACTGGCGGGCGGAACCGCGGGTGCCCTTGGCAGAGGGTGATCAGCGCACGTTAGCCGCTAGTCGAAAACCTGTGAGACCTCCGCCGCAAACACAGCAGCCAGCCGCGTGCCCGGAGGCGCCGTCATCCGCTGCGTGAAAACCTCGGAGAGAGAGCGGAAGTACCACGCCTGCGAATCGCGGCCTCGCTTAAACCGCGTCCACGCCAGGTCGCCGTGCAGTTCCAGATCCTCACGAATGGAACGGACGTTGTCGAGCTTGTCGGCCACCGACACCAACAGCATGTCCGGTCCGGCCGTGCGCAGAAACTCAATCGTCTGGCGCTTGCGGTTCTCCCACGTGTCGCTCTTGTCCTGTTCGGTAGCCCCGCGCACCAGTTCCGCCACCTCCGGCCCGAAAAGCCGCTGGATCTGCTCGTAGGTCACAAAGCAATCCTCCACCGTATCGTGCAGCACTGCCGCCACGGCGAGGTGCTCGGCGCAGCCGGCCTCCACCAGAATCTTCGACACGCGCAAGGGATGAATCAGGTACGGAACACGCGTGTTCTTCCTGTATTGCCCGGCATGCGCGGCCGAGGCGAACTGGATGGCGTGGAAGATAAGGGCGGAGTCCATCAGGTTAGTAGCAACCAGCAAATCACGATCCGCGCCTCCAGTCATCTTGCGCCGCCCCTCCCGCCCCTGCCGCCGCTCCCTCCGATCGCTTTCTCGGGCGGGGGA
>CAYVDY010000508.1:0-5325 GCA_964450255.1 uncultured Candidatus Solibacter sp. | reverse complement strand
AAAGTCGGTCGAACAAGTACTCTTCCAGCTCGTGATCAGTCAGACAGTTCTGGGCAGAACGCCTTGTCAGAAGCCCCTCCTGGGCGCCATCATCTTCCCAGCTCAACCCTGTCATGGGAGAACTCCAGTCGCACCTGCGCCCAATGACACAATAGCCGTTTCGGAGGCAGGAGGCAAAGTCGTTGATCTTGGTTCATATCCTTAGTGCCCGGAGCCCGACGATTTTCTCAGCAATTGTTCCGGCAGCTTTGCCGGAGTGATCCGCTTCCGCCCCAACTCCGCGAAGCGCGTTTTCGCCCTCGACTTCAGCAGCCGGAACTGCGTCTCCGTCAGCGCCATCTCCTCGCAGATCTGCGCTTGTGTCTGTTCATACAGGTAAAACCTCGTCAGAATCTCGCGGTCCCGTCGCGAGATGCCCCGCAGCACCTTCAACATCAGATTCGAACGTTCCTCGCGAAGCAGTTGCTGCTCCGGATTCGCGCCCCCGTCCGCCACCGTCCCCCCCAGTTCCAGATCCGCGAAGTCGCGCCTCGTATGAACAGCCGTGTCGATGAACGCCGCCACCTGCCGCCGCACTACCGTGCGCACGAATCCCATCAGCTTCTCCGGTTCCCTCAACCCGCCGCTCTGTATCGCCTGGACCACAATCAGGAAGGTGTCATGCACCTTATCGTCCAACTCCTGGGGCCCAAGATGCCGGCACAGATAATAACGGATGCCGCGGGAAAAGACGCGGTACAACTCCTCCATCGCGCTCGCCTCGCTGCTCCGGATACGATCCACCAGCCCAATCCACCGCTCCGCCGAGAAGTCATTCGTGGGATCGGCATCAGTCCGCCTCTCCAGACTGTTAGTGCCCTCGGCGTCGTGGTCCGGCGGCTGATTGGAGAACGTGAGCATTCGGCTTACTCCTGGCCTGCGGCAAGATACGCAGCCCAATGGCGAGGCTCTGCTCTCCATCCCTGCCCTCGGATCATCGCCGTCTGCGCGGTCTGTAACGATTCTGTCGTAGTACGCCCGTTCAGCCGGGCTTGATAGAAGGACTCGAAAAAAGCGCCGGAGTCGTCGGTCAACGGCCAGAGACTTGCCACCACTGACGACGCTCCCGCCGATATCCAGGCCCGGGCGAACCCCATCAGCCCCGCGCCCGGTTGCACGCGAGCCAAGCCGCTGCTGCAGCCGTTCAGGACAATCAGGCTCCCCGGCACATCGAACGCTGGGACGGATGCCGTGTTGATCCCGTCCCGCCCGCCATCAGGCTGCATCGAAAGCGCTAGAAACGCATCGTCTGGCCGCGATACGACGTACGAAACAGGCGATCCATTCCCCGCCGGACTCTGCCGCAGCAGGAACCTGGACTCCCCGTGGGGCACCGGAATCACGTGTGTCGCAAAGTGCAGTGTTCCTGGCGTTCGGCTCAGCGCTTTCTCCAACAGCGCCTGCGAGGCATCGGCTCCCGAGAGAACCTCTGCCGTCAGCCCCGCGCTTCGCCACACCGCCGCCACCTTTTCAATCTCGCGGCCGCTCCCCGCCAGCGCCGGCAACTCCAACCGCGCGCTGGGCACAGCATCCCTCATCTGCGGCCAGATCCAAAACGACAACGGCGCCCACCTCTGCACCGCCCCGCCTGACGGCCGGTAACGCGGATCGGCCGAGTTGTGCACGGCATCTCCCACCGCCAGCAACCGCCTGCCCGGCGATGGCCTCGCCTCCCGCAGAAGAGAGAACGCCGAAGGTACCACCGCTATCCGGTGGCTCTCCGCCAACCACGCCCCCCTCTCTCGCCCGCCCGTTCGCAGCGCCGGGAATGGCAGCGACAGCAGTGCGTCATCCAATGATAAATACCAAAGGGGCACTTCCCTCGCGGCCTGCGGCGCGAATCCGAATAGGACCTGATACAATCGCGCACCTAGCACCGGCGTCGCCTCGTCATTCGCCTCGATCGCCTCCCGGAACGCCTCCACCTGTTTCGTCAACTCCGCCCGCCCAGGCAGCCTTGCCTGCGTCACGCCCTTCGACGTCAGCAGCCGGACATGCGATGCGGGCTCTCCCAATTGAAACGAGAACAGAACCGCTCCGTTGCCTAGTTTGCCGCTCAACTGCTCTAAGGCTGGCGAGCCTTCCCGACCCAACAGCGGCGCCGGCAAACCCGCACTCGCTTCCAGTTCCGCCAACTTCGCCCGCATCCGGCCGATCGCCGCCGGCTCCGCCCCGCCTTGGCCGCCGTTCAGCCACCGCGCTGTTGCCGATCTCCACCCCATCAGCGTCCGCGTGTACTCGGCGCCCAGCCGATCGCGCATCGCAGGTCTGTTCAGAAGTGCATATCGAAGGCTCGCCGCCCTGCTCTGCTCCACCGCCAGGAAGACCTCTTCCTGGTGCCGCGCCGAACCGTCGGCCAGCCGCGCATATAGCGCCGCCAGATCCGCCTGCGTCACATCCGCCGCCAGTTGCGCAGTCTGCGCCGGCAGAACTTCCTGGCGCCACTCCACACTCCACAGCCATGCCCGCCTGGCCGCTTCCAACGCCTCCGTCCGCCGCCCCGCCATCTCCAGCGCCAATGCCAGATCGTGCTCTCTCCAATGAGGCGTCATCGAACCCGGGGATCGCCGCGCGTAGCCCGCCGCCCGCTTCAGCCAATCCAACGCCTCCTCGGCTCTGCCCTGAAACAGGCGCAGTCGCGCTATCCGCCAATGCAGGAACTCCGGATTCGGCGTGTGGAACAACGCCCAAAGGCGGTACTCATTTGCCAGCGCTGTCTCGGCTCCGGCCAGATCGCCGGCCCCCATCCGCATCATCGCCAGATCGTCCCAAACCAGCGCCTCCACTGCCCGGTCGTTCGCAGTCTGCGCCGCCGCGAGCGCCTCCCCCACTGTCACTTCCGCACGGTCTCCGGCGCCTCGCCGGATCTCCAGCCGCGCCCGTTGTGCCAGGAGTCGCGCCCGGTTCGCACTCCCCACAGGCAGCCTCGCCGTGGCCGCGCCCAGTGATTCCTCAGCCGCGTCCCCGTCCCCAATCAACATATAGATCGCTGCCAGATTTGCGCACGCCGCCGCCTCTACCTCCCGATCCTGCTGCTGCCGCGCCATCTCCCGCGCCTGCAAAAACGACTGTAACGCGCCGTGGTGCTGCTGCACTGCCAGGAATGTAGCGCCAACATTGTTGCGCAATCGTAGCGCCCACTTGAGATTGCCCTCCCGCTCAGCCCGCTGCCTGGCCTGCTCGTAAACACTCCGCGCCAACTCGTATTCCTGCTTTTGGTAGTGTTTGTGCCCCTGCGCCACAAGCCGCTCCAGTCCTGGGGACATTTGGGGACCTGCCGGCGACCCGGCAAGCACAAACGCGGCAAGAAATAGACACACTGCGGACTTGGCTGTCATCTGCGGGGGCATGACGCAATCCGATCATTGGATCCACGATGAAATTCGGGCTCTGGCGATTCCTAGGAGTACCCGGACCCTTAGTACTCCTAGGAATCATACCAGACAATTTAGGTCTAAACCTACACATGACTTTGCTTTTTTTGTGACGTGCGCTGTGATCCGCACGAAGATTGGTTTTTCCCTTGAGCTTACGCTCAGAAGAACACAGGCGGGAATATGATGATGATCGGCATGCTATCCATTTTGGTCCTCGGGTCGGAAGCTCTCTTCCTTCCCGAAGAAACACTACTCCCGACTTCGCCAGACTGAACACTGTTCAGCATTCAAGTGATTGATAAATAATGAGATATAATTCGGCTTTGCACGTGAACCACTTGCAGACCTTCCACCAGACTGGCTTGACAAGCGGGATGCGATGCGCTTCTGGCGCTGCTTTCGGCGGGCGGCTTGGACGTTTTACCCTACTGCGGCCGTTTCGTTGTAACCCGATGGCAGGCCCTTGTCGGGCGCGCCCCCAGCACGCCTGCCGGTCCTACGCCTAAGCCCCCTTCGGGTCTTTCCGCTCAATCTGTAGCTAAATGGCCAGTTTCAGCCGCCAGTCCACGATCAGGGCCAGGGCCCCAAAACTGACGTGTGCCGTCACCTTGTTAGCGCCCCAGACTCGAATTTGTGACGCACCAGATTCATCCTTCAGCCCGTTGTAGACACGCTCGACCATCGTGCGCTCACCGAAGTGGTCGTGTTCGGCCCACGTAAACTGTCTGCCACGTTTAGGCGCAATGATCTTCGGCGAGTTCGCTGGCTTTCGCATACCGTTTCGTCCATTCGGCGCGATTAATGGGACGTCACCCAGGCAGCGGCTATGTGAATGGATTGACTCTGCGTCATAGGCCGAATCCACCAACGGATAGAGGGATTGGACGCGCCGGAGCAAGAGCGCGGCGTCATCCTGCGGGAACTCCAGAAAGCCCGAGATGTGGGCGAACGCAAGATATGTGTGACCGTTTTTGGGCGCCATCGAGGCGAAGAGGGATTACCTTGTCACCTGAATGCGTTTCCTGGCCAGATTCGAGTCATCGAGGTGATTTGGGCTGGAAGTTGTGAATCCCGAGAGTGATCGGACGTCCAGGTCTTCCGTCTGGCTACATTCTGCGTCGAACCGGTATTACAGCGCAGCGTGGGGGAGGTTTTCGAGCGCAGATCCGTTCACCGTCGGTTCAGCTGTTGGAAATCTGCTTGCTCCGATATACTGGTCCAATCGTCGTATTGGAATCGTTCGACCACCGCAGAAAAAGTCTTGGCCCTCCTCCACGAATTGGGACGTCTCATCGACCTTGTTCACGGGCTCGGAGGATTGCTGATCAGGTATGATGCAGATTCGGAAACGAGCATCAACTGCGAGACCCAGAAGCAAAACGCGGCAGCAGTGGAGCCTTGCCGCCGAGCAATCGGAGGCAGGGCCGATTGACTCGGGTGATCTTTACTTGTTGCTACGCGGGCTTGGTGGTCGCATCGCTGAGTGGTGCTGAAAGCCCTGCGACAGAAGAACCCCATCCTCCGCAGCAAGAAATTCTTTGCTCGATTGTCAAGGATCCGCGGAGATACGCCGGCAAGACCGTTCGCGTCACCGGCGAACTCTACATTGGCACTGGTGGAATCGTGAACAACCGATGCGAGGCTATGGTCACCAAAGGATTTCGCTGGCCGAAGGGTCTGAATCTCGCGCCGGAGCGAGAGAGCGACGTCATGCGGCGGGAGCTCCAGAAAGCCCGAGATGCAGGCGAACGCAAGATATGTGTGACCGTTTTGGGCGCCATCGAGGCGAAGAGGAATTACCTTGTAGTCACAGCACCAGATGGAAGGCAGATCGGCGATGGCTTTGGTCACCTGATGCGTTTCCTGGCCAGATTCGAGTCATCGAGGTGATTTGGGCTGGAAGTTGTGA
>CAYVDY010000507.1:0-5341 GCA_964450255.1 uncultured Candidatus Solibacter sp. | reverse complement strand
GCTCCAGGCCTCTACGTCGGAGGTTTACGGCGACCCGCTTGTTCATCCGCAGACCGAAGACTATTGGGGCAACGTCAATCCAATTGGTCCGCGATCGTGCTATGATGAGGGCAAACGATGTGCGGAGACGTTGTTCTTCGACTACCATCGGCAACATGGACTTAGGATCAAGGTCGCCCGCATCTTCAATACATTCGGCCCCGGCATGTTGCACAACGACGGGCGGGTAGTCTCGAATTTCATCGTCCAGGCTCTCAAAGGAGAGCCGATCACAATCTTCGGCGACGGCTCGCAGACGCGCTCGTTCTGCTATGTCGACGACCTGGTCGAAGGACTAGTTCGGCTCATGTCTTCCGGCGACGACGTCACTGGGCCGATTAATCTCGGCAATCCGCAGGAGTTCACGATCGCCGAATTGGCCCAGAAGATCGTCACGCTTGTCGGAGGGCCGTCCGGGATCGAGTTTCGTCCCCTGCCGCAAGATGATCCACAGAGGCGCAAGCCCGAGATCGCCTTGGCCAGGTCCAGCCTGGGCTGGGAACCGACGACGCCGTTGGACGCCGGCCTCGCGCGGACGGTCGCGTACTTCACAGGTCTATTGCATCCGACGGGAAGCCCGACTGTTGCATAGCTCGGCGCAACCAAAAGCGATTCGGCGACGTGCACCGGCTTAGGGATTTCATCTCCCCAGCTTTGCTACGCTGTTCGAAGGCCCATGGGCTGCGCGATTGCCTAGGCGACGCCGTTCTCCGGCGGACACTGGGGTGAAGCGTTTTCGCGCCGGCCTTCGCGCGCAGCCCAACGTCAACAAGCGGTTCGCGCTTCTAGGCATGTCCAACCTGGCGGCCACGGCGATCAACTTCGCGACGAGTCTGCTGATGGCCAGGGCGCTTGGCGCGGCGGGGTTCGGCGAGGTGTCCCTCGGCCTGAACTTGCTCAGCTATGGCCTCATCCTCATGAACTTCGGTACGGACATGTACGGTGTCCGCGCGTACGCGCTGGATCCGCGCAGAGGCGCCGAACTCGCGAAGACCATTTCACTAACGCGGGTCGCGCTGTCCGCCCCCATCCTGTTGATGTCGGGACTCGTCTGCCTGCTGCTACCCAGCTACCGGGAAGCCGCAGCAACTGTCATGCTGCTCGCCGCTGCAGTCCTGCCGGCCGCGGTGGCGCCCCTGTGGTTCGCACAAGCTCGCGAGGCGACTGGGGTCGTATCGCTTGCTCTGACAGGGAACGCAGCGCTCAACCTGCTGCTCGCTGTTCTCGTTTTCATGTATGGCGGCGAGGCGGCCGCCTACGCGGGCGCAAGGCTGGTTTCAGACATCGGTCTGGCGCTTGGGCTTGGAATCTGGGGGCGCCGTTTCCTGCAGCATGGTCCCCGTTCCCCGCGGCTCGCTTTCGGTGACGTGAGGCAGCTGCTGCGGGATTGCTGGCCAATCGGCGCATCCAAGGTTGTCCGTGGGCTAGGCTACAGCAGCGACCTGTTCATTCTCGGTCTTCTGGCAAGCCATACGACGCTTGGAATCTACGCAGCGGCCTTTCGCATCTACTCATTGCTGGTAACGATGAGCGGTATTTATGCGGTCATCGTCCTGCCCCGCTTTTCCAGGGCGGCGGGAACGCGCGCGTGGCGGGACGAACTGTCCCATGCGTTTAGGTGGGCCGTGCCGACAGTAGCCGTCGGTGCGATCGTGCTCGCTGGGCTCGGTCCAGAACTTCTACCCTTCCTGTTTGGCGCCAGCTTTGCGGCGGGCGCCGGACCATTGGCCTTGCTGATGCTGGCCGGCGTGCTGGGGTTTGTCAGCCGCACTCAGGGGCAAGCGCTCATCGGCGCAGGGCGCGCCCATCTGGAAATGAGGCTGTCACTTTCGGCGATGAGTGTGGCCATCGCGGCGAAATTGCTCTTGACGTGGCAGCTTGGGATTTTAGGCACTGCCATGGGCACGTTATTGGGGGAGGCGGTTCTTGTGGCGAGGCAAACGCGAGCCATCCAGCGTGTCATGCGAACCAGCGACGCTAACGCGTGATCTGGATCTGCCCCACCTGCCGCAAAGACCTTTCGCCAAGCGGGCCTCATCTCGGCTGTCGCGTGTGTGCGAGCGAGTATGGTGTTTTGGGGGGTATCCCAGACCTGCGTTCCCCACTGGGACAAGGCTCGCAGTTTTCAGCCGACTTGGAGCTCGCTGCGGAGCTGGACTCGCATCCCGATTGGTCCCTCGAAGCGTTGGTTCGGACTGTCTATTCGCGCCGCCCGGGCTGGTCCGCCGAGCGCATCGAACTGCGTACGGCTCAGGTTCTCCAGGCGCCCAGCCGCCTGATCCGAGATAATCCCAGTTGGTTGACGCCGCTACTTCAGCCCGGTTCGCGCGTACTGGATCTCGGCTGCGGTGCGGGAATGCTGATCGCGGCGCTTCATCGCGAGGGGTTTTCAAGCGTCGGCATAGACGTCTCAATGACATGGCTCGTGGTGGCTAAGCGACTCATCCAGCATTGGGGGGGCGATCCGCTGCTTGCCGCGGCTTACGGCGAAGCGCTGCCTCTGGGGAGCGGGAGCGTCGACGCCGTCGTCTCGTTGGATGTGATCGAACACGTGAATTCACCAGAGCGCTACCTGGCTGAGACCTGTCGGGTGGTGCGTCCCGGCGGACGTGCGGTCTTTACGACCCCCAACCGATTCAGCCTTACCGCCGAGCCTCATGTGCACGTGTGGGGCGTCGGCTGGCTACCGAAGCCTTGGCAGGCTCCCTTCGTGCGCTGGCGGAGCGGCAAGACCTATGACGACACACGCCTGATGGGGAGCGCTGCGCTGGCGCGACGGCTGCGCCAGAACACAGACTTTAGCTTCCGGCTGGTCATGCCTGCGGTGCCTCAGGAGGAGATCGCGCGTTTCAAGGCGGCAAAGGCATGGCTGGCAGGTGTGTATAATCGGGTCCGGGATTTACCCTTCCTGCGCCCCGTCCTGCTTCTTGTGGGTCCGTTCTTCCGGGTGGAAGCTCGGCGACCTCTACAGAGTTCCGCCCAGTCCGCGCCGCCGGGTGAAGCTGAAACGCTGCCGCCCTTTCCACGTGTGGGAGCGGTCGAATGATCGTGGAAGCAGAATCCTTTGACTCAAGAATATGAGGCTCAGATGCGGCGATCCATTGACTCCTTCGGGCGCTTCGGGTGTTGGGCCTGTGCCCTGCTAATCGTGTCAGTGGCGATGCTTTGGCCGGCCCTCCTGAACGGTCACGCCGCAATCCATTTTGACACGCTACCTTACTATAAGGCCGGGGACGCCGCGGTCGCCGTTGTGTCAGAGAAGCTGGGGTTGTCCGCCGTACCTGTCGCGGAGGTCATGGCCACTGGTGGCGCAAGCCCGGCAACAATACCCGCCAAGTCAGCCGCTAATGTCATCAGCACCAGGGCCCTTGCCTACGGCCTCTTCGTCTACCTGGCGTCCTGGCCGGCAACGAAATTCTATATCGCGATTGCGGTTCAGTCCCTGGTCACCACGGCAATACTGTTCCTCTGGTGGAAGCGGGTCACACCTAGCATCAGTCCGCGTGCAGCTATGTTATGCGGTTTGGCCGTAGCAGCCGCGACATCCGCTCCCTGGTTCGCCTCGTTTGTCTTACCCGACATGTTCGCGGGCCTCGCTCTGCTCTGCTACGCTTTACTCCTGCAACCCTCCGACGCTCCGCTGGGACTTGGCGCGAAACTCTTCGCGGTGCTGACGATAACGTTCGCGTTCGCTGCCCACGCTAGCCACATACCGGTGCTGGCTCTCGTTGCGGCCGTCGCGATTGGGCAACTGGTTTGGGAATGCCGTGGTCGCCTGGGCAGATCGGACCTTGCCGACGTCACGTGGTTGTCCACTCCCATAGTGGTCGGCATGGCCGTCGTGCTGGGTACCTCGTTAGTCGGTTTCTCGGAAGCCAGTCTGGCGCCCAAACGCCTGCCTCTAGTCCTGACGCGCTCGATCGAGGATGGTCCGGGGCGCTGGTACCTCGAGAAGACGTGCCCGACCAAGAAGTACGTCATTTGTGAGATGTTTCCCGTCTTGCCAAAACGGCAAGTCGACATGATCTGGGGGCCCAACGGGCTGAACACGAGAGCAACGCCTGAACAGATGGACGCCATTCGGCAGGAGGAACCCGAGATTGTCGCCGCCGCAGCGCGCGCCTACCCGGTGCAGCAAGCCTTGCGATCTGGAAGGGCCTTCGCCCGGCAGGTGTTTGCGATCGGCCTCGCCGATGTGAAGTTCGGTAAGCAGGTCATCCAGGAAGACGGGAAGGTCAGAATGGCTTCTGATGCCGAGCGCGCGCCGATTCGCCCATTCGTGAGCCTGCTCATCTATGCGACCGCTCTCGTGGCGACCCTTTACCTCGCCTGGCAGGCCGTGCGCGCGCCGCGATCTTCAGTCGCCCGTCTGGTGGCCCTCATCTTCGTCGGCCTGCTCGCCAACGCCGCAGTCACGGGGATCCTTTCGGCCGTGGCGCAGCGCTATCAGAGCCGCGTTGTGTGGGTCCTCCCGGTCGTGGCGCTTGGCCTGTACATGAGGCGGCAGAGCGTAGAGTTCCAGGGCGTAACGAAATCGACGCCAGTGCGGTAGGCGACGGCCTCCTCGCAGCCCTAATTGGGGCCGTCCCTGACAGGATCAACAAGGTGCTGGTTGACGGCATCCAGGTTTTGCGATGCACCTCAGCGCCGGTCAGGCCTCACGGGCGCGACCGCCTGCACAACTTCGACTGGGTCTGCCAAGAGCACGACATCGAGCATCGCCTAACTGTACCCCTCCGGTGAGGGCCGCCTAGCGGAGGCGGGGCGGGCCAGGGATGCTGCGCAGCTGACCACGTGGTTAGGAGCGGTGTTAGCAGCGCAGCATGACTTACTCGACGTTGATGGGTCCCGAGCGTCGCCGCGGCCCTCACCGGATGGGTACGCCTAACTGAGCCCAATCACGCCTGGACCAACGGCTAGGTCGAGGGGAAGAACACGCTCAAGGAGGCTTCCCTCCGGCGGTATCATTGCGGCACCCATCGCCAGCTCAAAGATCATTTCGCCACCTGTATGCCTACAAAGTCGCAAGGCGGCTCAAGACCTTAAATAGCCAAACGCCCTACGAGGCCATCTGCAAGGGCTGGGCGGATGAGCCGGAGCACAGGCTCGAGCCCACTTGACCTCGGGACTGGACACCTAGACCGCGGACTGGGACCTGTGCGGGGTCTCGCTCGCCGACGCCTTAGTGCTCCCAATGCTTTTGGCGCCGAGGGCGAAGCTTTGAAGGAAGGAGCCGACTCCTGACGAGGAGAAGGGGCCGGACCAGCAGGGCCAGCGATCGACGGCAGAAGCTGCCGCTTCA
>CAYVDY010000506.1:0-5365 GCA_964450255.1 uncultured Candidatus Solibacter sp. | reverse complement strand
TTCAAGAGAGGCATTTCTTAGGAAGAGTAAGAGGATGTGTTTGCCGGCTACGTCTAATGCGCAGAATCTTGGGTCGTCGGTGAGGATTTTTAGGCCCATGACGTCCAGGTAAAAGGCTTTGGCTCGGGTGAGGTCGTCTACGTAGAGGGCGGTTTCTTTTAGGTCGGTTAGTTTGGGCACACGGGGAAGTTAGGACCGGCCGGGAGGCCGGTCCCTACTTGCTAGCTGATGGTGAAGCCTTTGCGGAGCTGGGGCTTCAAGTACTGGTTGGCTTCGTTGTTGTTGGAGAAGCGCATCTTGGCGGCGTCCCATTCGAGCTTGCCCTCGACGCGGAGGGCGATGACTCCTAAGAGCATCCATTCGACGAAGGGCGCGGCGACGTCGAAGTTGGAGCACGCCGGATCTCCGCCCTTGCAGGCGCGAATGAAGTCGCGCATGTGGCCGGGCGAGCGGGTGAGCATGGGGGCCGGCATGCGGTAGTCTTTCATCTTCTCGACGGGAATCAGGCGAGTGACATCGCCGTAGGTGCCTGTGGTGAGCATGCCCTTGTCGCCGATGAAGAGACTGCCGTCTGGAGTGGGGAAGCGGAGTTGGGCGTCGGGCGCCTTCATGGCCTGGAACGTCTCCCAATTGAAGACGCTGCCGGGCGAGCGGAAGTCGTTGCCGGCCGGGCGCATCATGCCAGGGCCGCCAGGACCGCGTCCGCCGCCAGGAGCGCCAGCGCCGCCGGCGCGGGCCAGCATGGGCGGATCGCCGATCCACTCGCCTTCCGGGACTCCGGGGATGGTGGGGTTCTTCTTCAGGCCGTCGTACCAGAAGACCGTCAGGGCCGGCATGTTGCCGAACGGCGCAAAGTCGTAGCGGGTGACGGAGCCCTTGGGGAACATGAAGGGGCTGGCGCCTTCCTTCTTGATGCACTCCACGCCAACGATCTTGCGCTGGGAGAGGTGCAGGGCCATGTTGGGCGCACCCAGGATATGGCAGGCCATGTCGCCGAGGGCGCCGCAGCCGAAGTCGTAGAAGCCGCGCCAGTTGAAGGGCTGATAGAAGAAGCCGCCCCAACGATCCGGCTCCGTCCGGCCGCCGCCCGTGTAGGGGCGCTTGTCAGCTACGCCAAGCCACAAGTCCCAATCCAGGGTGCTGGGGACGGGCTCTTCCTTGGGGAGCTCGGTGAGGCCCTGGGGCCACAGCGGACGATCGCTCCAGGCGTGGACTTCGGTAACGTTGCCGATCTCGCCGTTCCAGACGATCTCGGCGCACTGGCGCGTGCCTTCGTTGGAGTAGCCCTGGTTGCCCATCTGTGTGGCGACGCCGTACTTGGCGGCGGCGGCGCGCAACTGGCGGGCTTCCCAGATCGTGCGGACGAGAGGCTTCTGCACATAGACGCTCTTGCCGCGCTCCATGCACCACATGGCGGCGATGGCGTGCATGTGATCGGGCGTGGCCACGATCACGGCGTCGATGTTCTTCTCCTCTTTGTCGAGCATCTTGCGGAAGTCGCGGTAGGTTGGCGCGTTGGGGAAGCGCTTATAGGTGGGAGCCGCGCGACGGTCGTCTACGTCGCAGAGAGCGACGACATTTTCAGTGGGCGCGGCCGCACCGAGGTTGGATGCGCCCTGGCCGCCGGAGCCGATGGCGGCGAAGTTCAATTTCTCGTTCGGGGATTTGAAGCCCGCAAACTTCAACGAAGGCGTGCTGCCGAATCCGGCGGCGGGTACCGCGCCGGCCAGCAGGGGGCCATAAAAAAAGTGCCGTCTTGATAAAGCCATTTCAGTTCTCCAGAGAAACAATTCGCAGACAGGGCGAGCGCCGGACTAGGCCAGGCAGCTCTTGACGTAGGCGAGGCACTTCTTGGCCTCGGTGATGATATCGGAGCCTTCGGGAACGGGGTACTCCAACTCCAGGTTGGCCGGAATGGGGTACTTCTCCCTCTTCAGCAATTGGAGCACTTCTTTCATCGGCGTGTCACCGGTGCCCCAGACTGCGACGTTCGGGCCGTGGTCTTTTCTGCGGTCCTTGATATGAAGATTGGTGATCTTCTTATGGTGCTCTTTGATGAACGCCAGGGCATCGTAGCCGGCCGCGGTGAAGTGGCCGATATCGAGGTTCACGCCGTTGTACTTGCCGTAAGCCATCAGGGTCAGATAGCTCTCCACGGTAGCGGTCTGGTTGGGGTCGTGGGTGGCATCGTGGCCGTGGTAGCCGACCAGCAGTTTGTGCTTGTCGGCGATAGGAGCGATGCGCTTCGCCATGGTCATGGTGGTGCTGGTGGTGATGCCCTTCACGCCGAGACCTTTAGCCATGTTGAAGCCGTATTCGATGTCTTCGTCCTTCATGCTGTCCTGCATGTTGAAGCACAGCAGAGCGAGATCGATACCGGCGTCTTCGAACTTCCTGGCGACGGTCTTCCAGGTGGCGGCGCTGGTGCCGGCACGCCACTGGGTGAGCTTCTCCTGGGCGGCCTTGCGTTCGGCGAGTTGCTCGGGCGTAAGCTGCGGACGTCCGCCGCCGGGGCCCGCAGGTGGCCGCGGTCCAGCGCCGGGCGCGGCAGGCGGACGAGGGCCGCCGCCGATGCGGCCGAACATCGGCATCGCCGGGGCGCCGGCGAGCGCCTCGCAGTGATTCGACATCAACTCCGCTTCGCCCAATCCGATCTCGACATATGCCTTGATGATGGCCTCGGGATCAGGGTTTGCGATCCGGTTGAAGCTATAGGTGATGGCGCCGATCTGGACGCCGCCGAACCTCGAATCGATCTTCTTCGCGCCGAACGCCTGAGCGAGCGGCACCGACGCGAGCGCAATCCGGCCCATGTCCCGTCTTGTGAAATGCATATGAGTCCTTTCCGTGCGGCGACATGGCGCAGGCGTCACGGACCGCAATCAGTTTGGGCGCATTCCCGGCGCCGATAGTTACTACGCGGAGGAGCCCTAAACCGTGGACAGCGCCGCCTGCAGCATGGCTCTGGTGTAGGCCACGCTGTAAGCGATGCCGGTGTAGCCGCCGCCGCCGGGGTAGCCGGGGATGCGCCCGCCGGGGCCGTAGCGATCGCGATCGGCATCCAAGGCTCGCGGATGTTCGGGGTAGATGATGCCGTTGTATTTGTTCCGGACCAGCGCTTTCATGACGCCGAACATGTCGCAGAGACCGCCGTCGACAAATACCTCCTGGTACCGCTCGTACGGCTTTTCGACCAGCACGTTGCGATAGTGAACATGGTTGATTCGCTTGCGGCTGGCGAAGTATTCGGCCACGGCAACAGGGTCTTCGCCCAGTTCGCGGGTGACACCGCAGTCGTAGGTGATGCCGTTCGCAGGACTGTTCACGAGCTCGATGAGATGCTTCCAGCCGGCGAGCGTCCCCATGATCTGCTCGGACCCGCGGCTGATGGGCGCCGGCGGATCGTTAGGGTGCAGGGCCAGGCGAACCCCGGCCTTTTCGGCGGCGGGCACGGCGATTTTCAGAAAGTATGTGATGTTGGCCCACATCTCCTTCAGCGTGCGTTTGCCTTCCTGCGGCATGGGCGGCAGGTCCTTGAATTTGACCTTCCTGGCGTTGGGGAAGGCGGCCAGTGTCTCGGGCGTGATGGCGCCAGACTCGTCGCGGTAGATGGGCTGGACGACGACGCCTTCCTGGTTGACGAGCAGTTCGAGATCGTGATCGAACGCGGTGTAGCCGGCCTTGGCTCTGCCTACCGTCTCGTAGTAGCCCTCAACCGCGCGGTGGGCGTAGAAGTTGTACTCGACCACGGGGAGCCCGCCTTTGCCGGCGGCCTCGATGGAGGCGATGACTTGTTCCATGTCTTTGGCGCGAGTGTCCTTGCCATAGAGCACGCTGTTCGGAAGTCCGATCATCGAGTTGTAGGCGACCAGTCCCGCGTCCCTGGCGCTCTGAATAGCGCGGCGGACGTTCTCTTCGGTCCACGGCATGCCGCCGCCGATGGAGACGCCGAGCAGGTGGCTGACGCCGAGTTGGCGGATGCGTTGATAGCTGGCTGGGAGATTCCAGGCGCGGCCGCCAGGGCCGGGAGTGGCAGGAGGCGGCGGAGCGGCATCGGCCTTGAACGCCAGATACCCGCCGTAGCCGCCGCGGAGCGGGGCCGGCGGCCCAGCCGGAGGTTGCCAGGTACCGGGCAGAGGCCCGCCGCCGTCACCCGGAGCCAGGCAGATTTTCGGCGTATCCGGACCTTCCTCAATCGGCCAATTGCGCCCTGCCGGAGCCGCCCCGGCAGACTGCAAACTCTGCGCCAGCGCGGCGCCGCCGACCCCCTGCATCATCCTTCGCCGTGAGAACCGAGATTCCATGTCCGAGATCCTTCCGTAAGAGACTGGTGGCCAAGCTCGCCCCTATTCTATTCCCATTCCGCGCTTTCGGCAGCCGGGGCCGCCTCCCGGCGTATACTTCGTTCCATGCGTACTCTCGTTGCTCTCCTCCTATTCCTCGCGCCCGCGGTGCCGGGACAGTCAAAGAGTGAATTCTGGCCTGGAACGAAATATGACCCCGCCATCCCCACAGTGGAGAAGGTGCTGGGCTTTGAAATTGGCACGCGGCATCCCACGCACGCGGAGTTTGTGAAGTACTTCGAAGCACTGCAAGCGGCGGCGCCCGGGCGGATCAAGGTATTCGAGTACGGGATGACGTTCGAGGGCCGCAAGTTGATCTACGCGGTGGTGGGCAGCGCGGAGAACATTCGCCGGCTGGATCAGATCAAGGCGGCGCAGAAGAAGCTGGCCGATCCTCGCGGAACAAGCGCGGAGGAAGCGCGCAAGGTGTCGGCGGATCTGCCGGCGGTGGTGGCGCTGATCTGCGCCATCCACGGCAACGAGATCTCGGGCCCCGACTCTGCGCTGGTCAGCGCCTATCACCTGCTGGCCGCGCAGGGCGATCCGCTGGTGGATTCCGTGAGGAAGAACACCGTGGTGCTGATTGATCCGCTGCAGAATCCGGATGGACGGGACCGCTTCGTACAGACCTACCGCCAGAATGAGGGGCTGGAGCCGGATGCGAGTCCGGTGGCAGCGGAGCGGGCCGAGCCATGGCCCGGCGGAAGGAGCAACCATTACCTGTTCGACTTGAACCGGGACTGGTTCACGCTGACGCAGCCTGAGATCCGGGGTCGCGTGCAGTACCTGCTGGAGTGGATGCCGCTGGCGGTGGCGGACATCCACGAGATGGGCGCGGATTCGACGTACTTCTTTGCACCTTGGCCGACGCCGTACAACCCGAACATGACGAAGGAACAACTGGACAGGGCCGAGCTAGTTGGAAATACAAAAGCCAAAGGGTTCGACAATTGCAGCCTGACAGATTTAGCCCGTGAGATGTTCTACCCACCCCAACCAGACGTCGCACGATAATAGAACCC
>CAYVDY010000505.1:3748-5389 GCA_964450255.1 uncultured Candidatus Solibacter sp. | reverse complement strand
ACTCCTACACAAGCGAAACTACTAGTATATCGAATGGTTGGCGGCGTTTCAGGCGCCCAAACCGCACTCGTCGTGAACGGCCCGGACTGCCTTGTCGACGCCATCCTTGCGGACTACGATCGCGATGGTGAGCTCGCTGGAGCCCTGAGCGATGGCGATGATGTTCACTTCCTCGCGCGAAATGGCGGTAAAAATGCGTCCGGCGAGACCGGCGTGGCCCTTCATCCCCTCGCCGACGATGGCGATGAGGCCGACGTCAAGATCTGCGTCGATAGGGTGCAGGTAGCCGTGGGCGAGCTCGAGAGAAAAGGATTCTTCGAGCTTCTCAATCACGGCGCGCAGTTCAGACTGGCGGATCAGGAAACAGAAGTTCTGGCGATAGCTGGAGCTGGAGAGAACCAGAACCTCGGCGTTGGCGGCGGCAAGGGCCTCCAGGGAGCGCGCCATAATGCGGGTGCCGCTCAGGATCGCGCTGGCGGGGTCGAGCGTGACCAGGGCGACGTTGGTCATGGAGGTGACGGCGCGCGGGCCAATCGGTCCCTCTTTCGTGATCGGGACGATCTTGGTGCCGGGCTTGGAGAGGTCGAAACTGTTCTTGCTCCAGACCGGGATCTCCTTCTCCATGATGGGGACGAGAGTGCGCGGGTGCAG
The DNA here is from genome assembly GCA_964450255.1 of uncultured Candidatus Solibacter sp. GTDB lineage: Bacteria > Acidobacteriota > Terriglobia > Bryobacterales > Bryobacteraceae > Paludibaculum. The sequence goes on along the minus strand of CAYVDY010000505.1, from coordinate 4,738 downwards.
CACCTTGGCGCCGTTGTACGCAAGTTCGGCGGCCTCGCGATAGGTGATTTCTTCGAGGAGTTTGACGTTGGGAACGATGCGCGGATCGGCGGAGAGAATCCCATCGACATCGCTCCAGATCCAGAGCTCTTCGGCGTCGAGCACGGAGGCTAGGATGGAGGCGGAGAAGTCGCTGCCGCCGCGGCCGAGCGTTGTGGGGCGTCCATCCATGGTGGCGCCGTTGAATCCGGTGATAATGACGAGGCGGCCGCGGTCGAGATCCGGCTTGAGGCGGTTGAGAGCCTTCTCGCGAGTCTGGTCCATGAGCGGCGAGGCGTTGCCGAACAGGGCGTCGGTCACGATGACCTCGCGGGCATTCACAGCGACTGCGTCGGAACCCTGGGAACGGAGATAGGCGGCCATCAGGGTGGAGCTGAGCCGCTCGCCGACTGCGATCGCCTCGTCCACGGAGCGAGGCGGCCTCTCGCCGAGCATCAGGATGCCCTGCGCGATGCGGACGAACTCGGTGAGAATCCCGTTGAGCGCTTCCTGGGTTTCGGCGCGGGCCGGACCGTCGAGCAACCCCTCGCAGCACTCGCGGTGTTTGCCTGCGAGTTTGGCGAGCATGGTTTCGACACCGGCGGCATCGCCGCCCTCGGCGTGGCGCAGAGTCTCCAGGAGCATGTCCGTGACCTTAGACATGGCGGAGACGATGACAGCGGTGGGACGCTGGCGCTGCGCGTCGGCGCAGATCTGCGCGGCACTCTTGATTCGTGCGGCATCGCCCATGCTGGTGCCGCCGAACTTCATCACAAGGAGGTTCTTCAACTTGGAATTCCCTTTCCGTTACTGGTGCGCTCGCGGACGATGCGGAGCATGGCTTCCTCGGTCTGAGCTTCGTCGAGCTCCGACGAATCCAGCAGAATCGCGTCGGGCGCCTGACGAAGCGGTGAGTCCGGCCGGGTGGAATCGCGCAGATCGCGTTTGACGATGTCGGCGCGGACTTCATCG
>CAYVDY010000505.1:0-3738 GCA_964450255.1 uncultured Candidatus Solibacter sp. | reverse complement strand
CCCGGGGGGATTGGGGCGGAGTGGCGTTGACGGGTGGGGCGGGGACTTTATGGAAATCAGCGGCAGCTCCGGGGGCCTGCGGATCGCGAACACGGGGCCGGGCGCGAACGTCCACGGTGGCGTCGAGGTAGATTTTGACGGCGGCTTCTGGAAATACAACCGTGCCGATGTCGCGGCCTTCCATCACGGCGGAGGTCGCGTTGCCGATCTCCTGCTGTTTGGCGACCAGGGCACGGCGCACGCCTGGCACGCCCGAAGCGATGGACGCACTCTCAGACATCTCGGGCGCACGAATGGCGAAACTGACGTCCTCGCCGTTTAGGATGACGCGTCCGTCCTGATGGAGAACGATCTGTGCCTCCTCCGCCAGCCGTTCCATGCGTGCGTGTTCAGAGAGTGGGGTGCCGGTGCGCGCGGCCCAAAGGGCGACAGCGCGGTACATGGCGCCGGTATCGATGTATAGGCAGCCAAGCCGGGCGGCGATGCGTTTGGCGAGAGTGCTCTTGCCCGCGCCGGCAGGTCCGTCGATGGCTACTATGATGCGTTTGCTCAAGGTTTCCCTCCAGTTTATCGCGGTACACTGGGGGGCATGAGGGGAAAAACCATGTTTCTACGCACCATTGCGCTCACTTTTGCCGCAGCAGCCATGTTGATGGCGGCCAGTCCGAAGGTCACCGAGGCCCAAGCCAAGGTGAAGGCCGGTAAGTTCGAGGAGGCTTTGGCAATCCTCGATCCCGCGTACAAGGCCAGCCCCAAGGACGCCGAAATCACGAAGGCGCTTGCGGAGACGCACCTGAAGTACGGCGACAGCTTTATGTACAACGAGGCATTGCCGCCGCGGCAGAAGTACCGTCCAGCCTTGAAGCAGTATCGCGACGTGCTGACGTTCGATCCGAAGAACAAAGACGCGCAGGACAAGATCAAGCTGATCGAGGGCATCTACAAACAGATGGGCATGCCAATCCCGCAATAAACGGCCTGGGGCGCGGTAGTAGAATCATATTTCATGATGCTCTCGCGCGTTCTCGCGGCCTCCGCGCTGCTTTGCTCTTTGTTTGCCCTATCGATGCCCGCCCGCGAACCGGTGCGGACACGGAAGGCGATGGTGGTCGCGCAGGAACCCATCGCTACCGATGTGGGCGTGGCGGTTCTCAAGGCCGGCGGCAATGCGATCGACGCCACAATTGCCGTCGCCCTGGCGCTGGCGGTGACGCATCCTTCCGCTGGCAACCTGGGCGGCGGCGGCTTCATCCTGGCCCGGATGGCGGACGGGCGCACCACCTTCATCGATTTCCGCGAGATGGCGCCGCTTTCGGCGTCGCGCAACATGTACATCGGCCCGGACGGAAAGGCCACGCGGGACAGCATGGTGGGCTGGCGTGCGGCCGGTGTGCCTGGCACGGTACGGGGCCTGGAGTACGCCCACAAAAAGCTGGGGCGAAAGAGTTGGGCTGAGCTCGTACAGCCATCGGTCGACCTGGCAGCAAAGGGTGTGGACCTTTCCTATGCCGAGGCGCGCAGCATGTGCGGCACACGGAGGCTGATGGAGCAGTTTCCCGAATCAAAGCGCATCTTCCTGAATGGCGGCGCCTGTTTTGAAGCGGGCGACAAACTGGTGCAGCCGGAGCTCGCCGCAGTGCTGCAACGCATCGGGCGGGAGGGCGCCAAAGACTTCTATGAGGGCCAGACCGCGCAGATCCTCGCCGAGGAGATGAAGAAGCACGGCGGCGAGATCACGCTGGATGACCTGAAGCGCTACTCTGTGGTGGAGCGCAAACCGCTGACCGGCAAGTACCGCGGCTACGACATCATTACGGCTCCGCCACCATCGTCGGGCGGCGTCGGAATGCTGGAAATGATGGGGATGCTGGAGGGCACGGGCTACGAAAAGGCCGGCGCGGGCTCGGCGGCTACCACCCACTTTATGGCCGAGGTGATGCGCCGCTACTACGCCGACCGGGCGGAATTCCTGGGAGATCCGGAATTCGTGAAGATGCCCCTCAAGGGCTTGGTCAGCAAAGCCTACACGGACGAACTGCGCGCCGGCATCGATCTGACGAAGGCGACGCCATCCTCCTCGCTGCGCGCGGGGAAGGCGTTCGACTACGAGTCGCTGGAAACCACCCACATCAACGTTGTTGATGAGCAGGGCAACGCCGTGGCGCTGACCTACACGATCAACGGCAGCTACGGCAACGGCGTGACCGTGCCGCGGTTGGGGTTCCTGCTCAACAACGAGATGGACGACTTCGCCGCCAAACCCGGCGAGGCGAACATGTTCGGGCTGGTGCAGGGTGAGGCAAACGCCATCCAGCCGCGCAAAAGGCCGCTCTCTTCCATGACGCCGACCATCGTGCTGAAGAACGGCGAACTGCATCTGGTGGTGGGCGCCCCGGGAGGCTCGCGGATCATCAGCGGCGTCACACAGGTAGTGCTGTACATGCTGGACTTCGGGATGAACGTGCAGCAGGCCATCGATCAGCCGCGCCTGCATCATCAGTGGATGCCCGACAAGCTCTACGTGGAGCGGGGCTTTTCTCCCGACACCAAAGCCCTGCTGGAGCAGCGCGGGCACAAGGTGGAAGAGATCGGCGGGGTGGCCAGCGTTGAAGCGATTCAGGTGGAAAGAACGGCGGATGGCAGGCGTTGGCTGGCGGGCGCGCAGAATGGGCGAAGCGCCGGCAGGGCCGCGGGCTATTAAGCAATGGAACACATACTTTCGACACACGTGCTCGTGAACCACCGGTTGAACACGGTGTGGCTGGATCGCATTCGCGCAGCGGGCATCCTGAAGGTGGAGATCTTCTGCGCGCGCCAGCATTTCGATTATCAGAACAAGTCCCAGGTGAATGAACTCGGCTACTGGTTTCGCGATGCGGAGCTGCGCTGCCATTCGCTGCACTCGCCGATGTACAACGACGATTGCTGGGGCCGCACAGGGCCGGGCTCAGTGATCACCATCACCGAGCCTTCCAAGCCGAAGCGTCTGGCGGCGGTGGACGAGATCAAGCGGGCGCTGGAGGTGGCGGAAACGGTGCCCTTTCAGTACCTGATCCAGCACTTGGGCGTCGCCGGCGAGACCTATGACGATTTCAAGCTGGAGGCGGCATTTGGCGCGCTGGAAGAAATCGTACTGTTCGCCAAACAGCGCGGCGTGGAAGTGTTGCTGGAGAATATCCCGAACCGGCTCTCCAGCGCCGAGATGCTGATCCACTTCAACGAAGTGACGCACTTGAATCTGAACTTCTGCTTCGATACGGGCCACGCGCACATCATGGATGGCGTGGAGGAGACGTTCGAGCTGATGCAAAGCCGCATCCGCTCCACGCACGTGCACGACAACAACGGGAAGGACGATGTTCACCTGTTCCCGATGCTGGCCGAGGGCGGCAGCATCGATTGGAAGGAAACGATGCAGCTGATGCGCCCATGCGGCGCCCAATTCCCGTTGCTTCTGGAACTGAAGGATGCGCCGGCATTCCCGCAACCGATCGAGGCGGCGCGCGAAATCTTTGACCGATTGGAGAACCTTTGATGTCTGACTACCGTCGAATCACGATTGCCAGAGCGGGCGAGCATACCGGCGAGCCCGTGGAGATTGCCGGCTGGCTCTACAACCTCCGCAAGTCCGGCAAGATCATCTTTCCTCTCATCCGTGATGGCAGCGGAATCATCCAGTGCGTAGGTGTGAAGAGCGCCCTGCCCGAGGATCTGTTTGAAGCGCTGAAGAATCTGACC
>CAYVDY010000504.1:0-5389 GCA_964450255.1 uncultured Candidatus Solibacter sp. | reverse complement strand
CGGCAAGGGCCGTGATCGAAGCGTCCGCACACCCGAGTTGCTCCAGAACGCCGCGCCGGGTGGCGTCCGAGAGCGCGCTGAACGAGGCATCGAAGCTGGCTTGGGAATACTGAACCATTCGGTTCAGCATACTACATAGGTGACGGCATGCAATAGGAAACTGAGCGCCCGCTGCGCTGCCAGGCGATCCACCTAAACTCAAGATCAACGCTAGAACGCTATCGGGAGTGACCCGGCGCGATGACGCGGGGGCGTGACGAACTACCGGTCGCCGGGTCACTGCGGATAGCGACGTTTGAAGGAAGCCGCTCGCGTTTGCGGCGGGCGCGGCCTGTTATGGGTTTTGAATCGGATTCTGCTGTGGCCGGTGTCGTAGTTGACCATCGAGCCTGATAGGGCAATCGCACGTTGGGCGCGGGAAGCTGTCCTGCGAGGGCGGCCGGCAGCGTTGTTTGTGCGCGTTTGGCGGACGAAGGAGGATCGCCGGCGCATTGAGACGCAAGTCCAGTGCGCGTGCTGGCGCACACGAAAGCTTCGCGATTGACCGTGGGCTACGAAGTATCAGCAATGGCTCCTCGCCTTGCCAACTCCCGATGGAGTTGCTGGCCAGTGAGCCGCTCGATCACAGCCATGGGGCCGCCGCATTGCGGACAGCGCCAGAGCGGGGCGACCGGTTGCGCCGACGCAGGCGCCAGTTTGACGGGTGAGCGCGCAGGCTGCGCATCCAGCAAGGACCGGCACAATGGTAGTTCCGCCGCCCGATGACGATTGGCCAGCAACCCGAACGAGCGAATGCGGACGAATCTGCGAGGCAGCGCATGGAGCAGGAAGCGCCGCAAGAACTCCTCGGCACTGAGCGTCATCAGGCGCTGCTTGCTGCCATGCGCGTAGTCCTTCCAGCGGAAGGTCACCTTGCCGTCGGCAAAGTCGACGAGACGGTGGTTGGAGATGGCCACGCGATGCGTGTAACGCGCCAGGTAGTGGAGGACGTGTTGGGGTCCGCCGAACGGCGGCTTGGCGTAGACAACCCAGTTCTCGCGATACAGGGACCGGACGAAGGAACGGAACATCTTCTCCTGTGCCAGCGGTTTCAGATCCCCGGGTAGGCAGAGTTGATGGGAGCGCCACGCCCGCTTCAGGCCGGCCACGAACTTGCCGCGGAAGAGCTGGCCAAGCACATGGACGGGTAGAAAGAAGGGATAGCGCGGACGAACCCACTGCTGGTGATCCGGAGCCAGGCCGCCGGACGGAATCACGCAGTGCACGTGGGGATGAAACTGCAGGGTCTGACCCCACGTGTGAAGCACGCTTAGGAAACCGATTTCGGCTCCGAGGTGTTTGGGGTCGGCGGCGACTTCCAGCAGCGTGGAGGCGCTGGTCCGGAACAGCAGATCGTAGAGCAGTCGCTGATTGTGAAAGACCAGCCGGCCAAGTTGATGCGGCAGAGTGAAGACGACATGCACTTATGGCACTGGCAGCAATTCCCGGCTGCGCGCGGCCAGCCACTGATTACGTGCTTTAGTCTGACACTTGCCGCAATGGCGATTGCGGCAGGAATTGAACGAATACGAGGTGGTCTCATAGCCACAGCGGCCACACCGGTCCCGGTGGCCACCGAGCGCCGCGGTGCGGCAGCGCTCGATGACGGTCAACACCTTCAGGTGCAGACCGGACAGACAGGATCGGTTGTGATCGATGAAGCTCTTGCCAATTGCGCGAATGATGTCGGCCACCTCGAAGGGTGGCCGGATCATTTCTGCTCCGCCTCCGGTGGTTTCTTGTGAAGCTTGCGGGATCGCTTCACACTGTCCAGCGGCGCGAGCTCTGCCTTGTCCAGCGGTGTGCCGGCAGCCTTCAAATGGCGCTCCGACAGGTGCAGATAGATGGAGGTCGGCTTGAGATCGGTATGACCGAGCAAGGCCTGCACTGTGGGCAGGTCGGCGCCATTCTCCATCAGATGAGTCGCGAAGCTGTGGCGGAGAAGGCGGGGGCTGACGCGCTTGGTGATACCGGCTCGCTTGGCGGCTTCCTGACAGGCTTCCCAGGTCACCTTGCTGGTGATGGATTTGTCGGCGCGCGAGCCGTTCACCGTGCCGGGAAACAAGTATGTCTTCGGCCGCATCCAGCGGTAATACTCGCGCAGTGTCTCAAGCAGTTTGGGGCTGAGTGGGACGTCGCGATCCTTGCCGCCCTTGCCCTGGCGGATGTGGATGAGCATGCGTAGGCTGTCGATGTCTTCCACCTTCAACTGGCACAACTCGGCCCGGCGCATGCCGGTCGAATACATGGTCATGAGCATGGCGCGGTGGAAGAGATTGCTGGCCGAGTTGATCAACGCAACGGCCTCGTCCTGGCTCAAGATGATCGGCAGGCGGCGAGGCTGTTTCGGGTAGGGGACGACTTCGACGGGGTAGGGGCGCTTGAGCGTCTTGACGAAGAAGAAGCGGAGGGCCGCCGTGCAGTGACCCACGGTCCGGACCCCGAGCTTGCGCTCTTCGATCAGATAGACCTGATACTGACGAATCTCGTCCGGCCCCAGTTGATCGGGCGGACGGTTGAAGTGTTTGGCGAAATCGCGCACGATCTGCAGATACGAACGCGTTGTATTCTTTGAGTAGTTACGACGCTGGAGTTCCTCCAGCATCATTTTGCGTAGTTGGGTCACAAGGAACTCCTTTCCTTGTGACCCAAGCTATTCCTCTCAAACGCCGAACGCCTCCCCTACCAGCACGCGCTAGCGTCCGCCGCGCGAGCGGCTTCGTTGAAACGGCAAAGGCGACCGGAGACTGGCACCGTCCTCGGCATCGTACCAGTGGCGGCCGCGCCGAATGGCCGAAGCCAGTACGTCCGGCAGCCGAGGGCCAGTTCGCGGTTCCCTTCGCGACTGATCGCTACTCTTCCTAGTGTTCAACGCCAACGGACTGCGGGCTGCCCATCATTTGACAAGGCAAGTTTATTCGCTATACTTGAAGAAATGCCGAACAGAAGTCACCTCGGAGAATTTGAGCTGATGATTCTACTGGCGGTGATCAGGCTCGGAGATGAGGCTTACGGAGTTCCCATCTCTAAGGAACTGCTGGAAACGACCGGAAGAAATGTCGCACTTGGGAGCGTCTACGCCGCGCTCGATAGACTTGAGCAGAAACAACTTGTTTCGTCGACGCTTGGAGATCCGACTCCCGCAAGGGGCGGCCGAGCGAAGCGATACTTCCGCGTTACTGCTAAGGGCCTAAGCGAGGCGAGTACCACGAAGAAAGCTCTGACGAGCTTGTGGCTCGGGATCCCACAACTGGCAGGAGAACCCACATGAGCATTGAAAGGCCGCATCCACCCGCCGTGGCCGTATGGCTCTTGCGCCGCCTATATCCGGAGCGGCATCGCGAAGCTCTGATCGGCGACTTGCTGGAGAAATTCGGCGAGGGACACTCCGATGCCTGGTTCTGGCGTCAGGTTGTGGTCGCAGTCCTGGTTGGCTCTCCCCGGTGGTCGGACATCGGGGTGGCTGCCGTCGGCACGGGCTTGATCTGGTGGATTCCGTGGACCGGGCTGTTCCCGATAGCGGAGGGGACTTCATGGCTGAATTGGGGTGCACAAGCGCAATGGCTTGTCGTGATCGAGATCATGACAGCCCTGGCTGTTTTGCCGGTCTTCACGTGGCGTTTGCGTCTTGGGCAAGCCTTGGGCTGGCGTAGCCTGCTCAAAGTGTTTACCATCTCAGCTGCACTGTTTGCTGCTGGCGATTTGCTTACACTTTGGTTGTGTGGGAGCCATTCGACGATCAGCGACTCAAATGCTAAGTGGGTCGTCATACTGCAGTTGGCGTGGATCTTTGCAGCGCTGCTCTTCTCCGCGGGCCTTGCTCGCCGGTCGCCCCCCAGCCCAAGACAATCGCGGGCGTGAACATCCCGCGCTGATCCAACAAGGACTGTCCCGCGTGCTCGCGCTCGCCATAAACGGCACGGCAGCGGCTACTGAATCGATATCGACGACGGTGGGTTGTCTTTGTGTGGCCGCGTTGTCGACTCGCGAACTTGTTACAGGTGGATGGCCTTTCGAAGGTCCTTGAGCAGCAACAGCAACTGGTACGGGTCAACCAGCGACTCCTCGAATTCAAAGTGCAGGTAGAAGCGCCTTGCGGCATCGTCGATGGCGTGAACGAGGACCGCCCGGACGCCCACAATGTCGGCAGCTTCTTCAACCCGTGAGAGCGCGTCGAATAGCAGCGCCTTGCCGAGTCCCTTTCCTTGTTGCGATCGATCCACCGCCAATCTGGCGAGCAGCACAACACCAATGGGATGATTGGCCAGCCCCTTCGCGATCCGCTGCGGGCTTTCGTGCTTGTGGACGGAGCCGGTCGTCAATGCGTAGTAACCGATAACGCGATTCCCATCGAGAGCCACGTAGGTCTTGGCGGAGTCCGCCTGCTGGTTCGTCCACGCGAACTTCCGCAGCCAGTCGTTGAGAGTTGCATTGGCGCAATCGAACGTACCTAGCTCGTGCTCGCGACTGAGCTTGTCGATCACGTACTCGGGTTTCGCCACAGCGCTCACGACCGGCGTTTCGCGACATGGTGCTCTTGGAATAGTTTGCGGAGACGCGGTTTGTCCTTGGCGGGATGATCTAACGCCGCCATGAATGCCTTCCATTGCTTTTCGTCTAATACGAACCGCGTTTGATCGGCGAGCGCCTGCTCCGCTCTTTCACGTGCGCTCCGCAGGATGAACTCGGTGACGTTGACTCCTTGGCGGTCCGCCGCCACTTTGATCAATTCTTCCTCGGCCGCGGTTGCGCGAAGTTGAAACCGTCGGTCGCGTTGCTGTTCGGGTGTGGAAATAGCCATGCTTTGCCTCGATTGGCTGTACTTCCAGTGTACTCCAGAAAACAGGCCGGCTTGCTTTCGTTCTCCCAGCAGTGCGCGGCGTCGAAACTGGAAACGGCCTCAAGGATCGACTTGAACTTGCTCAGACCGATGAGGCCGCGGTGGGCCTGCCTAGATCCGGGAAGAGCTTCAAATCCAATGTAGGCAGATATTTGGAGCCTTCTGGACTTGTATAGACAACGATCAACGGCACAGTGTTTACTGATCGCTTCCAGAGCGTCGGCCATCCGGAGATTGAACGGCCATGCGGTCCAGGGGTTTTCGAAGATGTTGGACATGGGATTGGGCGCGCCGGATTGAGCGGCCTGCGGAGCAGCTTTGGCACGGCCGGCGGAGACGGCAGGGATGGCGGCGCGCTTGATGTGGTTTCTGACCTGGGGGCGGTCTGGAATGCCGCAGAGTTCAGCGTCCTGGAGGACCATTCGGTCAGTCTTTGACGCACCGAACGGAAAAGGCTCGCTCCTTCTCACCGCCGTCTTGACGATGGAGCGCCAGCCCGCCTCGACCGAA
>CAYVDY010000503.1:0-5405 GCA_964450255.1 uncultured Candidatus Solibacter sp. | reverse complement strand
TCAGGAAACCGGTCGTTGCACCCAAGGGACTTACGGGCCGCGGACGCCCTAAAATCACCCAAAACTCAGGCGAACTGCGAAAGTCGGGGTAGTGCGGGCGGCGTGACCTGAATCACTGCTGAACTGCTGTTTCGGGCGCACAATGGAAGCATGATCAAGCCGGAAGCGCTTTTCGCTAAACCCGGGCGCCGCGCGTCCATTGATGCACCGCTGGATCATCTGCTGGCCTGTCACCGGCGGATCGAGGAGCGGTTGGAGACCCTGGAGCGTGCGGCGGCCCATCTGGAGGACCGCACAGAGGAGGCGCTGGGCGCGTTTCACTCGGCCTTTGCGTTTCTCGATTCGAGTGGGGCGCTGCACACCGCTGACGAAGAGGAGAGCCTATTTCCGCGGCTGATGGCGGCGCTGGAGCCGGGTGAGCGCTCGTACTTGGCCGGGCTGGAGCACGATCACACGGAGGTGCACCGCATCTATACCGAGCTGAAGGCCAGCCTGGACCGGCCCTCGCAGGCGCGCCATCTGGTGGAGCGGCTGTGCGCGTTATACCGGGCGCACATCGCGTCCGAGGACAGCGTTTTGCAGGAGTATGCAAAGGTCCACCTCACTGCGGAGCAGTTGGCCGAGATTGCGCGGGAGATGAAAGATCGCCGGGGCCTCGACTAGAACCCTTTCAGCCGACCATAATAGTCGGCATGAGAACCGCCTGCATTTTGCTACTGTGTGCCTTTGGCGTCAGCGAGGTAGGTGCACAGATGCGTTATGACGTTTTGCTGAGGGGCGGCCGCGTGGTGGATCCGAAGAACGGGATCGACGGCCTGTTCGATGTGGCTGTGAACAACGGCAAGATCGCCGCCGTGCAGCCCTCTATCGATGCTGGATTGGCCAAGCAGGTGCTCGATGTGAAGGGCATGGTCGTGACTCCCGGACTGGTGGACATCCATGTGCACCTGTTCCACACCACGGGTGTTGCCAACGCATGGGCGGGCGACAACAGCGTGCGGCCGGACGATTTCAGCTTCCGCAGCGGCGTCACGACGATGGCGGATGCGGGGAGTTCGGGGTGGCGGAATTTCGAGACGTTCCGGCACACGGTGCTGGACCGCTCGCAGACACACACCTACGCGTTCATCCACATCTCCGGGCTCGGCATGTTGACCAATATCGTGGAGCAGCACCCCGAGGATATGAATCCCGAAGAGGTGGCTCGGCTTTCGAAGAAGCACGACGATGTCGTGGTGGGCGTGAAGACGGCGCACTTCGAGGGGCCAGCGTGGATCGCGGTAGAGAAGGCAGTGGCGGCCGGTAAGCTCGCGGGCAAGCCGGTGATGGTGGATTTCGGCTACTTCAAGCCGGAGCGGCCTTACTGGCAGTTGGTGACGGAGAAACTGCGGCCGGGCGACATCAGCACGCACGCTTACCGCGCGCCGGTGCCGTGGGTGGACGCGCAGGGCAAGCTCTACGACTATGTGAAAGAGGCGCGGGCGAAGGGTGTGCTGTTCGACGTCGGGCACGGCGGCGGCAGCTTTGCATGGCGCAATGCGGCGCCGGCGATCGCACAGGGATTCTTCCCGGATTCGATCTCCACCGATCTGCACACCGGCTCGATGAACGGCACGATGATGGACATGCCGACGACGATGTCTAAGTTCCTGGCGCTCGGGATGCCGCTGCGGGAGGTGATTCTGCGCTCCACGTGGAAGCCGGCGCAGATGATCTCGAAGCCGCAGCATGGGCATTTGACGGTTGGCGCCGACGCCGACATCGCGGTGTTCCGGATGATGGAAGGCGCCTTCCATTTCGCCGATTCGGACAAGGGGCTGCAGGGCGGGCGGCGGCGGCTGTTCTGCGAGTTGACGCTCCTGGGCGGCAAGGTGATGTGGGATTGGAATGGCCGCACGGGCGTGGACTATCGCACGCTGGGGCCGGCCTATGGTGTGCGTCCGGGCGAGGAGACGGTTCCGCCTCCGGTGAAGGACAAGAAGTGAACGGGGCCGAAGTCCTGCTGCGGACGCTGGTGGCGAACGGAGTGGACACGTGTTTCATGAATCCGGGCACGTCGGAGATGCAGTTCGTGGCGGCGCTGGACCGGGTGCCGGCGATGCGCGGGGTGCTGTGCCTGTTCGAGGGTGTGTGCGCGGGCGCGGCCGATGGTTATGCGAGGATGACGGGGCGGCCGGCGGCGACGCTGCTGCATCTGGGGCCGGGGCTGGCCAACGGGCTGGCGAACTTCCACAACGCGCGCAAGGCGCGGTCGCCCGTGGTCAGCATTGTCGGGGAGCATTCCACCGAGCATCTGCGCTATGACGCGCCGCTGACGGCGGACGTGGCTGCGTTTGCGCAGCCGGTATCGGGGTGGGTGCGGACGCTGGAGAGCGCGGAGCGGATGGGCGAGGCGGCGAGCGAGTGTGTGACCGCGTCGATGGGGCCTCCGGGGCAGGTGGCGACGCTAATCATTCCTGCGGACTTCTCGTGGAATCCCGGAGGAGCCGCTGGGGTGCGGGTGAGCCATGCGTCGCGGGTGGTGCCCGAAGTTGGGCAGGCACGGGCGCTGCTGGGGCCATCGACGGGCCTGCTGCTGAGCGGGGGCGCGCTTTCGGAAGAGTCGCTGAAGCTGGCGGCGCGGATCGCCGCGGCGACCGGCACGCGCGTATTTGCGAATCGCTATGCGGGGCGGGTCCGGCGCGGGCGTGGGGTGTTTGCCGTGCAGCGCGTGGCGTACTTTCCGGAGCCGGCGGAGGCGATGCTGGATGGATTGACGGATCTGATTTTAGTGGAGGCCGAGGCGCCGGTTTCCTTTTTCGGTTATCCGAACAGACGGAGCACGCTGGCGCCGCTGGATTGCCGGATGCACGTATTGGCGAAGCAGGACGAGGACGGCGCCGGTGCGCTGGCACTGCTGGCCGAGGGCTGCGATGAGACGCCGCAACTCAGCGACGGGGCGGTTGTCCTGCCGGCGGATGGCCCGCTGACGCCGGAGACGATCGGGCAGACGCTGGCAGTGCTGTTGCCGCGCGACGCGATTGTCTGCGACGAGATGGTATCGTCGGCGGAACCCGTGAATGCCTGGCTGGGGCGTGCGGCGGCGCACGATTTGCTGCCGGTGACGGGCGGCTCGATCGGGCAGGGGTTGCCGGTGGCGGTGGGCGCGGCGGTGGCTTGCCCGCAGCGGAAAGTGATCGCGCTGGAGGCCGACGGCAGCGGCATGTACACGCTACAGGCGCTGTGGACGATGACGCGGGAGCGCTTGGATGTCGTCGTTGTGATCTTCGCCAACCGGCGCTACCGGATTCTGGATGTGGAGATGAAGCGGACTGGGGCGGCGGTGATTGGGCCTCGGGCGGAAGAGATGGTGGATATCGGGCGGCCGGAGATTGACTGGGTGAAGATCGCGGAATCGATGGGGGTTCCGGCTGTGGCGGCCCGGACGGCGGGGGAGTTTTCGGTTGCTTTTGCAGATGCCTGCAGGCGACCAGGACCGTACCTCATAGAGGCGATCCTGGCTCCTGCAAGTGTGTAGTAGTTAGAAGTTGACGACGCCGGCGAAGTCTTCCGCCTTCAGGGCCGCGCCGCCCACCAGCGCGCCGTCGATGTCGGGCTTGGCCATCAGGCCGGTGACGTTGTCGGGCTTGACGCTGCCGCCGTATAGGATGCGCACGGCCGCCGCGGCGTCCTTGCCGAACTTGGCTTCCACCAGATCGCGGATGCACTTGTGGGTGTCCTGGGCGATCTCGGGCGTGGCAACCTTGCCGGTGCCGATGGCCCAGACGGGTTCATAGGCGATGACGATTTTGGCGAACTCCTCGGGGGTGAGGCCGGCGATGCCGCCGGTGAACTGGGTGGTCATCACTTCGTTAGTCTTGCCGGCTTCGCGATCTGCCAGAAGTTCACCGACGCACACCATGGGGGTGAGCCCGGCTTCGAGAGCGGCCTTGGTGCGGGCGAGGACGGTGGCGTCGGTTTCGCCGAAGTACTGGCGGCGCTCGCTGTGGCCGATGATGACGTACTGGCAGCCGGCGGCCTTGAGCATGGCAGGCGTGACTTCACCGGTGAAGGCGCCTTCCTTGTTCTGCCAGTAGCAGTTCTGGCCGCCGATGCCGACGCGGGTGCCCTTGGTGGCTTCCACGGCCGCGGCGATGTTCACGAACGGCGGGCAAATGGCGACTTCCGCGTGGGTAGACTTCTCCACGAGCGGCAGGAATTTCTCGAAGAATGCAGTGGTTTCCGCCGGCGTCTTGAACATCTTCCAGTTGCCGGCCATCAGAGGAGTGCGCATACTGATATTCTACCCGTTCCGGACTGCTTCGTCTGAATCGAGAAAAACACCATGCTACGACGAGATTTTCTAGCCGCTCTGCCGCTTGCCGCCGCGCCGGTTGTGCGGCCTCCATCGCCCAATATTGTCTACATCCTGGCTGATGACATGGGGTGGGGCGATATGGGCTGCTACAACCCGGAATCGAAGATTCCGACGCCGAATCTGGATCGCCTGGCGGGTCAGGGTGTCCGCTTCACTGACATGCACTCGCCGTCGTCTGTTTGCACGCCGACGCGCTATGGGGTGATGACGGGGCGGTACTGCTGGCGATCCGAGCTGAAGAAGGGTGTGCTGCAAGGGTACTCGCCGAATCTGATAGAGCCGGGGCGGCCGACGGTCGCTTCGCTGCTGAAGGGACGCGGGTACGCAACGGGCGTGTTCGGCAAGTGGCATCTGGGGTTGGGCACGCAGGCCATGGCGGACTACACGAAACCGCTGCATCCGTGTCCCACCGATCACGGATTCGATACGTTTTACGGCATTCCGGCGTCGCTCGATATGCCGCCGTACCTATGGGTGGAGAACGACCGGGCCGTGGCGCCGCCTACTTTGGAGACGCCGGGCGACAACGGAATGGGCGACATCCGCGGGCGGTTTTTCCGCGGCGGGGCGATTGCGCCGGGTTTCGAGGTGGATGATGTACTGCCGACGATAGTCAGCAAAGCGGAGCAGTTTCTGAGAGGGCAGTCGGCGGCGAAGCCATTCTTCCTGTATATGCCGCTGACCGCGCCGCACACGCCGTGGGCGCCGACTGCGGCATTCAAGGGCAAGACGAAGGTCTCGACCTATGGCGACTTCGTCACGCAGGTGGACGAGAGCGTGGGGCGGATCCTGCAGACGCTGGAGGATGCCAAACTCGCGCAGAACACGCTGGTTTGCTTCACTTCGGATAACGGGTCTAGGTAGCTCCAGGTGGACATCGACGAGACCGGCCACCGCGCTAATGCGGGTTGGCGTGGCATGAAGGCAGACATTTACGAGGCCCGGCGCCGCATCCCGTTTATTTCCCGCTGGCCGGGGGCGACACGGGTCGTGGGCGTGAGGCCCTCGAGGGGACCAAGCAAGAGCTCGAGCGGGTCCGCGAGCAGAT
>CAYVDY010000502.1:0-5450 GCA_964450255.1 uncultured Candidatus Solibacter sp. | reverse complement strand
GGACAGCTGCGCATCGTCGAGGCCGTGGCCGATCCGGCGCAGCCGGCGGTCCTCTGGGGGCAGGTCGCCGATCGCCTGCGCGCGCTGCCGGGCGTGGAACAGGTGGCGATGTCCGGCTGGCCGCTGCTGAACAACACGGCCTGGAACGGCTACATCTCGATCGACGGCGCGCCGCCGGTGGACGAGCTCGCCTACTTCCTCAACGTGTCGCCCGGCTGGGTGAAGACGATGAAGATCCCGTTCGTGGCGGGCACCGACTTCGCGGCCACGGACACGCAGCCGGGCGCGGCGATCGTCAACGAGACGTTCGTGAAGACCTATTTCGGCGGCCAGAATCCGGTCGGACGGTCGTTCGAGCGTCCCAAGTCGCACGTCCGCTTCCGCGTCGTCGGCGTCGTGCGCGACGCGGCCGAGCGCCGCCTGCGCGAGCCGATCCTGCCCACGGCCTTCGTCCCCTTCCAGGCACTGGATGACAAGGGCGCGCCGCGCGCGGAGCGGCAGGGCGCGTTCCTCGTGCGCACGACCGGCGCGGACCCGCCGGCGCCGGCCTCGCCCCTCCCCGAGGAAGTTCGCCGCGCCGCTGAGTTCATTCGGAAAGCCGACATTGTCATCGGCATACCCAGCTATAACAACGCCCGCACTATCGGACACGTGGTACGGGCGGCGCATGCCGGCCTGATGAAGTACTTTCCGCAGTACACCGGCGTGATCATCAATTCGGACGGCGGCTCGACGGATGGCACACCGGGTGTGGTGCTATCGTCGCAGCCGCCGGATGCGCGTCTGCTGATGTTGAACACGCCCATCAAGGCGGTCCACCGTTTATCGGTGCCGTATCACGGCATCCCCGGCAAGGGCAGCGCGTTCCGGCTGATCTTCCAGATGGCATCGTCGATGAACGCCAAGGCGTGCGCGGTGGTGGACTCCGATCTGCGCTCCATCACGCCGGAGTGGATCGACCTGCTCATTCGCCCGGTGCTGCATGCCGGATTTGATTTTGTCGCGCCCTACTACCACCGCCACAAATACGACGGCACGATCACCAACAGCATCGTCTATCCGCTGACGCGCGCGCTCTATGGGAAGCGACTGCGGCAGCCCATCGGTGGCGATTTCGGCCTCTCCGGGCCGCTGATGGCGCGCTACCTGGAACGCCAGGACTGGGAGACGGACGTGGCGCGCTTCGGGATCGACATCTGGATGACCACCATCGCGCTGGCGGAAGGGTACCGGGTGTGCCAGAGCTTCCTGGGCGCCAAACTCCACGACGCGAAGGACCCGGGCGCCGATCTCAGCGCGATGCTGCAACAGGTGGCGGGCAGCGTGTTCTCGCTGATGCATGAGTATGAGCGAATCTGGCCGGCGATTCGCGGCAGCGAGGAGGTGGACTTGTTCGGCTTCCGGCACGACGTGGGTCTGGATCCGATCGACGTCAACCTGGACCGGATGTTGAGGACGTTTCGGGCGAGCGCGCACGACCTGCCGGAGGTCTGGGCCCTGGCCCTGCGTCCGCCGACGCTCAGCGCTGTGCAGGCGCTGGCGCGGCACACCGGCGCCGACAGCGCATTTCGCTTTGACGATGAGTTGTGGGTGAGCGTTATCCACGAGTTCGCATTGGCGCATAAGGCGAAGCGGCTGGAGCGCGGCCATCTGCTGAAGTCGCTGACCCCGCTCTATATCGGGCGAGTCGCCTCGTTTGTCAACGAGGTGCGGGAGATGGGCGCGGATGCGGTGGAGGAACGGATTGAAGCACTGTGCGCGTGTTTCGAGGCCCGGAAGCAGGATCTGGCCGCGAGTTGGCTGTCGGGTGAAGCGCGGACCGGTGAAGCGCCGGCCGGCGAAGCGGCAGGGCGTGAGGAGAGGAAGGTGCTCGCATGATACGAACATTGCAGGAAGTGGCGCAGCGGGCGTTTGAGCGGGCGGCGTCGCAGATTGTCGCCTATATCCCACCGTTGCTGGTGGCGCTGGCAATTCTCGTGGTTGCGTTGATCCTGGCGCGCTTGGTGCGCTGGGCCATTTCGCGGGCGTTCAAGGGCGCGGGGTTGGACCGGTTCCTGACCGACAGCGGGATATGGTCTGTATTCGCCCTGGAAAGGCGGCTGCAGGTAGCGCCGTTGGTGGCGGCTGGCGCCTATTACCTGGTGTTGCTGATCGGCGGCCTGGCGGCGATCAACGTCTTCGATACCAAGCTGACCGGCGAAATCGTGGAAGGCACGGTGCTGCTGTTCCCCAAGCTTGTGACAGCGGGAGTGATCCTGCTGCTTGGAGTCTGGCTGGGGCAGTTCCTGGGGCGGGGGGCGCTGGTGTGGGCGTGCAACGAGGAGATCCCACGTCCGCGCCGGGTGGCCGCGGCGGTGCGCACGGCGGTGGTCTTTATCTCTGTCGTTGTGGCGTCGGAGGCGTTGGGCTTCGCGCCGCGGGTGTTCTTCGCCGCGTTCATCATCGTGGGCGGGGGCGTGGCGCTGGCGGCAAGCCTGGCGTTGGGTTTGGGCGCGCGGGTGGCGGTGCAGCGCTGGTTGTGGACTGAGACGAGCTACAAAGATGAGCGAGAGGATTCGCTATACCACCATCTGTAGCCACGCCAGCACTGAGTCATTCCAGCCTTGCGGTCCCTCGGCTTGGGTGGCGATGCCGCCCGGCGCCAGGGCTTGCAGGGCGGGCAAGTGTGGGGAACGAATGAGCACCGCATGATCGACGGCGTTCAGGAAACTCGCGTCGTTAGGACCATCGCCGAGCCCGAGTGTTTCGACCCGGCCTGCCTCGCGCTCGAACAGGCCGATCAGCAGCCGCACGGCACGGGCCTTGTCGCTATCGCCGGTGATGTGGAAGAAGCGGCCACCGCGGGTCCAACGGCGGCCGAGACTCTCGATTGCGGCGAGCAGCGAGTTTTGGCGGCCCGGATCGATGACGAGGAAGGGTTCGTCGAATTCGCGTTGTTTTGCCAGGGCGGCATCGGCGACGGGGAGTCCACATTCGGCTGCGACCTCGGCCACGCTCATATCGTTGAAACCGCGGACCCGGCAATCGCTCGCTCGGGAGGCCTCGCGCAAAGTGGCCGTCAGTTCCGCATAGGGTGCGCCGATGGGAATTGCCGTGGGGGCGTTGAAACTGAAATACGATGGCGGGATACAGAGAGCGCCGCCATTCTCAACGATAAAAGGGTGGCGAATGTTTAAAACATTTTGCCATTGTTCTGTCTCAGCGCGTGTTTTGCTGGTGCAGAGAATCAGCGGAATCGCCAGGCGCTTCAACTCGGCCAGCGCGGGTTCGGCAGCGTGAAAGGAGTAAGTGCGGTGGTCCAGCAGCGTGCCGTCCAGATCCGTGATGATGATCCGCATACACTTTAGATTATGAAGGGCCGGAACTGGCTGCTGATCGCGTTGGCGTTCAGCGCATTTCTTCTGATCATCTGTCTTTCGGCGATCAACGTCGTGAGAAAGACACAGGACGCCTATGCGCGGGTGCAGAGGACCGAGCGCGATCTGGATGAGCGGGCGCAGCTATTGGCGGATCTACGGGCGGGCATCAATGCGCTCTCGGTCAGTGTGCGCGATTGGCTGTACGCGCCGGCGTGGTCTGTTGCCGCCAGCAATCAGCAGCGGGAACTGACCAGTACCCGTGCCTGGATCAACGCCAACCTGGACCAACTGGACAAAGCCGAGGATGTGCAGGAACGGCAGAGCGCCGTGCTGCTGCGTCAGCACCTGGACCGTTACTGGCAGATCGTGCAGGAGACTTTCCGCTGGAGCGAGGCGCAGAGGATCGCGATGGGGCGCGAGTTGCAGCGCGAGCAGCTGACGCCGGTACGAGAGACGATCCGCGACGCGACGCAGGACATGGAGCGGCTGGAGGACCGGTTGCGGGAGCAGCGGCGAGGCGAGATGGAGGGGATCTTCTCGATGCTGAAAGCGGATTTTCGGCGGATCCTCTACGTGGCCCTTGCGCTATGGATCGTGATTGCCGGCTGGACTGTTTGGCGTTTTTCCCGGCTGGAGCGGAAAACGCGCCGGCTTCAGTTGCAGGCGGAGCAGGGGCGGCAGGACCTTCGGGATCTCTCGCAGCAACTGGTCAGCGCGCAGGAGGAGGAGCGGCGGACCATCTCCCGCGAGCTGCACGATCAGATCGGGCAACTGCTGACGGCGATTCAGATGACGTTTTCCAATATCGAGGCGGCGCGCAACGACGCGCGTCATCACATTGAGGACGGCAAGGCGTTGACCGAGCGCACGGTGACGGCGGTGCGGGATCTGGCGATGGGGCTGCGGCCGTCGATCCTGGACGATCTGGGCCTGGCGCCGGCGCTGGAATGGCAGGCGCGTGAGTTCAGCAAGCGCAGCGGTATCGCCGTTGAGTTGCGGCACGACGGGTTTCTGGAAGATCTGCCGGAGACGCACCGGACCTGCCTGTACCGCGTGATTCAGGAGGCGCTGACGAACTGTGCGCGGCATTCCGGCGCCAAGGGCGTGCGCATCAGCCTGCATGGCGCTAGGGAGTGGATCTCGCTGACGGTGGAGGACGATGGGCGAGGGTTCCAGCGGGACCAGTTGAGGCGCCTGGGACTGGGTCTGCTGGGGATGGAGGAACGGGTGATGGAGTTGGACGGCCGAATCTCGATACGGTCTGGAGAGGGCAAGGGCACTCTCATCAAGGTGGAGCTTCCGCTGGTTCACGAGGTGCAGGTATGAGTCGGATCCGGGTGTTGATCGCCGATGATCACGGCATCGTGCGGCAGGGCCTGCACTTCGTTCTGGGGCAGCAGGAGGACCTCGAGATCGTGGGAGAAGCGGAGAACGGCCGCGAGGCGGTTCAGCTTGCGGAGCAACTGAGTCCGGATGTGGTGGTGATGGACATCGGGATGCCGCAACTGAATGGCATCGAGGCGACGGGCCAGATCCTGCGGCGGCTGCCCGATACCAAGGTGCTGGTGATGAGCATGCATTCCGACGAGGTCTACCTGATCCGCGCGCTCTCTGCCGGTGTGCGCGGCTATCTGGTGAAGGGTTCAGCGTTTCAGGACCTGCCGGCGGCGGTTCGCGCTGTTCATTCCGGCAAGTGCTTCTTCAGCCCGGTGATCGCGCAGATGCTGGCCGAAGAGTACGCGCGGCAGATTCAAGCCAAGCAGTTGGAGGACTCCTACGATCTGCTGACGGAGCGGGAGAAGGAAGTGCTGCAACTGCTGGCGGATGGTAGGTCGAACAAAGAAGTGGCGACCATTCTGAACTTGAGTCCGTACACGGTGGAGACGCATCGCAATAACTTCATGCAGAAGCTGAGCCTGCACAACACGGCGGAGATCGTGCTGTACGCCGTGCGCAAGAAGATCATCTGCTGAAAATGGAAACCGCCCGCCAGACCGGTTGGGCCTGGCGGGCGGTTGTTCGAACCGGTCAGCCTGCGGTTAGTCATTATGGAGCGACCAACCCAAGTTCGCAGATTCACGGGTTACGCTG
>CAYVDY010000501.1:0-5453 GCA_964450255.1 uncultured Candidatus Solibacter sp. | reverse complement strand
TCGCTGCTCGGCCGACTGTGTCTAAACTCGTGTCTCACGCGAGGGGACAAGCCCACGGGGTCACCAGGTAGGACTTGACGGCGACTTTCAACAACGCCTTGGACCGGGGATCGAACGTGAAGGTGAGCGAGTCCCCATCCTGATAGTAGTTCTGGAACTGAATCTGGGCCTGTCCGGATGCCGCCTGCCCCAAAGACGCCTTTCCGGTCTGCATCAGGAACTGCAGTTGTTCCGGCTTGGGAGGAAGATAGGTGTGGACGAGGCTGACCGCTCTCTCCACGTAGTCCGCCATATCCGCCTTTTTTCGATTGATTGGCCGCTTGGACGTCGCCTTGGGTGTCTCGGTTGTGTTGGCTTCGCCCAGGGGCCGCCGTTCGAGCTTATGCCAGGCGTCGTAGCGGCAGATCACGTTAGCGGAGCTCTTGACGTCGTTCTTGATGCGGACCTCTGTGTTCTCCGTCCAGGTGTACGAGCGGAGAGCTACGTTGTCACGGACCAACGCTTCTCTAACCGCCACTACTTCCTGTTGCAATGCCGGGCCGGCACCCTGTGCCGCGGCTTGCTGCCCCGCGGCCAACCCGCAAAGAAGCAGACTCGCTACCATCCGTGTATTCATTCGTATCCCCCTCAATCTCCGGGCTACAGCGCTGGTGCCACATGGCGTTTACATTTTCTCACATCACGTTGGACAGCCCTGAGAACGCTAACGTGGCGGCGTGCGAGGCAGGTGAGCGACCACAGGCAGGCCCATCCGCTTGAGAATGGCCCGGAATCTCGCTTCGCCGCGCAAGGGGTCGAACAGGGGGTCGACACCGATCCACTTCAGGGGTAGAGTTCGCTCCTCCAGCGCCTTCTCCAGCCAGTCGAGGGCGACGGCAGTTTCTCCCAATCCAAGGGGCATGAACGCCAGCGTGTAGGGCGAAACGTATTCGCTCCGTGCGCGCTCCAGGAGTGACTCCTGGAGCGCCTTGGCCTTCACCCGGTCACCGGACAATGCGTAGGCCAAACCCAGCAAGCCAGCATCGATGTGGGCTCCACCCAGCTCCTGCGCCCGTGTGAGTTCGGCAATGGCCTGGCGATGGTTCCCCATCGCCAGATAAGCCTTACCCAGGTCCTTGTGGGCGTTCGCAAACTGCGGATACTCGGCGATGGCCTTACGGTAGGTCTCCGCAGCCTGGTCAATGCGCCTGGAAAAGTAGTCGACGTGGCCCTGGTTGTTGGCGATGATGGGCGACAGCGGATCGAGTTCGGCGGCCCGGGCGAGTTCCTGGCGTTCCTCCGGAAAGCGTTCCATCACGGAGAGGAACTCGCTGAACCAGTGATGTGCGTCGGCATCGCCATCGTTCAGTTCCAGGGCGCGCCGGAAGTGCTGCTCGGCCACGCCCCACTGCCAGTTGTAGTCGCCTTCCACCTGCGCGAGCGCATTCCAGGCTCCCGAGAGGGTCTCGTCGAGTTCCAGCGCCTTCCGAGCGGCCGCGAGCGCCCTGGGCGCGCATTCGACGGGAGGCACCGGCGCGTAGTAACTGCGCACCGCATAGCCCTCGGCCAGGCCCGTGTAGGCAAGCGCGTAGGCCGGATCTTCGGCGATCGCTCGCTGGAAGTAGTCGATGGCCAGGTTCAAGCCTCCTTCGGTGCGGCGGTTCCAGTGGTAGCGTCCGCGCAGGTAGTTTCGATGCGCTTCGGGATTTCCGGTGGGCTGCCGCCCCAGGCTGGCCTGCTGCTGCCGGCTCAACCGCAGGCGCAGCCTTGCCGCTACCTCGCGCGCAATCTGCTCCTGCAGAGCCAGGACGTCGGCCAGCTTGCGAGGAAAGCGCTCACCCCAGATCTGCGTATTGTCCCGAATGTCGACCAGTTCCACGCTAACGATCAGATCCTCGCCCTGCTGTGTCACGCGCCCGGTCAGCACTGCCTGGACGTTCAGGAGCCGTCCGGCCTGCTGCGTGTCGAGTGGCCTTGCATTCGGCGCCGGTCCCTTCATTCGCGCCACGGCGGATTGAGCGATCACTCTGACCTGAAATCCCTCCAGCCGGGAGAGTCCCCGCGTGATGCTCTCGGGTAGCCCCTCACTCAGATACTCGGTATTCGGGTCGCTGCCTTCGTTAACGAAGGGCAGCACGGCAAGCGACTCCACCGGTGTGGATCGCCGCACCAGCGGAATCAGCCAGATCGCGAGGGCCGCCATTACTAGGGTGCCGAGCCCGGCAATCCTCCAGCGGAGGCGCCGCCAGGTACTGACTACCGGCTGGGGGCGCTTCTCCGCCTGCGTGGTTCTTGCCTGCAGCCACGCATCCAACTCGTCCGTGTTTGCGTATACGGTCCCGCCGCTGGCGTGTTCGTGGCGGTGCACAGGCAGACGCTCGGCCTGCTCCCAGCGCTGCACAGTTCGGGCTGAAGTGCTGAGATAAGCGGCGATCTCTTTCCAGGAGTTCAGCCTTTTCGGAATACGGTCCTGGATCGGAACCGGGGCCGGCCGTCGATTCAGAAACCCCATCTGTCACCTGCCCGGTCTTTGATTGGGGATAAATACATCTGAATTGTAGGCGGCATTTCCGGCCGGAGCAAGGGGGATGTCGCGCAGTCCGGCGGCACCTGTCGCTGGTCCGGCGCGTATTGTCGCCCCAATGGCGCAAGTTGTCGCGCCTGGATTTCGAAGGTCCGGGCGTATACACGAGAGAGGAGACGCCTTCAGGGCGCTCCAGCAATAGGAGGCTCACCTCATGCGATTGAATCTGCAACATTCGATTTTGATCGTTGTCCTGCTGGCCGTTCCAGTGTTTGGACAGCCAGCCACGCAAACCTACCTGGTCGAACTTTCAGGCGAACCGATGGCGGCGCTGGCCCGCCCCGGGTCCGCCCATACTCCTGCGGCGCGCGCCCGGCTGACCGGGATCCGGCGTCAGCAGGCCTCCGTGACAAGATCCCTTACCGCGGCCGGCGCACAGGTGATCGCCACGCTCGACAACGTCGTCAACGGCCTCGTCGTCACGATGACGGCCGATCGGGCCGCAGCTCTGAGGGGGATCGCCGGCGTTCGCGCAGTTTACCGCGACTGCGAAGTCCTGCCGGCCAGCGACCGAGCCATGGAGATGAACGGTATCGCCGACGCGTGGCAGTGGCTGGGCGGCCGCGACCTGGCTGGCGAAGGTATCAAGATCGCGATTATCGATAGCGGCATTGTTCCGGACCACCCGGCCTTCCAGGACAAGACGATGCAGGCGCCGCCCGGCTTCCCGCGCGCCAACACGCCGCAGAACCTTGCGCTTACGAGCGGCAAGATCATCGTTGCGCGGCACTATGCACCGCTTGCCCAAGGCCGTGAACCGCTCCCGACGGAGACCGTCGTCGACACGACCGGCCACGGCACGGCAGTGGCCTCCATCGTCGCCGGCACGCCGCATCAGACTCCGTACGGATTCCTCTCGGGAGTGGCGCCCAAGGCCTGGATAGGGGTCTACACTGTTGGCAGCGGAATCGCGATCGTGAAATCCCTGGACGCCGCGCTGGAAGACGGCATGGACATCGCCAACATCAGCTTCATGTTCACAAACGGCCCGGTGGAGGATGTCCGCTCAGCCGTACGGACCGCAGTCGACCGGGCGCAGCGCGCCGGCCTGATGGTGGTGATGCCCACCGGCGCTCTCGGGCCGATGCGAAGCACCATCCTGGATCCCTCGGTATCTCCTGACGTCATTACTGTCGGCGGCACGCCAAACGTGCGGCTATATGCCGGTTCGGTCACTTTCGGTTCCTCACCGGCCCGACAGGCGTTCAGCAGCAGCAACCGCTGGTTCACCGGCAGCACGGAGAACCCGGACCGCGTCACTGCGGCCGCAGTGGACTTGACGGCCATCGACCCGAGTGGTAGCGCCTGCCAGACGCTGGCTGCGGGCAGCCTGACCGGGCTCATCGCGGTTGCTGGTTTTAGCGGCTGTACGCCGGAAGTCAAGCTGAAGAACCTGGCGGCCGCCGGCGCCGTCGCGGCGATCTTCTATACCGCCAATGCCGCCACAGCTCCGGCGCGGTTCCAGGCCGGGACAGCCACGCTGGGCGGGGTCGCCGTTGGATTCAACGACGGTAAGGACCTGCTGGATTCCATTGCGAAGGAGCGAACCTCTTTGACCATCCAGTTTGACGGAGTAGCCTACGAACTGGACACCAATCTGGTAGCTCCCTATTCCGGCCGTGGCCCGACGTTCGACCATCTCATCAAACCGGATCTGGTGGCTGTGGGAGACCCGCGTTATGTCGCGGCGCAAAAGACCAATCCCGCCGGACTTGTCTACTCCCCCTCGGGCTATGGAACCCGATCAGGCAGTCTCGCCCCCAGTTTCGCGACGGCCACGGTTTCGGGTGCGCTGGCAGTCCTCAAGAGCAAGCGGCCCGGACTCACCAGCGACCAGTACCGATCGCTGATCGTCAACAGCGCCAGTCCGATCACCTTGGCCGATGGCAGCATTGCGCGCGTGATGGAGAGCGGGGCGGGCGCGTTGAACCTGGTTTCGTCGCTCAAGAACACTCTGGCGGTGTATCCGAACTCCATCAGCTTTGGCATTGCGGCCCGGAACATCTCGCAACATCGCGCTTTGGCCCTGACCAATGTGGGCGAGGCTAACGAGAGCTATACGTTGCGCTCCATTCCTTTTGACGGCGCACCGCCGCCGAAGATCATGGGGAACCCCTCCATGTGTCCGCTCACCGACCAGGCGTGCATCGACCGCGGCTCCGACACGCTCACGGTCACCGTGGAACGCGGTCAGACAGTTACCGTCTATCCGCGCTGGCACGCCGCGGGCCTGCAGCCGGGCGAGTACCAGGGCCTGATCAGTATCGAGGGCACGGCCGGCCACGGCGTGACGACGGTAGTCCCCTACTGGCTGGGGGTACCGTCCAGTATTCCCAGCGAGGCGCGGGCTTACACTTCGGCCCTGCTCGCAGACCCGATGCCGTTCTCTGAGTACTACAGCGAGCCTTCCGCGAGCGCGATGTATCCAGGCACCGATGGTTGGCTGTTCTATCTGGTGACTGACTCCATCGGACTCGCAATCCAGGATCCCGCTGAACTCCAGTTCCAGGGAACCGTCGTTAGCGGCGGCGGCCGCATCGGCACGCCTTCGCCCGTTCCCGGCTCATTCGGCGCAATCCGCATTCCGGTGACGCTCGGCCCAGCGCCCGGCGTCAACAGCTTCCGGGTACAGTTCGGCCACGTACCGCCGCTGACGTTCACGGTCACTGCCGTGGCGCGCCCGTAGAGCGCTGGTTTGGCCGGCGCGGCGGGAGCCCTAATTGGGAATTGAGTAGACCGTCCCCGAATTAGGATTGGCGGCGCCGGGGGTGGGGGCGCTGAGGAGTTTCCACACCGCGCCGCCGTCCGGGGCGCGGCCGTAGCTGACGTCGGCGGTCTGCGGGCCGAAGGTGATGGTGTCGATCAGGGTGGCGCCGTCGGAGGCGTAGAT
>CAYVDY010000500.1:0-5455 GCA_964450255.1 uncultured Candidatus Solibacter sp. | reverse complement strand
TCGAACCTACAACCCTTCGGTTAACAGCCGAATGCTCTACCATTGAGCTACTGAGGAGCAGTGGTACCCCTCCTTTTTAGCAACCTGCACCCCTCCTTGTCAAACTTAGGCGGCCGCTTCGTCGTACA
The DNA here is from genome assembly GCA_964450255.1 of uncultured Candidatus Solibacter sp. Classification (GTDB taxonomy): domain Bacteria; phylum Acidobacteriota; class Terriglobia; order Bryobacterales; family Bryobacteraceae; genus Paludibaculum. The sequence continues at coordinate 5,327 of CAYVDY010000500.1, read as the reverse complement.
CTGACTTCTATTGCCCCTTCAGTCCATTCCGGGGCGCACGCCATCATGTTCAAACTCCTGATTCGCGGGCTGCTGCAGCTCTTCTACCGCGTCGATGTTCGCGGCTCGCTGCCTGCCGCCCCCAAAACGCTGGTTATCGCCAATCCCCAGTCCTTCCTCGACGCAGCAATCCTCGGGGCCTGCCTTCCCGACAACGCGCTCTGGGTCGTACATACCCAGGTTCTGCGGCAAACCCTTTTTAAACTCATCCTCAAGCATGTCGACCACATCGTCATCGACACCACCAACCCGTTTGCCTTGAAGTCCACGATTGACGTGATCGAGTCCGGTCGCCCAGTGGTCATTTTCCCGGAGGGCCGCGTCACTGTCACCGGCACCCTCATGAAGGTCTACGACGGCCCTGCCTTCATCGCTGCCAAGACCGGCTGCATGGTGGCGCCCATCATCATCGACGGCGCCGTTCGCGCCAAGGGCTTCAGCCGCATGGGCAACGGATACCCGCTCGCGATGTTTCCCAAGATTCGCGTCACGTTCTTTCCCTGCGAGCCCATCCCCATGCCGGAAGGCACCTCGGGCAAGATCCGCCGGCGGAAGGCCGGTGAAGAGATGCGCCGCCTGCTGCAGCGCTGCTGGTTCGCGGCCCGGCCCAAGCACTCCCTGCACGACGCTTTCCTCGAAGCCATCGAAACGCACGGCCGGAAACGCCTGATGGTGGAGGACGTCACCGGGGTGGAACAGACCTACGGATCAATCCTCAAAGCCTCGCTCGCTCTCGGCCGGCTCGTCTGCAAGCTGACTGCCGAAAACGAAGTGGTGGGCGTCCTCATGCCCAACGCCGCAGCCACGCTCTCGCTCACCCTCGGGCTTTTCGGCGTGCGGCGCGTTCCGGCCATGCTCAATTTCACCGCCGGCGTCGATGGCCTGCAGAGTGCCATCAAGGCAGCGCAGATTAAGACTATCCTCACCTCGCGCGCTTTCCTCGAAAAAGGCAAGCTGACTCACCTGGTCGAGAAACTCCAGGGCGTCAACGTGGTCTGCCTGGAAGACCTCCGCCCGCGCTTCACTCTCGGCGACAAGCTCTGGCTGATGTTGTACGCCATCCATAATCCGCGCGCCGCCACGCTCCGCAGCACGCCTCAGGACATCGCTGTCGTGCTCTTCACCTCCGGCTCCGAGGGAAAGCCCAAAGGGGTGGTGCTCAGCCACGGATCGATCCTCGCCAACGTCGATCAGGCTCTCACCGTCGTGGATGCGTCGCCTGCCGACAAGATCCTCTCCGCCATGCCGGTCTTTCATAGCTTCGGCCTCACCGCCGGATTCATGCTGCCGATCCTCAACGGCATCCGCCTCTTCCTCTACCCCTCGCCCCTGCACTACAGCATCGTGCCGGAGCTCTTCTACGACCGCGATGCCACCATCATGTTCGCCACGCCGACGTTCATGAAGCACTACGCCAAGCGCGCCCACCCGTACGACTTCCGCAAAGCCAGGCTCCTGCTGGCGGGCGCGGAGAAGCTCAGCGCCGAGGTTCGCGATCTCTACATCAGCAAGTTCGGCGTTCGCCTGATGGAAGGCTACGGCGCCACGGAGTGTTCCCCCGTCATCGCAGTCAACAACGCCATGCGCTGCAAGGACGGCACGGTGGGTGAACTTCTGCCGGGCATGGAATACCGGCTGGAGCCGGTTCCCGGCATCGACGAGGGCGGACTGCTGCACCTGAAGGGTCCGAACATGATGCTCGGCTACTGGCGCGAATCCAATCCGCGCGTGCTGGAAAAACCCTCGTCCCTGTTCGGCGAGGGCTGGTACTCCACCGGCGATCTCGCCAAGTTCGACGAAGACGGTTTCCTTCAACTCCTTGGACGCGTCAAGCGCTTTGCCAAGGTGGCCGGCGAGATGGTCTCGCTGGAGGTAGTCGAACGCATCGCCGAAACCGCGTCGCCGCACTCCGTTCACGCCGCCATCACTCGCCCCGACGCCGGGCGCGGCGAAATGATCATCATCTGCACGCAGGACGCCAAGTTGAAACGCGACCAGCTTCAGCATGCCGCGCGCGAACTCGGAGCGCCGGAACTGGCGATTCCGCGCCGCATCCTGCTCATGGACAAGATCCCGCTGCTCGGCACCGGAAAGAAAGACTACCCCCAGATCAGCCGGCTTGCGGAGGAGCAAATTGCCAGAGCAACCGATTAAGATTCCGTATAGCCGCCGCGAACAGCGCGCCTGGTACATGTACGACTTCGCGAACTCCGCGTTCGCTTCCACCGTCGTCACACTATTCCTTGGCCCCTACCTGACAGCCCTCGCCAAGAGCGCCGCCGACGCAGGCGGCCACATCTACCCCCTCGGCATCGAGGTGGATCCGCGAAGCTATTGGAGCTACCTGATTTCCATCTCCGTTCTTTCGCAGGTTATCTTCCTGCCCATGCTGGGCGCTGTCGCCGATTACAGTCCGAACAAGAAACGACTGCTCGGCGTGCTTTCCTACCTCGGAGCCGGCGCCACTATCGCCATGTTCGCCCTCCAGGACGGCCTTTATCTGCTAGGTGGAGCGCTGTTCCTGATCTCCAATCTCGCCTTTGGCGCCGCAGTTGTGGTCTACAACAGCTTCCTGAACGACATCGCACCGGACGAGGAGCGCGATTCAGTCTCATCCACTGGCTGGGGCATCGGCTACCTTGGCGGTGGCATCATGCTCGGCCTGAATCTGCTCCTCTACAAGAATGCGCAACAGTTGGGCATTTCCGATGAAATGGCGGTGCGCATCAGTCTCGGTTCGGCCGGCGCATGGTGGGCCTTCTTCGCCATCATCCCGATGGTGGGACTGCGCAACCGCCCGCCGCAGCGCATGGCCGCCCCGGGTGAGAACGTTATCGCCAAGGGCTTCACTCAGATTTTCCATACCCTCCGCGGAATGGGCCACTATCCGCAGACGCTCACCTTCCTGATCGCTTACCTGATCTACAACGACGCCATTCAGGCCGTCATTACCCTGGCCGGCCAATATGGGTCGGACTACCTCAAGATCCCCATGGAGTCGCTCACTCTCGCCATTCTCATGGTTCAGTTTGTGGCGTTCGGCGGCGCGATACTCTTCAACTACTTAGCCAAGTGGATGACTGCCTACCGTGCAGTCATGCTCAGTCTCGCGATCTGGACCCTGCTGATGTGCGGTGTTTTCCTAGTGCAGACCACGGCGCACTACTTTGTCGCCGCGGCCCTCGTGGCCATCGTCATGGGCGGCAGCCAGGCGCTCAGCCGCTCGCTCTACTCGATCATGATTCCCAAGGGCAAAGAGGCCGAGTACTTCTCCCTCTATGAGATCAGCGACAAGGGCACCAGTTGGCTCGCCCCGCTCCTGTTTGGCCTGATGCTGCAATTTACAGGCAACTATCAGATCGCGATCCTCTCGTTGATCATCTTCTTCGTCATGGGCCTAATTGTTCTATCTCGCGTTGACGTGAAGCGTGCTGCCCGTGAGGCGGGTAACGGCGAATGAGCCAGGCATATCATGGCGGTGCGTTTTTCGAGGCCATTGGAGTCGATCTCCGCCACCTGGAGCGCGCCTCCCAGGTACTCAGCGCCGATGTGCTGGACGCGTGGTTTGACCCTTCGCCGCGCGTCATCGCGGCTCTTCGCGAGAACTTGCCGTTCCTTCTGCGCACCTCGCCGCCAAACCACGCCGAGGGTTTCGTCGCCGAAATCGCAGCACGGCGCGGTGTGCCGGAAGAGTGTATCCTGCCGGGCTCAGGCTCGTCATCGCTGCTATTCACGTGTCTGCCTCGGTTGCTCCGGCCGGGCCTCACAGCGTTGGCTCTCGCGCCGATGTACAGCGAGTACGAACACATCGTCGAGTCACTGCTCAACGGAAGAGTCCACCACCACGAGTTGCATGCCGACAATGGCTTCGCCGTGGATGGAGACGCGCTGCTGGCGGACGTACGCCGCGTCCAGCCAGAGGTCCTCCTCCTGGTCAACCCGAACAACCCCACAGGCCGCCTGTGGCCTCGCGATCAGGTCATCCACTTGCTCGACCAACTCCCCGAGAACATCCTCACGATTATCGATGAAGCCTACCTGGACTTCGCCGGCGCAGCCGAGTCCCTGGAGTCCGAGGCAGCCCGGCGCCCGAACCTCATTGTCATCAAGTCCATGTCCAAGGTGTACGCACTCAGTGGTGCGCGTGTCGCCTATCTCGTCACAGATGCCCTCCGGGCGGCTCAGCTGAGTCTGTGGCTTCCGCCCTGGCCCGTCGGCCTGTTGGCGCAGGCAGCCGCAATGGAGGCCCTGCGCGACCCTTCCTGGTACCTGGGGAAGTACGATGAGACCCATCAGTTGCGCACCGGACTGCAGGCAGGGCTCGCTGACGTGAAGCCGATCGAGTCCAGCGTTAACTTCTTCCTGATCGAGCCGCCCGATCCCGCAGCCCTGGCCGCTGCCCTCCGCCATCGTCAGATCTTCGTACGCGAGTTCCCGGATGGCCCTCTGGCGGGCCGCTACCTCCGGGTGACTGTCAAGGACGCCGGACAGAACCAGCGTCTGGCAGACGCCCTCCTTGCGCACCAATGAGCTATTCGTTTCGCCCCGCCGAGACCTCCGACGATTTCCAGCAGATCCGTCGTCTGAACCACCGGATATTCTCGGAGGAACTTGGCCAGCACGAGATCCGGCCGGATGGCCTCCTGGCTGATCCGTTCGAAGCCCGCAGCCGCTACCTTCTCGCCCTACATGACGAACTCGTGGTCGGGATGATTTGCGTTCACGACGATCCGCCCTGGTCCGTCGTCAAACGTCTGGCAGATCCCGCGATTCTCGCTGGCCTGCCGCCTCCTCTGCTGGAGGTCCGCCTTCTCGCCCTGGAGCCGGAACATCGCAGCCGTCTGGTGTTGGCGGGCCTGCTGGCCGGTGTGTTCGAAGATGCTACGGAGCGCGGATACCGCACGCTGATCATCTCCGGCGTGACGTCGCAGGTGAAGATGTACCGCCGCCTGGGATTTCTTGAACTGGGCCCAGCTGTCAGCGATGGCCACGCCGCGTTCTACCCCATGGCAATGGACTTGCGCGCCATGCCGGCGCAGACGCTGGAATCATGGCGGCGCTATCAGCGCCGGATTTCCTGATCCTTGTACTGCAGTTGATACAGCTTGTAGTAGATCCCGCGCGCCGCCAATAGCTCCTGGTGGCTGCCCATCTCCCGGAGCTTGCCCTTGTGCAACACAAGAATGCGGTCCGCCCTCTGAATCGTGGAAAGGCGGTGCGCGATGATGATCGACGTGCGCCCCTGCACCATCCGGTTCAGCGCCTCCCTCCCCTTGATCTCAGCCCCC
>CAYVDY010000499.1:0-5459 GCA_964450255.1 uncultured Candidatus Solibacter sp. | reverse complement strand
AACGGGGCGCAGATTATGATCGATCAGTTCATCGTCTGCTGCGAAGCCAAGTGGGGCCAGCCGAGCGGCCTGGTGCTGTTGCTGCCGCATGGTTACGAGGGGCAGGGTCCGGAGCATTCCAGCGCGCGCATCGAGCGGTTCCTGCAACTGTGCGCCGAAGAGAATATCCAGGTGTGCAACGTGACGACGCCGGCGCAGTATTTCCATCTGCTGCGGCGCCAGATGTATGGCGGTACGGACCGCCGAGGCCTGCGTAAGCCGCTGGTCATCTTCACGCCGAAGAGCCTGCTGCGCCATCCCAAGGTGGTCAGCACGCTGGCCGACTTCACGAACGGGCACTTTGAGCCGGTGATCGGCGACACGGGCACGGCCGCGCCGGATCGCGTGGCCAAGGTGATGTTCTGCTCCGGGAAGATCTACTACGAGTTGCTGGCGGAGCGTGAGAAGCGCGAGGCCACCAACGCCGCCATCATCCGGCTGGAGCAGATGTACCCATGGCCGGCGGAAGAGATCGAGAACGTGCTGTGGCGTTATCCGTCCACGGCGGAAATCGTGTGGGTGCAGGAGGAGCCGCGCAACCAGGGGCCGTTCCTGTTCGTGCGCGACAAACTGGAGCCGATGCTGGCCAACACGCGGCGGTCTCTGCGCTATGCGGGCCGGCCAGAGGCGGCGGCGCCGTCAGCGGGTTCGGCCAAGCGGCACGCGCAGGAACAGGCGGCTGTTATCGAGGATGCGTTCTCGGGCGGGAGCCCGGCCAGGCCGCGGCGCTACCGTGTGGTACCTAAGCGCTCCGCCGCGATGATTGAGGACCGGGCCTAAACAACAAACTCCGCCGCAGCCGAGGAGGAGATTCGTCTGCGGCGGAAGCTTTTCCGCCTGATCAGCGGTTCTCGCTATACTACAGCAAATCGACCGGGACTCGCAGAATTAATTCAGCGCCGCGTGTTGGCAACCATGTTGCCGATCAGCACGCCAGAGAATGCCCCAAAGTACACGTCCGCCGGGTAGTGGCGGTTGCCGGAGACCCGCGAAAGAGTGATGGCTGCCGCGGTGGCGTACAGCGTGATGCCCAACCACTTCGGACAGCGGGGGTGGCGTGCCACGGCCGTGGCTACCGCAAACGACGTCATGGCGTGGCCGGAAGGGAATCCGTCTCCTCCGCTCCAGAAGCTGCCGCGCGAGTTCGGTGCGTCCGGGCGCTCACGCCACGTTGCCAGCTTGAGTGCATAGCTCACAGCCAGAGAATCCCCGAGCGCCAGCAGGCCGTTGCGGCCCATCTCTCTCGCCTTCGGGCTATTGGTGGCGGCCCCATAGCCGGTTGTAGCGCCAAGGGCGATGCCCATGCCCCATGCCGTGCCGATGTTGGAGACGCGCTTGCTCCACATGATCTGGTCCGGTGAGTTTGGCATCGCATTCAGCAGGCTGCGGTCCACCGATTTCAGCGCCACGGTGCCGCCCACCAGCGGAACGGCCAGCGTCCAGAACTGCCGCTTGTTCATGTGGAACGGAGAGGTCCAGATGCGCTTCTGATCCTGGGCGAAATCCTTCGCGTAGTTACGCACGAAGCTCTGCGCCGGCGCGGCCGATGTCAGGATAATCAAGCAACCGAGAAAGCGCATTACCATCCCCGTTGGATGCCTGCCACTTTCGTCCCGATCACATAAACTGTTACAAACTTCTCAGGTTTGCTCTTTTCGAATACTCGGTGCACCTGGTAGCCGGACTCGCCCGCCATGGTCTGGAAAAACTCGCGGGGTGCGCTGAAGCCGTGTTTCACGGCCAGATCGTCGAACCGCAGCGTGCCGCCTTCCATGCGGAAATTGTCGATCGCCAGAACCTTGTTGAAGTACGCCCGGCCGATCTTGTCGCGGCGCTCCGCCAGTGTGCGCGTCAGATACTCCACCGTCTCCGGCTTGCTGTACTGGCCCGTTTCGACCAGTGCCCGGATGTCGGCGTCTGTGAACGCCATCACCTGCTTGGCCGCCCAATACGCGTCGTCCAGCCGCATCTGCGCGAATGCTGGATTCGGGTAGTTTGAAAGCCACTTTTCGGGATCGAACACCTTGGATTCAATGCGTCCAACGGCGCGGTCCTTCGGGAAACGGGCCGTCTCCCAGGGTTCGGGCGCAAAGCCCAACTGCCCCATCTTCTTCGGCACATTGCTGTAAGGCCGCGGGACGATGTGCTCGTTTCCGAACCGTGCGTCCTTCCGCATGTCGCTATCGGAGCCGAGGATTGACCCGAAGTCGAGAAGGAAGTGCTTCACGTAAGGCACGCCGTTCTCTTCCACCAGGACGTCCAGCGAGTTTCGCGCCTTGGCGTCCGTGTGATTCAGCCACGCGCAGAACACACGCAGGCCCCGCAGGTCCCGGCGCTCCTCGTGCGGGATCACGTCATTGGGATCGTCGGCGCGAGTCCGCTCATACAGAAACGGGCCGAGCGGTTTGCCGGGCGCGGCTAGGCTGGCCACCACGCGCACGCTGCCGTCCGCGTTGCGCGCCATGCGCAGCCGGATCAGTTCGATGTCGCTGTTGCGCATCTTCCGGGGCTTGCCGTTGACGCCGCTGACGGTCGCCTTCGGGCTGATGCTGATGTCGCTGTCCTTCAGGTTCAGTATGTAGTTTTCGGTTGTGTTGTAGCCGAGCGCGTGGAAGAACCGCGAGCCGATCACCTCGACAGAAGTAGCCAGTTCGACGCGGCCGCGAGGATCGGGCTTGACGAAGTAGAGGTTGCCCTTTGCGTCGGTCATGCGGAAACCCGGGGTGATGCCGTCGGTCTTCGCTCCGACGACCTCAAACGGCGGAACCGGTGGCCGGCCATCGCCCGGCCCGCGCTTCAACTCCTCGGGCGTCATGCGAACGCGGGCGTGGCGGTTGGTGAACCACTCGCTGTCGAGCACCTCGCCGATTGTGTTGATGCCGCGCGAGGCTTTCGGCGCCGGCAGCGGCGGGCGCGCCGACTGCCAGATGAAGTCGAAGAAATCATCCGGGTTCTGTGGCGCGACATTCGGCGCCGGCAGCGGTCGCGGAGCGCGGGCGATGGGATCGTCCGGGTAGAAGTGCGGCGCCTGCGCGAGCGCCGTCACCGCTAGAACATATAGCGGAAGAGATCGCGTGAGAAGACGTCGCTGAATTTGAACCATAAGGAGAACCCTTCACGGCTGAAGCCCGTATCAATCCGCATGACAACGGCATCGCGGGTTTTGAAACGGAACCCGAAACCGCCCGAGTAGCGAAGATTGTTCAGGCTAAGATTGCCGGGCTTCTCGAAGACCCGGCCGGCGTCGGCAAACAAGGCCATGTCAAAGCCCGGCATGACCTCCCAGCGGTACTCGCTGGAGAGCGCCAGGCTGTTGTTATCGCGGAAGCGGAATCGTGCGTAGCCGCGCAGATCGTGCGAATCGCCCAGCGTGGGTTGGAGATAGAACGGCACCACCTGGCCGGGCTTAGTCCAACTGAGACTGGTGGAGGCGTGCAGGGCGATCACCCGCTTTTCGTTGAAGAACGGGATGTAATGCTCGGTCCAACCGTCGAAGCGGCGGAAGGCGTAGCGGTTCACATCGGCGTCGTCGTAGAAAATCAGCCGCGCTTCGTAGTTGCCGCCTCTGTGCGGGTCGCCGGGCTTGTCCAGGTTGTTGTACTCGACGTATGGGCCGTAGCGGAAGAAATTGGTCTGCTGATTGACGCCCGGGGCCTGCGAGGGGTTGAACAGCTTCTCCGTGGAGGGCGAATCCCCTGAGGTGCCGGGTCCGACATTGACGCCGAGCAGTCCGCTGTAGAAGCCAATGCTCGTATGCCGGCGATCGGGCCGCCACGAGACTCGTCCATCGAACGAAGTATCTTCCTGGCGGTAGTTCGAACGGTCGCCTTTACGCGAATTCGGCCCGGAGCCGTAGTAGTCGATCGAGATGGCGTCGGAGTGTCGGGCGTAGAAATCGGCCCGCACGCGGTCGCCGGCAAGATGGGGCAGGGAGAGCTGCACAGCACTGGCCCAGTATTGATTGAAGCTGCCGGCCAGCGAGAACTTGAAATCCAACTTCTCGCCGAGAAGATCCGGACGAGAGTAGAGCGGACCCAGGCCGAAACCGGACCCCGACATCAAACCGCCCAGACGCGCAGTCCAGCCGACCTTCGGAGTGAAGAGACCGGCCAGCGGCTTCGAAACGTAACGGTTGAAGATTTCCTCGTCGCGGGTGAGGGTGGGCGGCGCCACGTGGGCGGCCTTCTCACGCTGTTCCCGTGCGAGTTCTTCTTCGCGGGACGCAGATGGATCCTGCGCACTAAGCGTTCCAGCGAACACCAGTACTGGCACAATCAATCTGACCCAGCTCAATTAGCGGAACCTTCCTCGGCCCAACATACCACGGCCCGGCGGCGGCGGAGGAGGCGGCTCCGGCTCCGGCGGAGGAACCGGCTTGCGAACCCGGCCGTCGAGCCTGGCGGCAATGCGCTCATCGCGCGCCTTGGCGAACTTCGGCTGGTCCGGTGTGAACCCGCTGGCCTCTGTCACCTCTTCGTCGGTCACTTCCATCGCGGTCGGCATGTACTTGGTGAAGTAGTTCTTCAGGCGGTCCTGCACCAGGCGCTCGCCGGATTTCAGGAACAGCAGCAGGATCTCTTCGCCGGGGATCTTCTTCAGCGCATCGTACGTCTGCGAAGCCTTGGAGAGCTTGGCGGATTTCAGCAGCACCTCCAGCTTCTTGATGCGGCCCTCCAGCTTCTGCCACGGCTCGGCCTCCTCCTTCGTCATCTTCGTGTTTTCCAGGAGTGCGGCCTTCTCCTTGGGCGTCAGGAGTTGCGTCAGGCAGAACATGTTCAGCGCATACCAGTCCACGGCGAACGGCGCGCCGAAGGGGATCATCCCCTTGGCCTTGGCGAGTTTGGCAAACGCACCGGGATTCAGCTTGGGCCCGGTCAGACCCGGCGAGAAAAGCTGCAGTAACTTGAATTCTTCCAAAGCCTTCAGAACGTCCGAGGGCGACGGCTCCAGGGCCAGATGCCGCAGTTCGGTAAACAGCGCCCGCGCCGGGATGTACTTCTCCATGCCGGCTTCGCGGGCATTGTGGAACTGCTGCATCGTCCGCTCGTGCACCTCGAATCCCATGCGCGCCTTAAACCGGATCAGCCGCAGGATGCGGATCGGGTCGTCGTAGAGCGAGTAGTTGGATATCGCGCGCAGTTCCTTGCGCTCCAGGTCGGAGGCGCCGTTGGTGGGATCCACCATCAGCCCGCGCGAGGCGCGGTTCAGCGAAAGCGCGATGGCGTTGATGGTAAAATCGCGGCCGCGCAGATCCTCGTGAATGGTCGCGGCGCTGACCTGCGGGCGGGCGCCGGCTTTGCCGTACTTCTCCTGCCGCGCCATGGCGATCTCGCACAGAACCCCGTTAGGGAACTGGAGTTCGGCGGTCTTGCGATGGTCGTCGGTCGAGAGAATCTGGGCGTGATTTCGTTTGGCGATAT
>CAYVDY010000498.1:0-5461 GCA_964450255.1 uncultured Candidatus Solibacter sp. | reverse complement strand
CTGCTGCAGACCCTCTCGGCCAGCCTTGGCATCGTCACGGGGCGCGCCCTGGCCCAACCCTGCCGTGAGTCGTACCCGCGTCCAGTCGCCTGGGCGCTGTGTATCCGCTGTGAGATCGCCATCGCCGCCTGCGACCTCGCTGAGTTGCTCGGCGCCGCCATCGGCATCAATCTACTCTTTGGCCTGCCGCTCATCTGGGGCGTTCTGCTCTCCGCCGGCGATACCTTGCTGGTCCTGTGGTTCAATCGCTACGGTATTCGCGCCCTGGAGACCATCATCCTCGGCTTCGTTTCGATCATCGCCGGCTGCTTCTTCGTGGAGATCTTTTTGGCCAAGCCCGATTTCCAGGCGGTTGCACGAGGGCTGATCCCCCAACTCAACAGCCAGAGTCTTTACGTCGCGATCGGCATTCTTGGCGCCACGGTGATGCCGCACAACCTCTATCTGCATTCGTCGCTCGTCCAGACCCGGAGCATCGGCGCAGACACAGACTCCAAACGCGCTGCCTGCCGCTTCAATCTCATTGACTCTTTCATTGCTTTGAATGGAGCGCTGCTAGTCAACGCAGCAATCCTGATTCTGGCCGCCGCCACATTCTTCGCCAATGGCATCGAGGTCACGGAGATTCAGCAGGCTCATCATCTACTTGCTCCGCTTCTGGGCACCAGCGTCGCCAGCGTTGTCTTCGCCGTCGCGCTCATCTGTGCCGGTCAAGCCTCCACCATCACCGGCACAATGGCCGGCCAGATTGTCATGGAAGGCTTCCTCAGCTTTCGGATGAGGCCGTGGCTTCGGCGGTTCATCACGCGCTCCCTGGCCGTCATACCCGCCGCCATCGTGATCTATGTCACCGGTGAAAAAGGAGCCTACAAGCTTCTCATCCTGAGTCAGGTTGTCTTGAGCCTGCAACTGCCGTTCGCCGTGATTCCGCTGATCCGCTTCACCTCAGATCCGGGCCGCATGGGGAGCTTCGTCAGCCGCCTGTGGGTGCGCATTCTGGCCTGGGCTGTGGCCTTCGTCATTGTGTTTCTCAATCTCTGGCTCGCCTACAACGAGCTCAGCGGATGGCATGCAGCCATTGCCGTGCCTCTCGCCATGAGTTTGCTGGGACTCCTCGGATGGGTCTCCCTCGCTCCTCTCGGCCGACGTACCGCCGCCCTCGCGGTCCCCGAAACGGCGATCGATCTCGTTCGCACCCCTGAATACCGGAATATCCTTGTCCCGCTTGACCACTCTCCACTCGATCGCATCGCACTGGCCCACGCGGCAGGTCTCGCCAAGCCATACCAGGCCGTGATTCATCTTCTCCACGTCGAAGAGGGAGTGGCCAGCCTGATTCATGGCGAAATGGCGCAAACTGCGGAGATCGCGGAGGGCGAGCTCTACTTCCAGCAATTGATCGCCTCGCTCAACCGGCTGGGGCTCACTGCGGAGATTACGATCGCTTATGCCAGCGACCCGACGGCCGCTATCATCAGTCACGCCCGCAAAATCCAACCGGACCTGCTCGTCATGGGGGCGCACGGGCATAAGGGCTTGAAAGACATCGTGTTCGGGGCGACAATTAATGAAGTACGTCATGCAATCGGCGTGCCGGTCCTGATTGTGCGGGATCTTGGCTGAGTGGGACACTGGGCAGCAGCGATGTGTCATCCCGACTCAACCGTAGCGGCGAACCAGACCGTAAGTAATTGATTCTACAACGAGGAAAGTTGGCGAATCACGTGCTGTACCATCAATGGAATCCCATGAGGTCACTCGTCCAATTCGTTTTAGCCGTCAGCTTGGCGTGTTCCGCCATGGCCACGACGCTGGAACGGCTTACCCTCGACGAGATGATTCAGCGGTCGACTTCCATCGTTCGTGGCAAGGTACTGGATTCATCGACTGTTCAACGCGGCAATATTGTGTATACGGTGTACCGGCTTCAAGTCACCGAGCGCCTCAAAGGCAGCACGGGCACGGCCGGTACGGAAGTCTATCTCCCCGGCGGCACCATCGGCGGCTACCGCCAGAGCTTCGCGGGCACGCCACAGATGATCCGCGGTTCTGAGTACGTCGTGTTCCTGTGGACGAGCCCGAAGGGCATTCCCCAGGTGGTCGGACTTGGGCAGGGCGTGTTCGATGTCAAGGCCAGTGTCACGGGAGAGACCATCCTTTCGCGCGGCCCCCTGGAAGCTGAGGTTTTGGATGCTTCCGGCAAGCAGGTAAACGATCAGGGTTTGAAATTGACTCTGAACCGTCTGCGCACGTCGGCCGCCGCCGCCGCGGAGGTCCGCAAGTGACGCGCCGCCTGCTCGCCTTGCTGGTATTTGCCTCAAGCCTGGCGCCGGCCTATTATCACTTCACGCGCTACCAGACTCGAAACGCACCCTATGTGCCGGTGTTTGACCGTTTCGATGTCAGTGCATTGCCCAACAAGACGGTTTCGTTCTTTGTTTCCGAGCAGGGGCCCACTCAATTGGCGCCTGGTGACAGCTTCCCCGCTCTGCTCAGCCAGCTTCGCGCGGCCGCCCGCGTTTGGAATAGCGTGGGAAGCTCGGACCTGCGGATCGGTTTTGGTGGCATTCACACGCCTGGCGCCACGATGAATACGCCTTGGATCGAGGTGGAGTTCACTGACGAGTTACCTCCTGGAGTCCTCGCGCAGGGTGGTCCGGTCGCCCGGCTTGATCCGGTCGCGTCTTCCAACGGGACCTTTACTCCCATCGCGAAGTCGTTGCTTCGGCTGCCCCGCAATCTCAGTACCCGTCCGTCCTATTCGGAGCGACTTTTCCTCACGATGGTCCATGAATTCGGGCACACTCTCGGGTTGCAACACTCGTGGTCGTCCGGAGTGATGTCCACGGAGATCACGCGCGCCACCTCGAAGGCCAAGCCCCTCGCCGACGACGACATAGCGGGCATCTCCATCCTCTACCCCACGGCAGGTTTCCTGGGGCAGACCGGCACGGTCAGCGGCCGTGTCACCGTGGCCGGTGCGCCGGTCAACCTGGCTTCCGTGGTGGCGATTTCACCGAGTCGCGCGGCGGTGAGTACGCTGACCCATCCAGATGGCACCTACACGCTGCAGGGCCTCTCCCCCGGTCTTTATTACATCTACGCGCACCCGTTGCCGCCGTCTCTGCCGGGTGAGCCCCAACCCGTCAACCTCGAACTACCCGCCGACCCCGCCGGCAGCCTGAGCCCCGGGCCGGCGTTCGATCTCGTCTTCTATCCCGGTACGGCTGCACCGCAGACCTCGGTTAACGTGATCGCCGGTCAGACGACTGCCGGCATCGATTTTTCGGGCAATCGCCGGAGCGCCGTCAATGTCCACAGCGCCCAAACGTACTCCTTCTACGCGCAGGAGGCCGTAAAGCCAGCGACGTTCGTACTTGGCGCCGCGCGGGCTACAGCCGTGCTCACAGGATACAGCCTCACTGCTCCGTCGGCAGGACTGAGCATCCGGGTGGCGGGCGATACCGAATCCGTCCTACCCAACGGCATTCGCGCTTACAGTGCCGGTTATCTCGCCGTGGATATCGGTCTTTCTCCGTTCTCGGCCACCGGTCCCCGTCACATGCTGTTCACGGTGAACAATGAGAGTTACCTGCTGCCCTCGGCGCTCACTGTGGTCGCCAAGACTCCGCCATCGCTCCAGAACGTCATGCAGAACCCGGACCGCACCCTGACTCTCTCGGGCAGCAATCTCAGCGCGGCAACGCAGGTGTGGATGGACGGCGCCGCGGCGCGGATCGTGTCAGCCCAGGACGGCCAGCTCACGGTGGCATTGCCGCCCGCCGCGCCAGGTCACCGTGGCGTGTTGACCGCTTACAACACCGATGGCCAGAGCAACCTCTTTCTGCAGGGCAGTTCGACTCCAGTCCACGTCTACGATTCCGCGGAGAATCCGCAGTTCTCGATCTCACCCAACACCCTGTCAGCTGGTGTGGAGACTGTCATCGAGATCAGCGGCGCCAACTTCGATGCCTGGGCGCCGTCGCTGAATTTCGGTTCCAGCGACATCAGCGTCCGGCAGATCTGGCGGATCTCACCAAATCGCGCACTGGCCCAAGTCCTGATTTCGCCTCAAGCTCAGGCCGGTCCGCTGAACCTCACGATCAGCCAAGGTCTTCTGGTCAATACCTCGGCCGCGGGATTCCAGGTGCTGCCGAATGCTCGGCCCGTCTATCTGGCGCTGTCTCAACTACCGAAGGGCGCCATCTACGCTGGCGGAGTCCTCACACTCCCCGTTGTGAACGCGCCGCCGAATTTGCAGCCTTCCAGCTTCAGCGTCTCCATTGCAGACCGTACTGCGCAGATCATTGGATATCAAAACGGTCAACTGACCATACAACTCCCTACCGGAATGGCCCCGGGGCCAGCGATCATGCAGACCTATGTGGACGGCGTCAGCGCATTGCCGGCTGTGATCGTTGTCGATATGCCGCCCCCGATCATTCTGGGCGCACAGACTGTTAGCGGCACGGCCATCACTTCCGCCAATCCGGTTCGTCCGGGCGACAGCATTCAACTGGTCGTCGCTGGTCTGTTGGAAAGCAACATGATCCCAGAGACGTCGAGACTGCGCGTGACATCAGCCGGCGCCGACCACTCCATCCAGAGTGTCATCGCCAATCCGCAGCAACCCGGCACGCATATCGTTCAGATCTCGATCTCCGCACCACCCCAGGGGACTTCCCCGTTGGGCATCGTGCTCGAGATGGACGCCCGGGTTTCCAGTGCGTTCGGTCTTCCTTACCTGCCCTGATTACTTCCCTTTGCTGAGCCGCCGGAAGTAATCCGCCACCGCATCACCGTAGCCCGCGGGCGCGCTGGCCTGAGATCCGCTCCGGATCTGACTTCCAGCCGGTCCGGTGTTATCGAGTTTTCGGCGAAGCTGCAATTCGAGCTGTTCAATCTGAGGTAACAGCTCGGCATCAATCCTACCGAGAAGCGCCGGGTTGCCTGGGAACTTCCGAGGGTCCAGGCGCTGCATCTCGCGAATCAGGCGATCCAGTTCGGCCTTGGTTTCGGCATCCGTATTCTCGCCGAAGCGCAGTTGGCGTAGTTGGCGCATTGTGTCGTCGTATACAGATTGGACCATCCCGTCGCCCCACTGCTGCGATCCGTCGTTCATAGCGTTGGCCTCACCGCGGCTACGTGAGCCAGAGCGCTGGCCCTGCTGTTGACCTTGACCCTGACCCTGCTGCTGTCCTTGCCCTTGCTGTTGTCCTTGCCCTTGCTGTTGTCCTTGACCCTGCCCCTGCTGTTGACCTTGACCCTGCCCCTGCTGCTGGCCCTGGCCTTGCTGCCCGCCCGGCATCGCGCGCATCTGGCCCCTCATCGTCAGGAGCTGGTTCTGCGCCTGCTCCGGCTTCCCGCGCCCCTCCCGGCCTTCACCCTGCCCAGGCTTCCCTTGTTTCTGGGCCTTCCCGCGCGCCTGAACCCCGTACCGTTTCAGGCGGTCCAGAGTGTG
>CAYVDY010000497.1:0-5462 GCA_964450255.1 uncultured Candidatus Solibacter sp. | reverse complement strand
AACCGGGCAACGCACCGGACCGCGTTGTCGTCGCAGCCTATCCCGTAGTGGCGGAGTAACTCAGCGACGACCCGGAGCCGGGTATAGTCACGATGGTGCCATGCGTCTCCAGCAGTCGCCGGATGCGCCGGTGGCCCCGATCGGCGATCAATATGTTCCCCTGCGAATCGTAGGCAATGTCGCCGGGTGAGTTCAGTGTTGCCTCCAGCGCGTTACCGCCGTCGCCGCTGTATCCGGCCGCGCCGGTTCCGGCGATCACCGTCGCCTTCCTCGTGCTGAGGTTGAGGCGTGAGACTTGATGGCCATCGGTTTCGGAGTACAGTAGCCAGCCCTCCGACAGCAACGTCAAGCCCGAGGCGCCCTTAAGCCCCGTAACCATTGTGCTGATCCTGCCGTCCGTTCCGATCCTGCGAATGCGCGCCCCATCGGTCAGGTAGATCACGCCGGCCGGAGTTTGGATTACCCGTTCTGGCCGGTCCAGCGTCGCATTCTCCGCCGGTCCCAAGTCACCTTTCCAATAGCTCGCCGGATAGGGGATTCCGGCCAGTACCGAAACGCCTCCACCGGTGTCGCCGCGCAACAGGTAACCAGCGCCGCCATCGGTGACCAGCAGGGACTGCGCCGGCGTCACAAACAGCCCCTTGGGCCGCAGTACGGGCACGGCCGTGCCCTCGGTTGTCTGAGTGGGGGCGATCCAGTTACCGGCGAAGCGCCGGAGTGTTCCGTCTATTATCTGGAAGACCTGATACGAGCTTTCAGCCGCAATCAGCACACCGAGCCTGGGTGAGGCCAGGATTGCGCTAGGCTCGTTGGCCGGCGTCGTGGTTGGTCCCGCCAGTTCGCCCGCCCCCATCATTCCGTTACCGAAAAACGGCGCCACCTTGGATGCGCCGATGTCCAGCCGCAACACCCGGAACACCCTCGGCATCGCAACGAAGATCGAATTCGTCACGCCATCGAAGGCAATGGCATGCACCTGTTCCAATCGCATCGAGGTGTTGCCCACATACGTCGCTCCGGTGCCCGCGCAACTGGCGCCGCCCATCACGGCGGAGATGACGCCGGATGTGTTGATCTTGCGGACCCGGCAGTTGAGGCTGTCGGCGACGTAGATATTGCCGCCGTGGTCCGAAGCCAGCCCGCGAGGACCATTCAGCGTCGCCAGCGCCGCCGCGGCATCGTCCCCGGTGGAACCCGCGGCGCCAGTCCCCGCGATCGGCCGGATGTAGCCATCGCTGTCGAGCCGGCGGATATCGTGGCCGGCCGGCAGGCTGAAAACCAGCCGCCCGAGCGAGTCCAGCGCCATCCCACCCACCTCGGTCAGATCCGTATCCAGGGCCTTCCGCACGCGTGTGCCGCTGCCCATCGCTCCGCCGCAACGGCCCGTGCCCACGATGTCGCCAACTGTTCCGTCCGCGAGCACCTTGCGGATCCGGCAGTTCTCCGCCTCATAGAAGAGGAGACCGCCATCCTTATCGACCAGCAACAGGGTGGGCCGTGTCAGGTCTGTCTGCAGGGCTGCCCTGCCGGATCCGCCAAGACCCAGGGTCCCGGTACCGGCAAACCGCTCCATCACACCAGTCGGGTTCACGCGGTGGATCAGGCCGGCGTTGGACTCCGAGATGTACACGTTGCCGGCCAGGTCCTCAGCCAATCCGTAAGCGCCATCCAGGATGCTCTCCGCCGCCAGGCCTCCATCGCTCCGGCCAACGCCCAGTAACGGTTCCACCACATACGACGGATTCGGCAAAGTCTGCGCGGCTGCCGCCACGCCAAGCAGAAAAGTAAGGTTCAATGCGATCTTCATGCTCTTCACTCCCTAGAAAGTCACGGAAAAACCGAATTCGAGCTGATCGGTTCTCGAACGGGCCGACATGGTGTCAAAGGTCCGCCCCATCCAGTGGGTGTAGCGGATCTCGGGGACAAACCGAATCCCGAACTCGTCGATGAACTGCACTCCGGCGCCAACGACGAAGCCAGGCAGTACGCGGCGGGATGGCGCCAGCGACGATTCATCGCAACAGGTTTCGGTGCCGGCCTCCGAAGTGGTCAGGCCGAAACTACGGATCCCGTGGACATAGCGCAGGGCCATGCCGCCCTCATAGAAATACCGGCGCCCGCGGCGCGTATGGTCCTTGTTGTAGTAGCGCAGCAGTATCGGGATATCCAGCAGCCGCGCACGTGTGGTGGTCTCTTTCAGCGTGGCCCTACGCTCGTCGTCGTCCGTGGTGTCTTCGTCGTCCACACCTTCATAGGTGATGTCGGACGTGCTGAAATCCAGCAACCGGAAGGACACGCCGCTAGCCAGTGCCCAGCGCGGCGCAAGCGTCGTCTGGAAGATGATGCCCCCGCCGAAGGGCCGTCGCTGAGATGTCGTCCAGGATTCGATGCTGAGGTCGCTGGCGACGGTCTGAGTCAAACTTGCGCTCGGTATCGCCGCCTGCGCCAGGAAATTGAAATTAGCGCCCAGCGAGAACTTCCGCACGTAGGGACCCTTAAGCGCCTCCGTGGGAGCGGGCTTCTGCCCGGGCTCCTGGGCGGTCGCCGGCCAGGCCAGGGAAAGCATGATACACAAGGCGAGTGATGGATGGATAGTCATGATGAAGTCCCCTGAAACTAGAACTGGAAGCGGAGCGCAGCCTGCACGGACCGAGGTCCCCCAGTCTGGTACACGGTGCCCGCGCCCTGCGCCAGAGACCGCGTCGCGACGCCGAAGTTGGCGCTCGTCATGCTCGCCCCTTCGTTTCGCGACGGGTTGGCGAAGCTCGGCGTGTTCAGCAGATTGAACGCCTGCAGCGAGATGCTCAGGCTCCGCCTCTCTCCGAGACTGACCTGCCTCCGCAGCGAAAGATCGAGTTGGGATGTTCCGGAGCCGCGCAGCGAATTACGCCCCAGGTTGCCTTGGGCATAGCCGCTGGGGCTTTCAAATGCGTCGCGGTTCAGCCGGCGTCCGCCCGGCACCGTGGGGTCGCTGATCCAGACGGGCAGGCCGTTGTAGTCGGGCCGGACCTGCGCGAAAAGTCCGCGCCCGGCGCCGCCCGTGCTGCTGGTGCTTGGCGCCGAACTGACACCCGTAATATCGAATGGCGTGCCGGTGCGGGCGATAAACATGAAGTCCGTGAACCAGTTGTTCAGCAGGCCGGACATCCACGAATTGCGCGGAGATGGCACCAGCCACGACCCGCTGGCGTTCAGGCCGTGCCGCACGTCGTAATCCGAGTTGCCGCGCTCGCCGCTCCCGAAGATCGTCGCAAAGCCGCCCATGCCCATGTCGTTCGACGCGCTGTCGATCGAGTGCGACCACGTGTAGCCGGCCTGCGTCTGCAGGCCCCGCGCAAACCTCCGCCGGAACTGCGCCTGCAATGAGTGATAGCTTGACTCCGCGCCATTGGTGGCCAGCCGCAGGATGTCGTAGTCCTCTGAATACGAGGGCTGCGTCTCCGTTCGCAGGAGTCGCGAGCCTTTGGTGCCCGCGTACCCGGCGCTGATAACCTGCGCCGGACCAAATGACTTCTCGAGTGTGCCGTTCCATTGCCATATCGCCGGCGATTGCAGCGACCGCTCAGCCGCGCCAATCTGGCCATAGGGCTTCGCCATCGCCAGACCGGGCGGCGTGAGGTCGCTCGCCGAGAGTGGGAATGCCGGCGAAGTCAGGCTGCGAATGTTGCCATAGGGAGCCCCCGAGAACGCGCTCATGCTCGTGCCGTAGCCGGGATCGCGGAAGATCCCGAACCCGCCCCGCAGCACATACTCCCGGCCCTCGACGTCGCCGATCTGGCGGGCGAAGCCGATGCGTGGAGACAGGTCTGTCCAACGCGTGTCGTAGAGCGGATCGGCCTGGGTGACACGGCTGGAGTTGGCCGCCGCGATCGCAAAGGGCCGCAGCCCCTTCCACACCGTCGGGGCCGGATTGATGTCCCAGCGCATGCCGTAGGTGATCGTGAGACGGCTGTCGGAACGCCACGTGTCCTGCACATAAAAGGAGTA
This sequence comes from uncultured Candidatus Solibacter sp., assembly GCA_964450255.1. Taxonomy (GTDB): domain Bacteria; phylum Acidobacteriota; class Terriglobia; order Bryobacterales; family Bryobacteraceae; genus Paludibaculum. The sequence goes on along the minus strand of CAYVDY010000497.1, from coordinate 1,475 downwards.
GTTCGTTGTCGAGGGATAGACCTCAGCGCGGGACGAAGAAACCGACGCCATCAGCGCGTTTCCCGAGAGTATCGAGCCCTGCTCCGACGCGAGACCGTTGAACGTGGCCATCGTGGAGTACGGCACGTTGTGCATCGTGTTGTTGTTCGTGAGGAAGTCTACGCCGAGCTTGTAGGTGTGAGTATCTGCAGTGAGGCTTAGGCCATCCACGATGTTGATCTGCTGCTGCTCGCTGCTGCCGCGCGCGCCCAGACTGTAGCTGGCGAGCCCGAGAATGCTGAGGTTGAACGAGCCGGTGGTCGCGTCTACGCCCGTCGGAAAGACTTGCTGCTCGGTCAGCGCTACGGCGCCTCCGAAGTTGTCCATCCCGCCCCACGATTGCCCGCTGCTCGTGGAGAAATTCACGCGCAGTTCATTGGTGACCAACGGCCGGATCTGGCGCGTCCAGGCGCCGGTCACCGTCTGTGAGGCGCTCTCCTGACTGCTCCGGACATTCGGCGACACAAACTCAGAACCGCGCTGCGTTCCATCGCTGGGCGAGTAACCGTAGCGGACAAACAGAGTGTCCTTCGGCCCTAGAGTATGATCGACCCTCGTCGCATACGATTGCCTCGATTGCGGATTCGTCACCACCGCGCTGAAGCGGGCTGCGCCGCCGTCGAGCTCCGGGCCGTTCGGAGTGGGAAAGGCCCGCAGGTAGCGGCGTAGCGCCGCCGGCGCGGCAGCACGTGATGCCAGGTCCGGAACACTCGCCACGACGGTGCTTGGAATGCGCAGCTCAGCCGCTTCTCCGGACACGAAGAAGAACGTCCTGCTCTTGACGACTGCTCCGCCCAGCGTGCCGCCGAACTGGTTCTGCAGCATCCTGCCTCGCGCGATCCCTGCCTCGTTCGCGAACCAGTCGTTCGCGTTCAAATGATGGTTGCGGAAGTACTCGAACAAGGACCCATGCAACGCGTTCGTCCCGCCCCGGCTGGTCATGGAGATCTGTGCGCCCGGCGTGCGTCCGAACTCCGGCGCAAAGACAGATGTTTGGATCCGAACTTCCTGTAGCGAGTCCAGCGACAGTGTGCTCAGCGGCGAGCCTCCGCCGCCACCACCGCCTCCTCCGCCCATGCCTGGGGGCCCTCCAGGTCCGCCGCCCATTCCTCCGCCGCCCATGGGCCCGCCACCGCCGCCGCTCAGGCGCACGCCGTCCAGCATGTAGTAGTTGGTATTGGACCGCAAACCGTTGGAATGGATCTCTCCACCCGGCCCTACACCCGGTGTCACGCCTGGAGCCATCGTGAGCAATGCCTGTACGCTGCGCCCGTTAATGGGTAAATTCTCCAGTGCACTGTGCTCCACCGTTACGCCCACCGAGGAGTCCGCCGAGAAGCTCTCCGTCTCGCCCTCCACCGTGACGGAGTCGGTGGCGGTTGCTAGGAGTCTGTCGGAGATAGGCTCCTCCGCTCAGCGGCGCAAGGCACGGCCTG
>CAYVDY010000496.1:0-5474 GCA_964450255.1 uncultured Candidatus Solibacter sp. | reverse complement strand
AGCGGCTGCCTCTGCCGCCCGACGTCGGCGCAGGTTTCCTGTGGCGGCTGAATACCTACTGGCAGTTGGAGGAGCGCGAGGGTGGCGTATACATGGAGTGCCGCGCCGTCTCTCTGACACGCGGCATCCCCGCGATTGTGAGTATGATCGTCAAGCCGATGGTTACGGCGCTGCCTCGCGAGTCGCTCACCGCTACGCTCACTGCCACGCGATCGGCGGTGGAGGCGCGGATCAAGAAGCGTGGGTCAGGACTTTCCACGGCGGTAAGCCTCGTCAAGTAGCTCCACCACGTGCATCACGCGCTGCTGCTTCCCGTAGCGGCCCACGCCGGCCTGCAGTTGAATCGCGCAGCCCACATTTGCTGTTGTCAGCACTTCGGCGCCTGTGCCGTTCACCAGCGCCATCTTCTTCTGCAAAATCGAATCGGCGATCTCGTCGTGGACGATGTTGTAGATCCCCGCGCTGCCGCAGCATAGATCCGCTTGCGGCAACTCCCTGAAGGCCAGGCCGGGAATCGCGGCCAGAACCTGCCGCGGCGCACTGCGAATCTTCTGCCCGTGCGCCAGGTGGCACGAGTCCTGATAGGTCGCCGTGACCGTCATCGGCCGCGCCGGAGGTACGATCTCGATCGACGCCAGAAACTCAGTCACGTCCTTCATCAGGGTCACGAAGCGGCGAGCCTTGTCGGAGTAAGCTGCGTCGTGCTCCAGCAACTCGTCGTACTCCTTCAGGGTTGAGCCGCACCCGGCGGCGTTGGTGATCACGGCGTCGTATCCCGCATCGACGCAGACGTCGATGTTTTTGCGGGCCAGCACCCGCGCCTCGTCCTTCAATCCCGAATGCACGTGCAACGCGCCGCAACAGGTCTGGCCTTTCGGAATCACCACGTCGCAGCCATTGGCCTGCAGCACTCGAACCGTCGCCTCGTTCAGGCGCGCCGACGTGAAGTTCGCCAGGCATCCGGCGAGGAACGCCACGCGGTATCGCTTCTCGCCCTGGGCGGGGTAGGTCTTTCCCACCTTGTCGAAGAAGAACGGGACCTCCGCTCTCGGGGCCAGGTGCTCAATCCGCCCCATCTTGCCCAGTAGTTTCAGGAAGCCGCTACCTCGGGCCAACCGCTGCACGCCGGTCGCCTGGTAGAGATACAGCATCGCGCCGGCCGTTTTCAGCATCCACGGCGTCACCAGCAGTCCGCCGAAGATGAAGCGCCGGAAGGCCCGCGCGAGCCATGGCCGGTCCTGCTGCTTCTTGGCCTCGATCTCGGTCCGCGCGGCCTCGATCAGGCGGCCGTAGGGTACTCCCGAAGGACACGCGCTCTCGCAACCGCGACACGCCAGACACAGATCCAGGTGCTCCAGATACGACGGAGTCATCTCCATCTGGCCCGTCGCCACCTGCACCATCTGATAGATCCGGCCGCGCGGAGAATCCATCTCTACGCCCAGTTCCCGGTACGTCGGGCAATTGTTCAAGCACAGCCCGCAGTGCACGCACTTGTCGAGATCAATGGCGCGCGGCGCCTCCGGATGGCGGTTCGCCAGGACCGGCGGAAAGGCAGGCGGCGTCGTTTCAGAGGCGGCCATACAACCTCCCCGCGTTCAGCAGATTCCGCGGGTCCATCAGCTCTTTGTAGTTGCGCATTAACGAGAGATCCTCACCCGGTGCCGGCCACTGTTCCAGTGTCGCCTTTTCCACTTCCGGCGCCGATTCCACGATCCGTGACCAGCCCAGCTCTGCCGTAGCCGCCAGCCAATCGTCCAGGGCCTCGCGAGTGTCGAAGCCCAGCCAGGTGACGCCGCTGCCCGCGCGCGCCAGTGCCGCGCCGGTGGCGGTTGAAAGCACGGCTTGCAAGGCAGACATGGCGTGTCCAACGCGCACCACGAATTCCGGGGAAACGGTGAAATCGTCCAACTCGAGCCAGAACTTCGCTTCGGCTTCGCCTTCCAGGACCTGCGCGCCGGGCAGTTCGCGCGCATAGCGCGCCAGCAGAGACTCGCTGCCGCCGGCACGCAATACCAGGCAATCGCCGCCGCCCCAGCCGAAGGCTGCCGCAGCCCTGGCGTTCAATACATCCAGCGCCGCCGGTTGCAGCACCCCGCGTAACACGGTATCCCGAGCCTCGCAGACTTCACAGATCCGGGCGAAGCTCTGCACAAACGTGCGGGTCGCCGGCGGTAGCGGAGCGAGCTTGAAGTTGATGCTGGTCAGCACGGCAAGCGTGCCCATGCTGCCGATGAGCGTCTTCTGCACATCGAGCCCGGCGACGTTCTTCACCACCATGCCGCCCGATTGCAGCAGTTCTCCGTCCAAGGTGGCGAACGTCATCCCGATCACCATGTCGCGGGCCGAGCCGTACAGCCGCCGGCGTGATCCGCAGGTATTTGAGGCGATCACGCCGCCGATTGTGGCGCGCCCGGCGTGCGGCGGATCCAGCGGCAGCATCTGCCGGTTGGCGGCCAGCAGGCTGGTCAGCTCCGCGTAGCGAACACCTGCTTCCACGCTGATCGTCAGGTCCTTCGGTTCGTATTGCAGGATCCGGTTCAGGCCGGCAGTCGAAATCCGCCGCCCGGCCGCCGCCACAGCGCCGCCCATGCGGTTTTTTGTGAACGCGCCGCCGGTCACCACCGATTGCTTCGCTTCGGCTGAGCGCTTCAACAGTTCGGCTAGCTCGGCCGCCGCCGCTGGCTTTTGTTCGTCCATGGGTAGTCCAATTCTAATAAACTTGCAGCATGGCTTCCCGACGTAGTTTCATCGGCACCGTCGCCTCCAGTTTGGCGACCTCGCTGGCCGCGCCCTCCACCGTGCTTGGCGCCAACGACCGCATTCGTGTTGGCATCATCGGCCCCGGGGCTCGTGGACAGGAGCTGATGCACGACGTGCTCAAGTGCCCCAACGTCGAATTCGTCGCCGCCGCGGACGTCTATACCCGCCGTCTGGAGCAGGCCAAAGCAATCGCGCCCGGTATCAAAACCTACCTCGACCACCGTTACCTGCTGGAAAACAAGGACGTCGATGCCGTCCTGATCGCCACGCCCCAGCACCTCCACTGCCAGCACTTCGTTGCCTCACTGGAGGCCGGCAAGCACGTCTACCAGGAAAAGACGATGGCGTTCACTGTCGCCCACGCCAAGCAGATGCGCGCCGCGTATCAGAAGGCCGCGGGCCGCATTGTCCAGATCGGCCACCAGTCCTGCTCCTCCGGCCAGGCCGCCGACGCCGCCAAGTTGCTGGCCGAGGAGCCGATGGGCAAAATCACGGCTATCCACATGGTGATGTACCGCAACACTCCGCACGGCAAGCCGCAGTGGTCTCGCCCGATCTACCCCGACATGACGCCGGAGAATATTCTGTGGAAGCAGTTTCTAGGCGATACGCGCGACCTCCCCTTCGATGCCAACCGCTACATCAACTGGCGGTTTTTCTGGGATTACTCCGGCGGCAACGTCTACGAGAACATGTGCCACCAGGTTTCTTTCTGGTACAAGGCGATGAAGCTCAACGTGCCCAAGGCCGTGACCATGACCGGCGGGATCTACCTGTGGAAGGACGGCCGCGAGGTTCCCGATACGATGTGCGTCTCCATTGAGCAACCCGAAGAGATGCTGATCAGCTGGAACTCGGGCTTCGGCAACGACAAGCTCGGAGCGGGCGAGGACGTCCTTGGCGACGAAGGCACCATCCAGAAATCGGCGCAGATCCGCTATTCCCCCCAGAAGGCAAACATCAAGGACCGGGCGGAGCGGCTCGGCAACTCCACCGCGCCTTCCTACGCCCACATGCAGAACTTCTTCGATTGCATCCGCACCGGTGATCAACCGAACTGCCCGTTTGAGGTAGGCTTCCGCACCTCCATCGCCTGCCGCATGGCAGTGGAGAGCTACCGCCAACAACGCACCATCCGCTGGGATCCAGCCAAAGAAGAGCTCGCCTAATTCGGGGACGGTCTACTCAATTCCCAATTGTTTTCCGGCTAAACTAAAAGACAGCCAATGAACCGCACCTCTTTAGCGCTTTGCTTCCTCAGCTCAATCGCGCTGACCGATTGCCATGCCAACGACGAGGCGCGCCGGATGGCAGCGGCGGAGCGTCCCGCCTATCTCTCGGCCGCCAGCTCCGAGGCTGATGACGCCGCGCATTTTCTCGCAGGCCTGCCGGGGCGCGCGGGCAGTCCCTGGAAAGCGATGGAGTCCGATCCCGCGTGGCTGGAGCACTCTGCGGCAATGGACCGTCTCTGGACTCGGTACCGCGATCAGCGCCGCGCTGGCATGGAGAAGTTTCGCGAGGCTGAGCTCGCCGCCGCTCCGTTTGCCGGCTCCAGAATCTGGTACCCCTTCTCCGGCGGCGATGCGCTAACGATGCTCACTTTCTTTCCCGATCATCCCGAGTACGCCATGTCCGCGCTGGAGCCGCCGGGCCGCGTGCCCAGCCCCGCCGATTTCGAGGGTGACCAGATGGCCGAGAAACTCCCTGCTGTCGCCAACACTCTTTTTTCCCTGCTCAGCAAGAGCTTCTTCGTCACTCGCGAGATGGATCGCCAACTCCGCGGGCAGGTGGCCGATGGCGTTGCCCAGCCCATCCTGATCCTGCTCACGCGCATGGGTTACACGGTCCTCAGCCACAGCTACGTGCACGTCGAGGACGACGGCAAATTCGCCCCCCGCACCCTCGAGGCCAGGCGCTCCGCATTCGGCAAGAATCGCGGCATCGTCTTCGAGATCCAGCTCAAGAATGGGCCGGTGCAACGCCTTGAGTACACGTCGCTCAACCTCGACGATGCGCACATGAAGGACAACACGGCCTATCGGCGTTATGTCGCCTCGCTGGGCCGTCCCGTGACCATGCTGAAAGCGACGTCCTACATGCTGCACAGTAGCGACTTCACCGTGGTTCGCGATCTCATCCTCGATCAGAGCCGCGTCATCGTCCAGGACGATTCCGGGATTCCCTGGAAGATCCTCGCTACCAAAGCGTGGGACGTCAGACTCTACGGCGATTACACCCAGCCATACGGCAAGTCCTTCGCTTTCCGAACCCAGCCCGAACTGCGGGAGGCGTATGAATCCCATCGCGCCGATGTGAAGCCGCTGAGTTTCCGCATGGGCTATGGCGCCGGCCGCCAGACGTCCAATCTGCAGATCGCACTGCGCAGATAGCCGCCGGCTCCACGCTGCCTTTATGCCAGATTCAGGGATTCTCAGCGTGAATCCCGTTGTCGCATCCACAGCCGAGCGCGAACTGAGCATCGACGCAATCCGCGGCGTCGCGGTTCTGGGCATCCTCCTGATGAACATCATCGGGTTCGCCTTCCATTTCTCCGCCTATAGCGACCCCACAGTTCAAGGCGGGGCATCGGGCATCAACTACTGGACATTCATCGTGAACGCCGTGCTGGTGGACGGCAAGATGCGCGGTATGTTCACCATCTTGTTCGGCGCAGGTGTCTGCTTGCTGACCAGCCGCGCGGAGGAGCGGGG
>CAYVDY010000495.1:0-5489 GCA_964450255.1 uncultured Candidatus Solibacter sp. | reverse complement strand
GGCCGCCCCGATGGCAAGACCGGCTTCCGGGCCCTGCGCATGGACCAGGCCAAAGCGGCCGGCATCCCGGAACCGCCCGACCCCACCCGCTACGTGGCCGTCAGGAACCCGGCGGAGCCGTTCCAGTTCCGCTTCCAGGACCTCGACGGCCAGTGGGTTTCGCTCGATGACGAGCGCTTCCGCGGCAAGGCCGTCATCGCTACCGTCATGGGTTCCTGGTGCCCCAACTGCCACGACGAGGCCGAGTTCCTGATGGATCTCTACCGCCGCTACCGCGCCCAGGGTCTCGAGGTCATCGGCCTGGGCTTCGAATACACCGGCGAGCTCGACCGTGACCGCGAGCAGTTGAGGGCCTTCGCCAAACGCCACGGCATCACCTATCCGATGCTGCTGGCCGGAACCACAGAGGAAGGCGAAGTTTTGCGCAAACTGCCGCAGTTGGCGAGCTTCGCGGCCTATCCCGCCGCTCTCTACCTGGGACGGGATCACAAGGTGCGGGCCATACATGCCGGCTTCGCCGGACCCGCCAATCCGGAGGAGCACCGTAAGCTGAAGACGGAGATTGAGTCGCTGGTGCGCTCAATGCTTGGGCTATAGGCAGGAGTAACGTAACGCGAACGGCGCGACCGCCGATAAGTGCGACGTGGCACCGCTCCCAGAGTCGACCGGACGCTCTGCTCCGCAGCAAATAGATCTCCAATGGCTGGCCAACGAGCATCTGGCCGTGCGCGGCCGCACCGCCATTCTCGCCCAGTTGTTGCTGGTCGCAATCCTGGGCGCCGGTGGGTCGTTCCTTCGCACCATGCCGGCTGTCTACGCCTGTCTGGCCGTTACCATTCTGGCGCTGGCCATCACCCGACTCTGGATTCTCGAATGTCTATGGCGCGTCGAGCGGCACTTCCGTTGGGACCCGCATCTCTTGCTGCGCCTGAATATCGGCACGGCGGCGGTGTCCTGGGGTGTTTTCGCGACAGTGGTAGTCAGTCTTCACGAGGCTGACCATTGGAATACCCACATGGCGACCCTGGCCGTGTTCGTCGTGTGCTGTGGTTCTATCATTACCACCATCGCCGATCTGGAACTGCTGCGGTTCAACGTCCTGGCCTGCTCGCTGCCGATGGCCGTCGCCCTGGTGCGCTATCAGAACATGCAGGGCGCCGTTCTCTGCGCCGGGATTCTCACCTTCATGTTCTTCGGTTTACTTCAGGCCCGCAGCCTTCATCAGAGCTACTGGTCCGGTTTGAAAGACAACCTCCTTCTGCAGGCAAAAATGCGCGAATTGGAGCAGGCTCGCGAAATCGCGGAGCAGTCGAATCTGGCCAAAAGCGAATTCCTGGCCAACATCAGCCATGAACTGCGCACGCCCATGAATGGCGTCCTTGGCATGACCGCGTTGACTCTGGACACGAACCTGACCCAGGAACAGCGGGACTATCTCAAGATGGCGCAGAGCTCAGCCCAATCCCTGCTGGTTCTGCTCAACCAGATTCTCGATCTCTCCCGCATCGAGGCCGGCCGTTTCGATCTCGAAAACGAACCTTTTGAGCTGAACCAGGTCATGGAGCACCTCCTCATCACCTTCTTGCCGGAGGTGCAGCGAAGAGGCCTGGCATTGGATGTCTCCTCCGACCCTGCAATCCCGGCATGGCTGAATGGCGACCCCACGCGTTTGCGCCAGGTGCTGCTCAATCTCGCCGGCAATGCCGTGAAGTTCACCGAAACCGGTGGTGTGAGCGTGAACGCCCGTCTTGATCAACTGCTGCCTGGCTCAGCCAGGCTGATCTTCTCTGTCTCCGACACAGGAATTGGCATCCCGGCCGACAAGCAGCGTGCGATCTTCGGTGCATTCGTTCAGGGTGATGGCTCTCTTCGCCGCTGCCGCGGGGGTACCGGTCTGGGACTGGCCATCTCCTCCCGACTGGTAGGACTGATGGGTGGCGTTATCGAAGTCACCTCCGCGCCCGGCAGCGGTTCGACGTTCAGTTTCTCCATCACCCTGCCGGTGGAGCAGCCTGACGTCCGGGTTATGCGGGCAACTCAGCCAATCCTGTCCACCTGACGGCACAGCCACCAGCAACTGGCCCTTCGACCGTGAAACCCTACCAGCGGAGCGTAGGCGGAAAGAACTCGTTGATCAGCTCCTGGTAATACGGCGTCAGCGCGGACACGTCCGGCTTGGTATGGCCCTTGGAGTACAGATCGTAGGGGTTGAAACGCCGCACCCACTCGAACATCTCGCGGTCCTTCGCGTCCAGCAGGTGCTCGTACTGCCCCTCGCGGTGAATCGCGTAGCAGGAGTGATAGCGGATCATGTAGAGCGCTTCCAGGGGTAGGTAGTTCTTGGTGACCTGGTAAAGATACTCGTCGTGACCCCAGGAGATCATCACATTGTCCAGGCCGCAGTTCTCTGTGTATAGTCCCAGCCTCGTCTGATACTCCGGCACCTGCGCGTCCGGGTTGGCTCTGAAAAACTCTGGAAACACGATCTTGTCGGACCATGCGCAGCCCACCGGAAACGTGTCGCCCACCACGGCCCACTGCGGTTCGCCCCACAGCCAGAGGACTTTGCCGAGGTCGTGAATCAGGCCCGTCAGCTGGAACCAGCGCGGATGGCCATCGGCGCGGATCGCCTCCGCCGTCTGGAAATTGTGCTCAATCTGGGAGAGATCCGTGTCCGGGTCGGAGTCGTCCACCAGTTTGTTCAGCTCCACCATCAGATCCCACACACTCATCTCCACCCGGTTGAGCTTCAGCCACTGTTCGCGTTTGGCTCGATTGAACTCGACGGTCTGGTTGGTGTGGTTCAGGCGGTAGAACTCGCGGACAACAGGAGGCGTGGCGTCGTCGTAATGACGGAAATCCTCCTGCTTGCGGCCTTCCTGGTAACGTGTGGCGAGCGTGGACATGGCGGCCCCTCCTCTGTGACTTCAGAATAACAGGAGGAGCCGCCAGGAATTTAGTAGGCCCAGCGCCAGAGGTTGGCGCCCACGGTGAAGCCCGCGCCGACAGCCGCGAACAGCACCAGATCGCCCTTCTTCAGGCGCCCCGTGTCCAGCGCTTCGCGCGTCGCAATCGGAATGGTGCCGGAGGTCGTGTTGCCGTAACGCTCGATGTTGATCAGGACGTTTTCGATCGGCATGCCCAGCCGGTCGGCGCACGCTTGAATAATACGCCGATTAGCCTGGTGCGGCACCATCAGCTTTACGTCCGACGGCTTCAGGCCGTGCTGCGCCAGCAGGCTGGCCGAGATCTCGCCCATTCGCCGGACGGCAAACTTGAACACCTGCTGGCCGTCCTGGTGCACGTAGTGGAGCCGCTGGTCGATAGTCTCGTGGGAGGGCGGCATCCGCGAGCCGCCGGCGGGCATCTTCAGCACGTCGCAACCAGATCCGTCGATCTCGTTCTTGAAACCTATAAAGCCCAGACCGTCTTCATCGCCCGGCTCGATCAGAAACGCGCCGGCGCCATCGCCGAACAGGACGCACGTCGCTCGATCCTGGTAATCGATAATCCGGCTCATCGTATCAGCGCCGATAACGAGAACTTTCTTATGCGTGCCGCTGCCCACCAGATGCGCGGCGGTGGTCAGTCCATACACGAAGCTGGAGCAGGCGGCAATCAGGTCGAATCCCCACGCATGCTTCGCGCCCAGCTTGTTCTGCACGATGCAGGCTGTCGAAGGGAACATATGATCGGGGGTCACGGTGCAGACGATAATGGCCTCGACATCCTCGGCGGTGGTGCCGCGCTCGGCCAGCGCGAGCTTCGCCGCCTCTATGGCCATGTCGGAGGTGGCGATCTCGGGATCCGCAATGTGGCGCTGCTGGATGCCTGTCCGCTCCAGAATCCAGTCGCTCGTCGTGTCGACGATCTTCTCGAGATCTTGATTAGTAAGGACGCGGGGCGGTACCCAGGCACCCACCGCGCTGATCTTAACGTTCCGCAAAATACCTCCCATCCGCGTCGGCTTCCGGGCGGCGGGGCTGAATCAGTTCAGCGCCCGGCGACGCGGCGGGCCGGTTCAGGACAAAGTCGTGTGAATCAGAACCAAAACTCCATTGATATGCTATTCAGAAGTAGGATGCAAGTCCAAGGTGTATTGCCGTTCCAGCCCGACGAGACCAACGAAGAGATTTTCGCGCGGATCTATGGTGAGGTCTCGCGCGGAAAGGCCCCGCCTGCCGTTGTTTGCGTGGTCCGCCGCTACGTCAACACGATGGGTAAGATCCATCTCGCCGACGGCAAGCTGGAGGTGCGGCTCAACGAACTGATTGCCTCGGCGCCGTCGCCCGTCCGGGAATCGCTGGCCTGGATCCTGCTCTCGAAACTGTTCCGCCGCAAAACTCCGCCCGTCCACGCGCTGCATTACCGCCAGTACATGAACCGCAAGGAAGTGCGGCGCACCCACCAATTGGTCCGCCAGACCAAGGGTCGCAAATACATTTCCGGCCCGGCGGGTGAGGTCTACGATCTGGACCCCATGTTCGACGAACTGTGCGTCAAGTACTTCGGCGGCCTCATGCAGAAACCGCAGCTTGGATGGAGCCGGGGCGTCTCCCGCTGGCTGCTCGGGCATTTTGACCACACCCACAATGCCATCATCCTGAGCCGGATCCTGGATCGTGAATGCGTGCCCCGCCTGGCCGTCGAATATGTCCTCTACCATGAGATGCTGCACCTGAAACACCCCGTGGATCACCGCGGCTCCCGAAGGTGCGTGCACACGCGCGAGTTCAAGGCCGGCGAGAAGCTGTTCGCGGGGCTGATAGAAGCCAGGGAGATGCTGAAGCGTCTGTGATGGCTACGCGCTGAACCCGTTCAGGCTGCGGCGCCTGCCAGCGCAGGCTGGAACAGGTTGGTCGTCACGCGGAGTGAATCCACCAGTGCCGCTGGGTTCACGTCGCCCAGCCCAATCCGGTAGGCGAGCAGCTCCAGGCGAATTCTCCACATGGCCCGGCTGAAGCGAAGCCGCTGCCGGAACAACTCGTTGTGCATGTCAGGTGACATCGATGCCAGGGCGAACTCAGAGCCCAGTGCATGTAAACGGTGGAAGTCCATCGCGATCTCTCGCAGAAAACAATCGAAGGTCTGGAGACGCTGACGGCGCAGGCGTTTCTCCATGCCCGGCCGAAAACCGGGCAGCGTTCGCAGAAACTCGGTATCCTCCCGGCTTAGCAACCGGGCCATCGCATCGTAGCGCGCCGGATTGAACTCGCTCCACCAGAGTCCGAGGTCCGTATGCCAGTCACGTGGCGTGGCCAGGCGGAGGTACATCCATAGCAGGATGGCCAACGTAGAGAAAGACAACACCGTCAAGATGAGAACTGGAGTCATAGTCAAGTTTGTCCGATTCCTGATGGATTTCAGTTCATACTAACTCTAATTTTGCTCCGGTGCAATCGAGATTCCTGCTTGCAGTCATCATTAAGTTCGCCCGTGCCGCCAAACTCAGAGGGAGTGGGTCGGTCTTCCCTTGTTTTCCAGTGCCA
>CAYVDY010000494.1:0-5543 GCA_964450255.1 uncultured Candidatus Solibacter sp. | reverse complement strand
GCGTCTCGCACGCGGCTGAGCGGCCTCAACCCCAGCAGGATCGCCATGGCGTTGGACAGCACCAGGACCCACATCAGTTGGTAGCCGAATCGTGCTCCGCCTTCAAGGTCGGTAGCCCAATTCCCGGGGTCCATATAGCCGACGCTGACCAGGTAGGCCGGTCCAGCGAAGGCAAACATACGGCGCAGAAGGCCGGGGTGCCTAGTGGAGACGGAGGAGTGGACTTCGGGCAGAGAAGGTACGGGCGCCGTGTCCATTGATCTTTAGTCTAGCCCAATGGCGCGACGGCCCGGTTCACGGGATCAGACCGGGTAGGGTTGTCCCTGGCGCCGGCCTGGTTGCCAGCCCCCATCCTCCGCGCCGGGAACTCACACCAGATGGGGGGCAGTGTCAGGTTCCTGGCGTTGTAAGGCATGAACATCAGCGCCCTGACGTTGCTCACGGTGACGCGAACTCGATGATTCGGAGTGTTGGCGCTGCCCAGCACTCTGTAGCTGACCTTGTCCGGCGTCATTGCCAAAGCCAATGGCCTTGATTCTGTAGTTGGCACCAGTGCCGGTGGAGAGGTTTGGAGCGGCGATACGCGAGGTGACGATCCGGCGCCCATTGGCCGTGCCCGCAGTCAGGCTGGCTTGGTACTGGCCTATGGTTAGGGATGTCCGATCGATGTCCTGTCTGGATCTCCCTTCCTGCGCCTCGCCCGAGGGACTGGCTCGATTGCCCGGCACGCCCTCGATGGAATCAACGGCGGCGAGGCTGCTTGGAGCCGTGAATTCGTTCGTATAGCCCCCGAAGACGATCGCCTTGCGGAGGTTGTTGGTGTCATTGCCCCGTCCTGGATCGACTTGCCCCATTTGAGTGTGTAGGCTGGGCCAGGGGTGAGGCCGAAGTTCTTGAGGTCGTAAGGATCGTGAGCTTCTGGAGAGAACGGTACCAGACCGCCGCCCGAGAACGTGGATGGTTTGCGCGCCTGTCCTGAGACCGCCTCGGCCGAGACGGGAATGGCGGAAAGCCCGGCGATGACAACACCGGGAAAACAGGCGGAAACACGAGCGGTGCCCTTAACTTCGACGATGCGGTGGTGAAGCGGAAGATGAGTAACAACGATCCAGCGCGGGTATCCGCCAATGCGCGTTCCACGTGGACGTCTCGAACCCATCACTCGACGCCGCTTGGGTCGATGCCGGGCCGCCGGAGGCCGGGCGTGGAGACCTCGCCCTACCTCAAATCGAACTTCTTCATTTTGTAACGCAACGTGTCGCGCGTGATCCGCAGCAGCCGCGCCGCCTGCGTCTGATTTCCGCCCGTCTTTTCCAGAGCTGAAACCAGCAACCGCCGCTCGCTGTCTTCCAGCGAAATCCCATCTTCCGGGAACATCGCCGGCGCCTGCACCGCAGCGGCCATCATCGCCTGAGTGTGCGAAACCGACATCGGCAGGCTCACCGGAGTGATGTAGCTGGAATCTTCCAGAATCATCGCCCGCTCCAACGCATTCCTGAGCTCGCGGACGTTGCCTGGCCAGTCGTGCGAAATCAACAGCCGCATTGCATCCGCAGAGATGCCCTCCATGCGCCGCTTGAACTTCCGGTTATAGTGGTCCAGGAAGAAGTTCGCCAGCGTCGGGATATCCTCTGGCCTCTCCCGCAGCGGCGGAATCGTGAGGTGGATCACGTTCAGGCGGAAGAACAGATCCTGCCGGAATGCACCCTCCCGCACCGCCTCGCGCAGGTTCTTGTTGGTCGCGGCAATGACGCGCAGGTCCAGCTTGATGTCCTTCAAACCGCCGAGGCGCCGGAAGCACTGCTCTTCCAAAACCCTCAGCAGCGTGGCTTGCAGCATCATGGGGATCTCGCCGATCTCGTCCAGGAACAGTGTGCCCCTGTCGGCCAGCTCGAAAATTCCCTTCTTCTGCGCCCGCGCATCGGTGAAAGCGCCCTTCTCATATCCGAAAAGCCCGCTCTCGAGTAGCGTCTCCGGAATCGCCGCACAGTTGATGGCGATGAACGGCTCCGCCTGCCGCACGCTCTGGTAATGCAGCGTCTTGGCGATCAAGTCCTTGCCGACACCGTTCTCGCCCTCCACCAGTACCGTCGTCGCCTCGCTGATCGCCACCCGCCGCACAAAGTGCATTACCTCGCGCATGGCCGGCGAATCGGCGATGATCTCCCGCTTCTGCGGCTCTACCTCGGCCGTCACGTCTTTGATGGTGGCGACTGCGCCTTCCAACGAACCGTTGTCCCGATAAAGCTGGTTCGTGCGGATCACCACCAGCCGCTCCATGCCGTTCTGCGTGTGCAGCCGCACGGTAGAGTTGACCCCGTTCGATTGCGTCAGCCCTGTGTGCATCCCGCAACCCGGCTCGCAGCTCTGGCACCGGAACATGTCGTGACAGTCCCTGCCCACCAACTCCTCTGCCGTCATCTCGAACAGACGTTCAGCCGCGGAGTTCACACCCGTGATGATGTGGTTGGTGTCATACAGTACCAGCGCGTCTGAAAGTTGATCGAAGACCGACGTCAAGACGTTCGCGTTTTGCCAGTTAGACGAAAGTTTGGCCATATGCCCCTGTGCACACCTATTGTATTGCTACCGGACTCGTTAGGAAAGGGGGGCTATGCGCAAAAGTGGGGCAATTCCCCCAAGTCCAGCGTCTGTGCCAGCAGACAACCCAACCCCTCAGGCCCACCGGAGACTTAAACTTCATGTTTTTCGGCCTTTTTCTCTCTCTCGGTAATGGCATCCGGATTGCATATCAGCCTGTTGAGAGAGCAAGCGAATACAGGCGCCCCCTATGGCATCCATCCAGATTGCCCTGAGCGATACCGCAAAAGCCGATGCGCTACGCGTCCTTCTGGCACGCAGTACTACCGTGCCTGTGCTCTGCGTCGAGTCTCCTGACTATGAGGACGCCTGCGCCGTCGTCCTCGACGGACTGAGTTTCAGTGCCCAGGCGGGTCCGCTGACGCATCCCGAGCGCATCGTCCTCATCACCGACAATGACCCCACCCGCCTTCGCGAAGCTTGGGAAGCGGGTGTGAACTCGGTGCTCACCGAACACGATCCTCTCAATACCGTGGTTCTGGCCGTGCTGGCATCCTGCCTTCGCACCGGCTCAACCCGGCAGAAACCGGTCGCCGGCCGGGGGCGGCCATGATTGACCTCCCGGTGTATTGGATTCATCCTCAACGAGTAAAGGAGATCGAAAAATGACCAACCTGATACCCTATGCAATCGCCTGGGCGGTGCTGGCGGTCATCGTAGTGGCACTGGCCCTGATGCGAAAGCAAATCGCTTCCCACGAAGACGATTCGCTCCATCTGAGCGGCGGTACCGCGGCAGTGAATGAACAGGTGACCGTCGCTAAGAAACTGGAAGCCATCGACAAATGGGGTAAGATCCTAACGATCATCCTCGTTCTGACGGGGCTGGCCTTGGGCGTGCTCTACGGCATGAGCCTGTGGGAAGAAACCTCCAAGGCCGGCTTCTAGTATCTGGCCGATCTCCAGGGGCCGCCTCGCATCGGGACGGCCCTGTTGAGTGTCGGGCTCGCGATTAATAAGTTGACCGCGTTCGAGTGCTTCAGAGGGTTAGGCGCTCGATCGCACAAGGATACTGTATGAAACTGGGCTTTTTCTTAGCTCTCACTCTGGCGGTTTGCCCACAGTTGGCGGGCCAGAGACCCGCACTCCCTAAGCCGTCCGCGCCAAACTCCGTCTGCGCCGACTGTCACGCCGACGAAGGGCCGAAACTCGGTAAGTCCGCCCATTCCTCCGTTCCCTGCGCCTCTTGCCACCTGAAGCACGAAGAGTATCCGCACCCGGAAAAACAGCCCAAACCGCAGTGCAAAACCTGCCATGAGCAGGCCACCAGCGATTACGAACAGAGCGAGCACGCCCAGCAGATGCGGCGCGGCAACGGCATGGCGCCGGAATGCGCCACCTGTCACGGCGCAGTCCACGAAGTCACCTCCACCCGCTCGCAGGACTTCCATAAGGCCGTCCCCGAGACCTGCGCCATGTGCCATGACAAGGAGGCCGGCCAGTTCAAGGAGAGCGTGCACGGCCGGGCCGTCGCCGCCGATATCAAAGACGCCCCGGTTTGCACCGATTGTCACGGCGGCCACCGCGTTCTCAAAGCCAAGGACCCCAAGTCCACTGTCTTTGCCGCCAGCGTGCCCGATACCTGCGGCCATTGCCACGGCGATCTGCGTCTGATGAAGCGCTTCGGCCTGCCCGCCGACCGCATCACCTCTTTCAACTCCAGCTTCCACGGTCTCGCGCTCAAGTCCGGCAACCAGAGCGTTGCCGATTGCGCTTCCTGCCACGGCTTCCACGACATTCTCGAGTCTACAAACCCCAAGTCGAAAACGAACGCCAGGAACCTCGCGGCCACCTGCGGCGCCTGCCACCCCGGCGCCGGCACCCGTTTCACCATCGGTCCCATCCACGAAGTACAGGGCAAGGATGCCGCCGTCCCCATCCAGTACGCGCAGTTGTTTTACATCCTGGTGATCCCCGGCACCATCGGGTTCATGCTGCTCCACCACGCCGGCGACTTCATGATGAAGCTGCGCTTCATGCGCTTCCGCGGCCACAACATCTCCCTGCAGTTTCTGCGTGCTCCGGAACCCCGTCACGAACGCATGTACAAGGCTGAACGGATCCAGCACATCCTGCTGGCGGTCAGTTTCATTGTTCTCTCCTACACTGGCTTCGCCCTGCACTATCCGGATTCATGGTGGGCCAGCCCGCTGCTTCACTGGGAGAGTGTGTTCCCGGTGCGCGGTACCGTCCACCGTGTTGCCGCAGCCGTTCTGGTCGTCACTTCGTTCCTCCATATAGCCACGGTCATCTTCAACCGCCGGCTTCGCGAACACTGGAAAGAGTTCCTTCCGGTGGTCGGCGACCTTCGCGAAATGGTGGAAGGTACGCTGTGGCGCCTTGGCCTGCGCAAGGAACGCCCCCATCAGTCCCCTCACTGCTACATCGAGAAGATCGAATACTGGGCGCTCGTCTGGGGCACGGCCGTGATGGCTGTCACGGGCGTGCTGCTGTGGTTCAACAACTGGACGATGACTTTCCTGCCCAAGATATGGATCGACTTCGCCCGGGTGGTTCACTTCTACGAGGCCGTGCTGGCGACCCTCGCCATCCTGATCTGGCACTTCTACACCGTCATCTTCGACCCTGAAGTCTACCCCATGGATCAATCCTGGATCACCGGCTACAGCCCGCGCCCCGAGCGCGAAGACCACCACGGCGATTGAAGTAAACTGGATCACGATGCGACTGAAAGAGTACTTGGCGCCGGTTGTGTACCTGGGCAGCAACTGGATTAGTTTGATGGGCGTCGTCCTGGTGACGACCTCCGGCATCCTGTGGCTTTTCCTCCTTCCGAGCTTCCTCAAAGGGGGCGCCTCCACCGCCTATCTCGGCATTCTGCAGTTCACGATCCTGCCGGCGTTCTTCTTCGCCGGCCTGGCTCTCATCCCTGCGGGCATCTGGTGGTTCAAGAAGCGGAACCGCGGCAAGTTGCCGGAAGTT
>CAYVDY010000493.1:0-5560 GCA_964450255.1 uncultured Candidatus Solibacter sp. | reverse complement strand
TTCACTCGCGACACCCATTCGGTCCATGCCGGCTTCTCCGCCGTTCCGCCTACCAGTCCAGTCAGACTGCTAACGACGCTCGAAGCTTTTGTCCCGGAGGACAGCCCTGCCGCGCTCTCCTGTCTGCCGTCTCCACCACCCGCCGCAGCCTCCACCGCCTGGCGCAACAGGTCCAGCACACTACTGTTTTCTAGATTCATTGCGTACTTTCTCCCATTCCATTTGCAGTACGGCCATGGCCTCCGTGTCTTTGACGGTCCACTCGCCCATCGCCTGGCCGCCCATCATGCGATAAGCTCCGAACATCTCCAGCCATGCCGCGCTGTCCGCCGTGATCGTCGAGGTCGGGCACTCATGGGCCACCACCGGCCCTTTGGCCCAAACGATCCGCGTCGTTTGGGCCCGCGCACCCGTCCTCCATCCACAAGCCCGCCGCTCCTCCAGCCCGTTCACTCTACATGTCCCGCATCGCCACCCGGTCGGATTTGAAAGATGGAAGTGGAATGCGAGAATCAGTTTTTTCTTTCTGGCTCCGTCAAATGGCACCGGTCCCGGATCACCTTCGCGATCTCCCGGCTCAGTGCCTCCGGCCCGCGCTCCAGCAGCGCTTGAATCGTGGCCGCCTGTCCGTCGATCTCCAGACCCTCCACGCGCGCCAGTCCCCAATCCAGATACGCCAGATCCACCTGCGCCGCCACCAGCGCGGCGCTCAAACGATCGTCCAGCCCGTCGCCAGCCTCGCGGTATTCCAGCTCCGCCAGCAGCTTCTTAACTCGTCTCGTGATCTCCGCCCGCAGTGCCAGTGATACCCGCCGTACCAGATACTTCACGCCGGGCATCACCGTTGATTCCACCCAATCCGCGCTCTGGTATTTCAATGGCTCATCCGAATGCGACATAGATTTCGTCCTCCATCGTGCCTGCCGCGATCGACCCCTGCAGCCGCCACCGCTGCCTGGACTCGTCATCCACAAACTCAGGCACCACCGGGATCACGTTGGGAACATAGACGCCGCACAGTTGGCCCTCCTGCTCGCCCAATTGCAGCATCACCGGTACCGGAGTCCGGGTCCGCGCCGCCTGATACAGCTCGTCGAACACACCGCCGTCCTGGCTGTACATCTCCAGATCCACCAGCACTTCCCGCTCGCCAGGCACCACGCACCGCGGCAGCAGCGTGCCAAAGTCGTTGCCTCGCAATTCAATGTGGTTCTTCACGGTCACCCGCGCCTGGCTCAGTGTGTACACCCGGCTTGGCGAACCGCCGATCCATGCCTGCCCCAAGTGTCCTGGCACCGGCTCTTCAAACAGATCCTCTAATTCGGGCTCCTCCGGAAACTGCGTCAGGCCGCCCACGCCGTCTTCGAAGCTCGCGCTGTCCAGCACATCGGCGGCCTCGCCGCTGAACGACAACTCGTGGAAGTCGCCGCTCACTCGAATCTGTGTCTCGTCCACAACGGCGCCCCGTAAAAGGCGCTGAACCGCGGCCGCCGGCGACCAGCAGTCGTATAGGCTTACCCCAGGCACGCTCTTCGACAACCCATACGTCACCGATCCGCCGGTCAGCGTGCCGCCACTCTGCCCCAGCGTCCACGGCGCATTCACCAGAACGCCCGTCGTATCCGGAATTGCCACCACGAATCGGATCTCACCCGCCAACGCCACCCCGTCGCCCGGCTCCAGACCATGAGCCTGCCCGAACACCACATGCGTCCCGTTTATCGAAGCCGCTGCCAGCCCGCTGTTCTGTACCCGCGGCGCGCCGCCCAGGCCGGCCTCCAGCAATGCCCCAAAGCGTGGAGCCGCGCTGCCCGCCTCCCGCCCGTACAGATACGACTTCATCTCGTACTTCGTCCGCGCACGCAACGCCCCGGCGATCCCGCGGTACGAACGTGATCCCGTCTTGTCCCGGCGCTTCGGCCGTTCCTGTTCATGCTGAATCTTCAGCGACACCCCGGTGAACCGGTCCGCCGCCGTCACCGCCGCTACCGTTCCGTAGCTGCTCTCCAGTGCCGCGTAGAATCGGTTCTGCTTCGTCGATATGTAACAAGCCATCGCTTACACCGTCCTCTAGGATCTGTTCAAAATCGCCCAGCAGGAGACTTTCGCCGCCTGCTGATAATTCAGCCCGCCCTTGCGGACCGCCTCGATTGTCACTTCGTATTCGCCGTCCAGGTACACCCCGTCCCCGGCGCACCCCGCGCTCGTTTCCAACACATCTCGCAGCGCATCCACATAAGAGTGCAGCGTCTCCGTGATCCCATCCAGCCGGTCCTGGGAAACCCGAACCTCCGTCACCAGCCGCATTCGCCCCGAGAATGGCCGGAACTTCTCGGTCCGCCGGTTGTCGATCTGGTCGCAGTACACGTGGATCACCGGATGCTTCGGCGAAACCGACTTCTCGTGGATCTCCGCCGGAGCCCTAAGGAACTCAACCTTGAGATCCGCAAATGCTCCGCTTGCCTCCAACAGAGCCCGGAATCGCCCCACCGCTTCGATCGTTGGATACGCCATTCTCAGCCCCTCCAATTTCGCGGCATGCGCCGCACCGTTCTGTCCGGCGCCTGTCCCGTTCCCGCCACCCGGCCCACCACCAACCCCGTCTCCGGCATCACCCACGCTGCCCCCGGCGCCACCGGTTCCTCGTTCTGCAACGTCACCGCGTCCGGAGCCGTCCCCGCATAGATGTTCCATCTCAGCGGACCCGCCACTGTCACAACCAGCCCATGCGGCCCCACCGCTCCCAACGCCCTCACCCGGCTTGGCGCGCTCTCTTGCCCGCTCTCGCTCAAGAATGTCGCCCGCAGCCAGTACGACCCCGCCGGCTGATTGCCGGCCGTCACCACCACTTCCACCGCGGCCGGGCGCTGCACCGGCTGACTGACCACTTTTGCGCCCATCTCAAACACCCGCACCCGCTGCTTTTCCGCCATGCTCACCCAATGACGCCACCTCTGTCCGTAACGGTCATTGAGCTGGCTGAAAAAGGCGTCCCGATACACCGCTTCCAGGGTCTTCCACACGTGCCACGACCTCATCGCCACGCTCACGGCGATCTGATCCACCGTCGCCCCGCCCTCCTGCACCAGAAAGAACTCCACCTCCGCCTGCACTTCCTGCCAGGCCAGATTCAGCTTCTCTTCCAGATCGATCCCCTCGCTGGCCGCCACGTCCAGCACGCTGCTGTCCTGCGCCTTCAGGTCCTCAATCCGGTTCAAGTCTCCGTCCACAAGCAACGCCATGGTGATCCTCTTTCCTAGCCCTTCTTGCCGCGCTTGCCCGGCTCCGAGCCCGTCACGACATGCACATGAATCCGCCGGTTGTACTCGGCCTCCGCCAGTGCCTCCCGCCGTACCTTCTCCTCGCTCTCAAACGAGGCAACCTCGGCCCTGGTCGCCAGCCGCGCCTTGCCCTCCACCGCCAATTGGCAAGCCACCCGGCGCGGAGCCTGTGTCATGACGCCGGCAACTCCGCCGTCCGGGGTAGCGAGGCTCACGACATACACGTCCTGCTCCGCGATACCGCTCTCCATTTCCTGCAACTTCAGGTAGTACCCTCTCAAATCCATTGCGAATCTCCTTCCGTCCAAAAAATCGGGACAGGCCTCATGAGCCTGTCCCCAAGTAAAAAGGGGCGCGTTCGACGTCCAGCCATCGAACCGCGCCCGCACCGACCGCCGGCCGCGACCCAACCGTCAGGTGCAACCGACCGCCGCCTGTAATCGACCGCCGCCGGCAACCAACCGCCGCGCCGCCGACAACCGACCGCCGGCAACCAACCGTCGCCGGCAACCGACCGCCGCCGACAACCGACCGCCGCGCCGCCGACAACCGATCGCCGCCCGTTACTGAGCCGCGACCGTCAGGGAGCGGTACCGCCTAGCCACCGGTACCGCCCAGCCACCGCCCCGCTCGAACCCCTAGCTCCGCACCTGCACGCCGTGTCCGTTCCGCAGAACGCCCACGCCGTACAGCATGTCCACCGTGAACTGCTGGGCCAGCGTATTCGGCTGGTAGCTCATCGTGATGCGCATGCCCAGGTTGCCCAGTTCGGCGTACTCGGCAATCGCACCCGTCCCCTGCAACGGCCGCGGCAGCCGACGAATCGCCAGACCCAGAGCGTTCTTCGCAAACGCCACGTTATTGGTGGTCACCGGAGCCGAACCCGTCTTCTTCACGAACTGCGAACGGAAGACATAGAAGTCCTTGATCCGCCCGATGCTGCCCTCGATCAGCGCGCCCAACCCTGCGTCGCCCGCCGTCTGGTACTCGCTGAACCGCGAAATCTGCCGCAACTGGCCGTAGGCGTTGCCGTCCACCACCAGATACTTCTGCTGCGTCTGCGGAACCTTCGCGTTGAACAGCGCCGTCTCGGCGGCATCCACCGACGCTTCCGTCAGCGCCGAGCCGCCCGTGCCCAGCGGAGTGTTCGCCGTGAACTGCGAATACAGCGCCAGCAAATCGCTCTCCACCTTCTCGGCCAGCGCGATCATCGCCGGCTGCATGTACAGCCGCAGAAGATCCGGCACCGCGATCACCTTCGTGACGTCCGGAATCTGGAACGTCGCCTCCGCATGCGTGTTCAGGATGATCTGCGCATTCGCCACATCCGGGTTCTGCGCCTGCACCGATCCGCCCTCGGCGATGTTGTTCGCCACCATCGTCGGCGGGATCGGTACATTCACCGTGTCGCCCGCCGTGGCCAGCGTCGGCTCGAAGTCGCGCGTCACCAGGTTGCCCATCACCAGATGGCCGCTCAGGGCCGGCAGCGCATCCACCGCCACCAGTTTCACGATGGCGTTTGCCAGATTGGCTGAAGTGATAATTGCCATTCTCTTTTCCCCTTGTCTCTTTCTCTTTCGGTCTTCTCTTCCACACGCAACGCTCGATTCGAGCCGCCGCGCTACTCGCCTCTCAGGCTCTGAATTGCCACCTGAGAGATATGCTCACGGACTCGCTGTAGCTCCTCCGCGCTCATGCCGGGACGGATCTTGTCCAGATCCACCCCGTAGCTCGCTCCACCACTCCGCTGCGGACTGGACGTCCCGCTTCCACCGGCGATCCTCGCCGGCAGAAACTCGGGGTTCTCTTGCACGAACGTCGATAGATACTCGCGAACGCCGCGCTCACCATCGGCCGTCTTTGCCACCAGCCCACCATCCGGAGTGCGGATAATCTCGTCTTTCACGATGCGGAAGGCCAAGTCCACCTTCTGCACCCCCAACCGCTGCAACTCGGTCTTGATCTGCGCGCCGCGGTCGCTCTCCTCCGCCATCTGGCGGCTCCGCTTGTTCTCTTCCACCAGTTCGTTCACTCGGCGCTCCAGGTTCTCGCGCCGCCGGACGGGTTTCACCCCCAGCCCGCCGATGGCCTCCGTGCGGTGGTGCAGAGCGCCCCCGACAAGACCGACGATCTCCGGCAGGACCTCCCACTCGGCGTGCCAGCCCCCCAGCCCGCGCTCGTCCTCCTGGACCATGGCCCCGAGCATGGGGCTCACGAGCCCGGGCATGCGCGCCGACGCGGCGAGCACGACCGCGCAGGTCACGGGGTTGCGCTTGTGC
>CAYVDY010000492.1:0-5563 GCA_964450255.1 uncultured Candidatus Solibacter sp. | reverse complement strand
AATGATTATCCGGAAGAGCCCGGCTGAACTCGATAAGATGCGGCGTGCCGGCTTGCTGGTGCACGAGATCCTGCAGCAAATGACAAAGCTGGTGGCTGAGGGTGTCACCACACTCGATCTGGAAGTTGTGGCCGAGAAGATGATCAAGGACGCTGGAGCCAAGCCGGCGTTCAAAGGTTACTATGTGCCGGCGGCAGGGGGTAAGTATCCCTTTGTCTTGTGCACCTCCGTGAACGAGGAGGTAGTGCATGGGATGCCGTCGGCCAAGCGTGCGTTAAAATCGGGGGACATCGTTTCCATCGATACGGGAGTCTGCCTGGAAGGATATTTCGGCGACTCGGCGGTCACGATTCCGGTTGGCCAGGTGACGGACGAAGTCAAGCGTCTTCTGAAGGTTACTTCGGAATCGCTGGAGTTGGCGATCGGCCAGATGACGGCGGGCAACCGCCTCTTTGATGTGTGTGGCGCAGTGGAGCGGCATGTGACCGCGAACGGATTTACGATCGTGCGCGAGTATGTGGGACATGGGATCGGAACTTCGCTGCATGAAGAACCGCAGGTACCCAACTATGTGGATCGTCGCAACGAAAATCCGAGGCTCAAGGAGGGCATGGTCCTCGCCATTGAACCGATGGTGAATGCAGGCCGGCCCGAGACAAAAGTTCTGTCCGACCGTTGGACTGCGGTGACGAAGGATGGCGGCTATGCCGCTCACTTTGAACACTCGGTGGCGGTGACGGCCAATGGTCCATGGGTTCTCACGAGACCTTAGGCTCTGGGCACGTCGTTGAGATTTTGCCGGCTTCCACTTATCGGGTGGAGTTGGCGGACCGCAGGCAGGTGATCGCTCATCTGGCTCCGGCGGTGAAACGCGGTTTTGTCAGGCTGCGATTGAGGGATCAGGTGGAAGTGGCGCTTACGGCCGCTGACCCCAGCCGGGCCCGAATCGTCAGAGTTTTGGATTGAGAAGAAGAGGCAAGATATGAAAGTTCGGGCTTCGGTCAAAAAAATGTGTGACAAGTGCAAGATCGTCCACCGCGAAGGCGTGGTGCGCGTGATCTGCATCAACCCCAAGCACAAGCAGCGGCAGGGCTAGTCAGGAGAATAGAGGAAAGATATGGCGCGTATCGCAGGTGTGGATCTGCCGGCCCGCAAGCAGGCACAAATTGGGCTCACGTACATTTACGGGATCGGGCGCACGCGCGCCAAATCGATCCTTCACCGGGCAGGTATCGTCCCGGAAAAGAAAATCGCTGACCTGACCGAAGAGGAAGTGGCTCACATCCGCCAGA
This sequence comes from uncultured Candidatus Solibacter sp., assembly GCA_964450255.1. Lineage (GTDB taxonomy): Bacteria > Acidobacteriota > Terriglobia > Bryobacterales > Bryobacteraceae > Paludibaculum. Next base: position 4,271 of record CAYVDY010000492.1, on the reverse strand, counting down.
TCCTGGAAGAGGAAGGCGCGGTGGAAGGCGATCTCCGCAAGGAGACATCGATGAACATCAAGCGTCTCATCGAGATGGGCTCTTACCGAGGACTGCGTCATCGCCGCAGCCTGCCTGTGCGCGGCCAGCGTACGCACACCAATGCACGCACCCGCAAGGGTCCTCGCCGCGGCACCGTGGCTAACAAGAAGAAGGCCGGCGCCAAGTAACCTCTGGCTAGAACATCAGGAGTGGATTGACCAAGATGGCGAAAACGCAAGCGAAGGCCAACAAGAAGAAGTCCTTCAAGAAAAAAGAGAAGAAGAACGTACCAGTTGGGCTCTGCCACATTCAGGCCACGTTCAACAACACCATCATTACGTTTACGGATCAGATCGGCAATACGCTGTCCTGGTCCAGTTCGGGCTCCCTCGGCTTCCGCGGTTCGCGCAAGGGTACGCCCTTCGCCGCCCAGCAGGCGTCGATGACGGCCGCAAACAAGGCGAAGGACTGCGGTCTGCGCCAGGTGGAAGTCCGCGTGGCCGGTCCGGGTTCGGGTCGCGAATCCGCCATCCGCGCGCTGGCCACCGCGGGCATCGAGGTTCGTAACATCAAGGACACGACCCCGATTCCCCACAACGGCTGCCGCCCTCCGAAAAAGCGGCGCGTCTGACGTTTCCGTTCCACGCCGATCTGCATTGGGTTGCGGCGGTTGGCAGGAAACGTGCATGTAGCGCACGAACAGTGTAATATTTAATTTGGTCGCTCTGCGGCTTGAATCTGTGTGCCGGGCCTGAGCCCGGTGCACTCTGGTAAGCAGGACGAAGGCAGACTCTCGCAGTTTGCCGTAAACTGCACCTCGTCATAGGTATCTGAAGGAGGTCCTTTGGCTCGTTACATAGGTCCAGTCTGCCGGTTGTGCCGGCGTGACGGAATGAAACTCTTCCTGAAAGGCGCCCGCTGTTTCAGCGATAAGTGCGCCATTGAAAAGCGGAACTTCCCGCCCGGTCAGCACGGCAAGGACCGGAAGCCGAAGATCGTCGGCTACGGCCTCCAACTCCGGGAGAAGCAGAAGGCAAAACGCTACTACGGCGTCCCCGAAATCCAGTTCCGGAACCTTTTTGAGAAGGCCGCCCGCCAAAAAGGCGTCACCGGCGAGAACCTGCTCTCAATGCTGGAACGCCGCCTGGACAACATTGTTCACAAGATCGGTTTTGGCACCTCGCGGGCCATGGCGCGTCAGTTGGTCCGGCATGGTCATATCGCCATCAACGGCAAGAAGGTGGACATCCCCTCCTACATCGTTCGGCCCAACGATGTGATCAGCGTTCGTGACAAGTCGAAGGAAAACGCTGCCATCCAGGGCGCCCTCGACGCCACGGCGCATGTTCCATCGCCGGCGTGGATCGAGGTAAACCGCGAAGCACTCAGTGCACGCGTGCAATCGAACCCGAAGCGCGAGGATCTCGTCCAGATCAAACTCGAAGAGCAATTGATCGTCGAGTTGTACTCGAAGTAAGAGGAGCGTGCGATGTTCAAAGGATTCCAGAAACCCAAACGGCTGGTAGCAAATACCGAAACCCTCACCGAACGGTATGGCATGTTCACCGCCCAGCCATTCGAGCGCGGTTTCGGGACGACCATCGGCAACGCGCTGCGTCGCATCCTGCTGAGCTCCATCGAAGGCGCCGCCATCACGGCCGTTAAGATCGAAGGCGTCGATCACGAGTTCAGCCCGATTCCCGGCGTGGTCGAAGACGCAACCGACATCATCCTGAACCTCAAGCAGGTTCCCTTCAAGATGATGGAAGATGGCGTCAAAACGATCAATCTGCGCGTAGATCAGGCTGGGGAAGTTACCTCAGCCATGATCGAGACCGACCCTGGCATCGAAGTCCTCGACCGCAATCTTCACATCGCCACTGTTTCCAGTGGCGGCAAACTCTCCATCGAGTTGCGAATCAAGCAGGGACGTGGCTACATCTCCCGCGACCGCAACTTCGATGAAGACCTGCCGGTTGGCTATATCCCGATCGACTCCGTTCACTCACCTGTCAGAAAGGTGAAGTACACAGTAGAGGCTGCCCGCCTCGGTCAGATGACCGACTACGATAAGCTGATCCTCGAACTGTGGACGAACGGCGCTGTATCTCCTCAGGATGCCGTCGGCATGGCCTCCAAGCTGCTTAAGGACCACATGACAATCTTCATTAACTTCGAGGAAACCCCCGAAGTGGTGGAAGAAGTGGTCGAACGCGCCGCCGGTCATATGAACGAGATTCTCAACCGCTCGGTGGAAGAGCTCGAACTCAGCGTGCGTTCCTACAATTGCCTGAAGAACGCCAACATCCAGTCTATTGGCGACCTGGTTCAGAGGTCAGAGGCCGAGATGTTGCGCACCAAGAACTTCGGCCGCAAGTCTTTGAACGAAATCAAGGAGATCCTGGCCGGCCTCGGCCTCTCCTTTGGCATGAAAATCGATGCTCAGGGCCGTCTTACCGGTCCCATCGGCGGCTCCTCCAGCGGATCAGACGATGACGATCTGCAGGAGATTGCCGAATAACACCGCCAGCCGGGGCTTCGGTCTGTCCGGGCCCAGGTTTGGACGCAAGGTAAAACGACATGAGACATAAGGTAGCAGGATTCAAACTCAAGCGCGATATGAGCGCCCGCCGCGCACTCCTCCGCGGCCTCGTCACCAGCATTATTGAGACCGAAGGCGAACGCATCGTCACCACCGTCCCCAAGGCTAAGGCCGTCAAGCCGATCCTGGAGAAGATGATAACCCTCGGCAAGCAGGATACTCTCCATGCTCGCCGCCAGGCCGCAGCGTTCCTCATGACACCCGCCGCCGTGAAGAAGTTGTTCGACAAGCTCGGACCACGCTTCGCTCAGCGCAACGGCGGTTACTCCCAAATCATCCGCGTCGGCTGGCGCAAAGGCGACGGAGCCGAGCAGGCAATCATCCAGCTCGTCGGTTCCCAGCTCATCAAGCGGGCCGATGACCGGGCCAAGCGCCGCGAAGAACGGCTCAAGGCTATGCGGGAAGGTCGCGAGGCGGAAGAAGCCGCCGGCGAGACCAAGGAATAGTCCGCATTCCATCACTGTCCTTAAGAAGGGCGGAGCTTCCCAACCGGAAGTTCCGCCCTTTCTTTATTAGCCGTCCAGGAATGCGCGCAGGAACGGCACCTTCGGCGCCAACACCATCGCCAGCCGTGGCAGCATCAACAACAGCGGCAATAGCCCGGCGTAGGACTTGGTTCTCAGCGCCGCCAACCCAACGAAGAACAGGATCGGCGAAAGCGTCCTCGGATAGGCCACCGCGTCATACCAACCGAGAACCCCGCCGAGCACAAATGGCAATGCCGCAAACGCCGCGCCCGCAATATTGCACGGCTCGTTGACCCGCCGGACCAAATTGACTGCCGCCAGGGCAATCGCCAGCACGATACCCGCCAGCGAAACGTAATCGAGCACAGTGGCGGTCATCCCGATCAGTGGAGGCAGCGGATACTGCACAGGCAGAAACAACCGGTCCCAAAGCGCGCTACCGGACTCCGGCAGCGCAATGTGAGTGATCGCCGGCACCGTGTTGGCTCGCACGACCAGATACCACAACGAAGCCGGCAAAGCTGCGGTGCTAAACACACACGCGGCGCCCCACCGCTTGTTGAGAAGGAGCCAGAGTCCATAGGCGCCCCAAAGCAGAAAGCCGGTGTCGCGCGTAAGTGTCGCGAGCACGATCACCACATAACACGCCGCCGTCGCGCCTCGGGCCGCATAGTAGGCAAAGCCGCAGCAGAGCGCTAGCAGCATCAGATCAATAGTCACTCGCTCCAGCGAAATCAGCACGGCAGGGATCAAAAAGAAGAGCAGCCCCAGATAGCGGTTCGCCCCCATCAGATGCGCGTAGCCCGCTAGCCACCAGGCGCCCAACCCGAACGCCAGCAATGAAATTGCATGAAAGGCCGGATCGATCCATTCCTGTTTCCCAAGGGCGAAAGCGTACGTCACTGCCGGCACCAGAATTCGCGGGTACCGCAGTCGCGGCGCGTCGATATGGCGAGCAGTCACTTCATTGGGCCAGGGAGCGTGCGCGATGTAGTGATAGAACTGCCCGTCGTAGCCCGGGCTGTTGTCGAAGACGTGCATGTTCTCCTACTGTAGGGAGGCTGGCGGTGGAAACATGCTGCCGGTGCAGTACAGAGCACTCCAGTTCCCGTTGAAGTTCACGTGCACATTGGCGAACTGAAGCGTGACAATGCCGTGTTGCCGGAATGGCGCGGCAATCC
>CAYVDY010000491.1:0-5565 GCA_964450255.1 uncultured Candidatus Solibacter sp. | reverse complement strand
GGCCCACGAGTGTCCCCCGGACAGCGAAACGGTAACTCGCCAGGCACACGGCAAGCGTGACCAGGACGGAGATGGCCCACTTCACCGGCCAGGCGAGATCCCAATCCAGAAGCCGGTACTGAATGGCGAAGAGGATGGGCAGATGAACGAGATATATCCAGTAGGATCCATCAGATAGGAATCGCAACCAGCGGACCGGGCCATTCAACCAGGAGTGGCCCACGTGGAGGCACCACAGCGTCATCCACACGCTGACACAGGCTTGCAGCGCCGCCGCAGCCCACGCGTGCGCTCCAGGCTGGCCGCTGCGCGTTTTGAGCAGCCAGAGAAATGCCGTGTAGGCGGCGAGAGAGGCGATGGGGAGCAGCACCGGGAGAGGGCGGAGTTGGGCGAGGAGCAACGGGTGCGAGTGAAGCCCGTACCCAAAGAAGAAGAACAGCCCATAAAAGACCAAGGCCCACAACTGCGGGAACAAGCTCTCCGGCGCCGGCGTTGGGGCGCTGACGCTTGCCAGCGAGGGGACAAGCAGGAGCGGCGCGACGCCCGGCAGCATGGCCGGCGACCAGGCGCGAATCCAGCCGGCGGGCAGCTTCCACTCCGCCGCGTCCGCGATCCAGATCAACAGATAGAACCACATCAGATAGTAGAGAAACCACAAGTGGGCCAAATGGGGCGGCAGCGGAGGAAGCTCGTTGCGCCGGAGCATCGCGAGTAGGGGCGAGACATTCCGTACGGTGGAGACCGCGTGCGCGGTGAACCAGTCGATGGAGACAGACACGAGCGGCCAGAAGACGAGGAGGGGCAGAAGCACGCGCGCCGCCCTGTTTCTGAGCATCCCGCCGACGCCGCGGCGGCTCACCTGCCGGGCCGCGAAGAAGCCCGCGATGGTGAAAAACAATGGCATGCGGAACATGTGAGGGAACCACACCCCCACATCGACCCAAACCGACTGGCTGCGATCGGCGGGGAGCCAGAAGTGATGCATCAGAGGGCTGTAGGCGAGGGCCGCATGGAACAGGACTCCGGCGAACATCGCGAGCGCACGGAGGTTATCCAGGTAGTGAATGCGATTGTTGTCGATCACGGCGTTTTAGAGGAACGAGGTCTTGCGGGCGTGAGCCCAACTCGTCCAGCCGAGCACCAGGACCACCACCAACAGCTCCGCCGCCAACACGGAGAGGACGTCCGGGCTCCAGACAATGTGGTCGGTGCCGAGATTGGCCACGATGGATTGGAGATTGCGAGCCCACAGCATGAAGGGGCCCAGCATTGTCATGAGCGCCATCTGGATGAAGATGTTCCAGCCTTCCGACTCGATGGCGACCGCCACACAGAGGGCGACGCAGTGGGTCATCAGCATGAAGAAGTAGACCAGCATCGCATAGACTAACAGTCCATCCGGCAAGGGAGTGAACAGGACAAGGAAAGCCGTAGTGGAGACCACCAGGGCGAAGGGCGCCAGGTAGATGATGAGCCCCGCCAGTAGCTTCGCAATGTAGAAGGTGACGGGGGTCACTGGGAGACTCATCACGAAGGGCAGGGTCTGTTCTTTCCTTTCGTTCAGAACGATGTGCCCGATGGCGAAGAAGCCCGTCGAGATGAGCAGCACGATCAGCAGCAACCCGCCGGCGTTAAAGGACCACGGTTTGGCGGTGCCGATCAGACTGAGGGCCAGGACCAGTCCCGCCAGATAGCCAGCCAGTTGTTTCTGATAGACCTGCCAGTCCTTCACAACCAGCAGCTTGATCATCTCGACATTCTGTTCAGACAACGTCACTGGCTTCCTCCCGGCGAATGGTCGCGATGAAGATGTCTTCGAGGTCCATCCGCTCCACGGCGCTCACGGTGAGGCCGAGTTGCCGCAACTTCTCCAACAGCCGGTCGCTGAAGTCTTTGGCCTTCAGTTCAATCACGGATCCGTTGCGGCGGGCAGAGGCAACCTCCGGCAGGGCGGCGATCGCTTCGCGCCACTCCCCGTGGCACAGGATGCGGCGCCAGCTTTCGAGGAACGACTCCTTGTCCCGCACGGCGACCAGCCGGCCGCGGTGCAGAAACGCGATGGAGTCCGATATCTGCTCCACGTCGCGCGTGTTGTGCGAGGAAAACAGGACGCTGCGATCCTCGTCGCGCAGCACCTCGGCGATCGCCTGAAGTACCTCGCCGCGCGCTACCGGGTCGAGCCCCGTGGTGGGTTCGTCCAGCAGCAGCAGCTTGGGATGCCGCGCCAGAGTCAGCAGTAAGAGGGCTTTCACGCGCTGGCCGTGAGAGAAGCGACCGACCGGCTGATGCGGCTGAAGTTCGAACCGTTGGAGTAACGTGGCGGCATACGCCTCGTCCCAGCCGGGGTAGGCCGAGCGGATCAAGTCCATGTGCCAGCGCAGAGTCTTGCCCTTGTAGAGCCGCATATCGTCGGAGGCGTAGCCGATCTCGCGCTTCGCCGCCACCTGGGCCTGCGGCATGCGGTGGCCACAGACCATGGTCTGGCCGGCATCGGGCTGGATCAACCCGGTGAGAATCCGGAAGATCGTCGATTTGCCCGCGCCGTTGAGACCGACCAGACCCATTACCTGGCCGGCGGGCAGCTCCAGGTGGATATCGTGCAGCGCGAAGTCAGCGTATTGTTTGCTCACGCCATGTAGCGCGATGGCAGCCGTCATTCTGTTTCTCTCCTGCTTCCTACCGTCGTGTGCGTTCCTTGCCGCGACAGCAACTCCTGCTCGACCTCGCTCAACACGGTTTCGGGGGGCATACCCAGCTTGCCGGCGGCCTCCAACATGCCGTTCAGGCCGGCATGGAAATCCTTCAGTGCCATCTGCCGGGGCAGGTCCAGCGTTTCGGCCACGAAAGAGCCCTTTCCCGGCCGTGTGACGATGATGCCCGCGCGCTCGAGTTCCAGGTAGGCCCGCTTGACGGTGATCACACTGACACCGCTGGCGCTGGCCAGTTGGCGGATGGAAGGAATCGCCTGCCCGGTCCGCCAATCGCCCGCCAGAATCTTGGCAGTGATCTGGTCGATGATCTGGCCGTACATGGGAGTGCGGTCGGTGCTGGATAGGAAGAATTCACTCGACTCGGCCATCTGTGTATAGATGGTATACATAGATAGGCACGGAGGTCAAGGGCGGACGCTGACCCGCCGGGCCCTCTGCCCATCCGAGCCCAACCCGAGACGGAAGTAAAACAATTCGCGGTTCCCTACCAGCAGGGCCCCTGAGCGCGTATATGAGGACAGTACACGTGGGCATCGACTGGGAAGGGGATGCCACGGGTCGCGCTGGGAAGCTGGATTCTCCGCCACGCTCGAGGGTGGACGGTAGGCTGCGGCCGGACGTGTTTCCCCGCCGGAGGGGCAGGAGGTGCGTCGTGAAAGCTGGGTTAGTGAACCGATGCGTGATGGCGGCGTGGATCGTGACGTCCTACAGCGCCGCGGCGGGCGACGGCGGTGGTGAGGCTGCCCAGCGGATCGCGGCGGCCGACCAACATGAGCAACGAGGGGAGTATCGAGCGGCCGAGAAGATCCTGCTGGATCTGTTGCGAGAGACCGACAGATCCCGGGAGGGCGACCTGCTACGGGCGGTGGTTCTGAACAACCTGGGATCGGTCTATCACTACCTGGACCAGGACTCAAAGGCTGAGAGCTGTTACCGGCGCTCGATAGAGCTCCACGAGCGGATCCTAGGCGCCGGCGACCAAAGTACCATTCGGGCGTACCTCAATCTTGCGTTGCTCTATATCGAAACGGGCCAGGCATCAAGGGCCGAGGGCCTTGGGCTCAAGACGCTGATGGGGCGGCAGGACGCCATCCCGGGTAATGAGGGCGATCGCGCGATGCTACTTGCCGTCATCGGAGCCGTGAGGAAGTCGCAGGGCAACTTTGCGGAGGCGGAGCGCTATTGCTTCGAGACCGTCGCGATCTGGGACAGGGTGGAGCCCAATGGAGCCGAGAACATGAAGGCCCTGAACAATCCCGGCGCGGTGTATGCGGAATCCGGCAGGAACGTCGAAGCGCTGGCGAGCTACAAGCGCGCCTTGGTGATTGGAGAAAGGTCGATGGGACCCGAACACCCCGGGATGATCACCTTGCTGGCCAACACCGGCGCCGCACATTATTTCGCACTCGGGCCCGAGGAGGCTGAACCGTATTACAGACGTGCGCTGAATATCGGTGAAAAGACGCTGGGGCCACATCATTCACTCGTAGGGAAAACGATGCTCTATTACGCATCGGTATTGGAGCAGATCAACCGAAAGGCCCAGGCGAAGGTGTTCCGGCAACGGGCCAAGGCGATTCTGTCGGCGACGGAGAGTACGGCCCCAGGCCGGCACACGGTCGAGTTCAATAGCCTGGTAGAGGGCAGTTTGAATCGGCGGTGAGCGTTCGAGTCGTCCGGCACGCGTCGAGCTACCGGGCGAGGGAATGGGGGCGGCGGAGAGCAAAGCGGATGCGGTCTACTTCCTGGAGCGGTCTCAGGAAACCCGGTTCGTCCAGAGGCCAGAGGTTGGCGGGTGGGGCGGGGTTGCCTGCGGCGCGGAGCAGGCAGTTGACGGCGCGGCGGGCGGCCTCGTTGGCGGCCTCCATGCAGGCGATGTCAGTGTAGGTGCGGACGTAGTCCGAGGCCAGGAAGAGGTTTTCAATTTCGATCTGCGCTTCGGGGCGGTATTGGAGGGAGCCGGCGGTGTTGATGAGGAGTGGCTCGAGATTGGCGGCCTCGCTGGGGTTCGGGTATTCGATGGAGGGATCGAGTAACCAGGCAAGGAGCTGGGAGTCGTCGATGACGATACGGCCGGAGTGGTTGAGGTGCCGCTTCAATTGCTCCCAGACCTATGGAAAGCCCGCCCGCTGCTGCATGCCCGAGGAAGTCAAAGACGAACACGATGGGATTTTTGTAACGCCGAAGTGGGAGGTGGAGATGGGGACGGGGCGGCAGACGTTCTAAATAGTACTGGATTGTCCTAATAGTTTGCCGCCAATCTGCCGATCGTGTCTGTGATGGATCTCCCGGTTGGATGTTGGCGATGATTCCGTTTCTGCTGGGCATGGTGGTGTCCCTGTGCCTGATGGCGGCCGGATATCTAGCCTTTCGCGCGCGCTGTGCTAAGCCGCGGGATCGAAAAACTCCGGAACCCACGATTGCGGCGAAGGCCCCGCAGTTACTGTTCAGCGTACCGGAGGAGCACACTCCACGCGACTTGATGAACCTGGAATCCGCCATTGATCTCAAGAAAGTGCTTCGGGAAGTGGCTGACATCAAGAGAGCGGAGGATGCGCGCAAACGCTGAAGTCGGGGCCGAGAGGACATCGCCTCCCGCACGATGGGGTTGGATGCTGTCAGTAGAGGGGCGGTTCACCGGGTGGCCGGGTTTTCCAGCGGCGATGGATCCAGAGCCATTGGGCGGGGTGTTGGCGGATGGCCGATTCCAGGCGGGCGTGGATGGCCTGGGTATCGGCCTGGACGTCGCCGGTCATCGCCACTGGCGGGTCGAAGTGGAGGATGTAGCGGGACTCCTCTTCGGACCAGAGGGCGTAGCCGGGGATGACGGCGGCTCCGGTGCGGGCGGCGAGGC
>CAYVDY010000490.1:0-5576 GCA_964450255.1 uncultured Candidatus Solibacter sp. | reverse complement strand
GCTTCTGCGCTGGCCGAGGTCGACCTGGTTGGAGTAGAACTCGAAGATCTGCTCCTTGGTGAGCTTTTGTTCGAGTTGCAGCGTGATCATGATCTCGGCGGCTTTGCGCTGCCAGGTTTTGTCCTGACTCAGCCAGAACATGCGGGCCATCTGCATGCTGATGGTAGATGCGCCGTAGCGTCGATTCTGAGTGACATCGACCCAGGCCGTGCGGACAATTCGGATGGGATCGAAACCGGCGTGTTCAAAGAACCGCTTGTCCTCCGCCGAGATGAGGGCCTGGATCTGAATTTTGGGAATGTCGCCGAAGCGAATGATGCGGCGCTTCTCACGTTTGCGATCGAAGAGATTAGTGATGAGTTCGGGATCGAGGAAGAAGCGCTGGCGCTCCGTGTTATCGCGGTTGGAGACGATGCGCGTAACGACACCTTTATCGAGGAAGATGACGCCGGGCTCACTGGTGGAATAGGCATCGACACCTGGGAATATTTCGACGCCGTCGGCGCGGACGTGATACCAGCCCATTCGATTGCTGCGGGCTTCGGTATAGCCGCGGCGGCGGAGTGAGTTGACGATCTCCTCCGAGGTCAGGGTGTCGCCGACGCTAACCGGTTCGGGGGTTGCGAGAAGCTGCGCGGTTTCAGCGAACGGACCTTCCTTCAGTTTCTGATCGATGAGGCGCGAGTAGTGGACCCAGAAATAGGAAAAGGCGCCGATGGCGGTGATGAATGCAATGGTGGCGATGGCGAGAAGGATCTTGCCAACGGGGTGGAGCAGGAAACGCAGAAAAGAGGCGGGACGGGGAACCTGGACGCGCACGGATAGGATGTCTCTGACCGTTATTGTCGCATGGTAGAACTACTTGCGGCCGTTATCGAGTTTCTGGAGTTCGGTCCAGATGTCCTCGTGTGCGTGCCAGGAGGGAGGGTTGTGACCAGCGCTCTGAATTTCCGGCACTTCGAGGGTACCGTGTCCGAACGGGCAGATGGATTCAGTGCGGGGCGGGCTGAAGAGGGTGGCCATGCTCCAACTGCCGTGTTCGACCGGCATTCGGAGGAGTGCGAGGCAGACGGGACAGCGGCGGCGCTGATCCCAAACGACAAGGGCGAGCAGGCCGAGGGAGAGGAGCCAGAAGACGAGAATCGCCGTGGTCCAGGGCAAATCCTGGGCGAAGCGGCCGACGCGGTAGCGAAGGAAGGGCTGGGGGTCGGGCATGAGGCGATTCATACCAAACCACACGAGGGACAGGAAGCCAGCGGCAGTTACGAGTTTGGCGGCGAAGTAAGCCCAGTACTTCATATAGGGATTAGACGCCGCCGGAAGCAGCAGGGTTCCGGAAACACAGTTCAGTCGCGGAAAAGGTTACGGGCGATGAAGATGGCGTTGGCGGGGCGCTCGGCCAGGCGGCGCATGAAGTAGGGGTACCAGGCGTCGCCGTAGGGGACGTAGAGACGAACGCGGTAGCCCTGGTCGACGAGCGCCTTCTGCAGATCGCGACGGACGCCGTAGAGCATCTGGAACTCGAATTCGTGGGGCTGACGACCGGTTTTGGCGATGTGAGCGAGGGCGCCGTCGATCATGCGGGGATCGTGGGTGGCGAGGGCCGGGTAGGCTCCTTCGTCGAGCAGAAGGCGGGTGAGCATGAGGTACTGCTGGTCGACAGTGGATTTAGCGGGGTGGGCGACGGAGGCTGGCTCGTTGTAGGCGCCTTTGCAGAGTCGGATGGGCACGCCTGCTTTGGACATGCGTCGGGCATCGGACTCAGTGCGATAGAGGTAGGCCTGAAGGACGGAGCGGACGCAGCCGTACTTTTTCTGAAAGTGCTCGACGAGGGAGAGGGTGCGATCGACGTACTCGTGGGACTCCATGTCGATTTCGACGCGGCTGCCGATGGCGCTGGCTTTCCGTACGAGAGTCTCCACATTCTGACGGCAGAGATCTTCGCCGAGATCGAGACCGAGCTGGGTGAGTTTGATCGAGATGGTGGCTGGGAGGCCGGAGGCAGCGATGGCATCGAGGGCGGCCTGACAGTGCTGGCGGGAGGTGGCGGCCTCTTGCAGGGTGGTGACGTTTTCTCCCAAGTGATCGAGGGTGGCGAGGAAATGGCCGGAGTGAAGTTCATGACAGACGCGGAGGATGTCGTCGAGAGTCTGGCCGGGAATGAAGCGGGCGGTGAGTTTCTGCGCGTGGGTGGAGGTCTCCATCCAGCGGCGCAGATTGCGCTGGCGGGACAAGTAGAGAAATGACTGCCTGAGCATGAGGGGCGACCTGATTCCAAGTTACACGATTGGCTGCGACGGGTGGAAGTGGAGGAAATGGGGCATGAAAAAAAGTCAGTCACAAAGGTTTTTGAATTTTATTTGGTTTGTTTCCAATCAGCTGCGAGTTATTGGGGGTCAACTGGGCAAAGTGACCGTGTACTGTGTGTTCGGCGAGAAGAGCCGAGAGGAAACATGGCCACGAAAAAGAAGGCAGCAACGCAGAAGAAACCCGTAGTGAAGGCGGCGGTGGCGGCGGCGGCGGTGGCGGAGGCGGCGGAGGCGCTGCGCACGCAGGCTTACACGACGAAGCAATTGACGGCGTTGCTGGATCAGAGGCGGATGCAGGTTGCGGAGCAGATGGCAGCCAAGGCGCTGACCTACACGGCAGGAGACGGGCTGAGGCTGATGCAGATGAGGGAGAACGCGGAGCCGGAGCGGCCGACGGAAGTGAAAGTGGGTTGGGTGGAGGAGCCGCGGCCATGAAGGTGGAACGGGGGATTGTCTACACGCCGCTGGAGTCGCAGGCGAAGTTCCACGAATCCGAGGCGCGGTTCAAAGGATTTTCGGGGCCGATTGGGTCGGGCAAGAGCGCGGCGTTGTGCAACGAGGCATTGCGGCTGGCGTATCTGAATCCGGGACGAACGGGGCTGATGGGCGCGCCGACGTTCGCGATGCTGAGGGACGCGACGCAGGCGGCGCTGTTCGAGATTTTGGGTGATAGCGAGATTCCGTATGACTTCAACAAGGGCGAGAACCAGTTGACGCTGCGGGATACGGGGTCGAAGATCCTGTTCCGGTCGCTGGACGACTACGAACGGCTGCGCGGGACGAATCTGGCGTGGTTTGGCGTGGACGAGTTGACGTACACGTCGGAGGAGGCCTGGACACGGCTGGAGGGCAGGCTGCGAGACCCGAAGGCGGCAAAGCTGGGCGGGTTCGCGGTGTGGACTCCAAAGGGATTCGATTGGGTGTATGAGCGGTTTATACATAACCCGATTGAGGGCTACGAATGTGTGCAGGCGAAGGCGTATGAGAACCGGCACCTGCTGGAGAAGATCCCGGATTTCTACGAGCGGCTGAAGAAGAGCTACGACGAGACGTTCTTTGCGCAGGAAGTGCTGGGGCAGTATTTGAGCCCTCGGGACGGGATGGTGTACCACGCGTTCGACCGGCGGGCGAACGTGGCGGAGGTGAAGCGGGACGAGCGGCATCCTCTGCTGTGGTCCTTGGATTTCAACGTGAATCCGATGAGCTGCGTGGTGGTGCAGGTGGTGGATGGCGAGATCCGGGTGCTGGACGAGATTGTATTGAGCCGGGCCAGCACGGAGGATGCGTGCCGCGAATTTGCGCGGCGGTATCCACGGTATGCAGCGGGATTGCGGATCTACGCCGATGCCTGCGCGTCGCACCTGCAAACGGCTGGGACGAGCGACAAGGAGATCATCGAGCGGTTCTTCACGGCGAGGGGACGGAAGCCGGACTACCGGATTCCGAAGAGCAACCCGGCGGTGCGGAACAGGGTGTCGTTGATGAACGCGAAGTTGAAGTCGGCGGAGGGGAGCATCTCGCTGGTGGTCCATCCGAAGTGCAAGGAACTCATTCTGGACTTCGAGCGAGTGGCCTGGGGCGACGGGTTGAGTGAGATCGAAAAGGGCAAAGACCCGAAGCGAACGCATCTGAGCGATGCATTGGGCTACCTGGTTTGGCAGGAGTTCCAGCCAGCGCGGACCGTGGGTGAACGAAGCGAACGACTTTATTGGTAAGGGAGCGAAAGTACAGTGTTCGATATCAACCGAGAGCATCCGGAGTACAAGGCGTGGAAGGCAATCTGGCCCAAGTACAAGGATCTGTACAGCGGGGGCGAGCAGTTCCAGGCGAACGCGGGGGAGTACCTGATCCGGCGTCAGAAGGAGCCGCCAGATGTGTACGGCGAGCGGGTGGGACAGGCGTTCTACGAGAACTATCTGGGCTCCATTGTGGACTGGTATGCGGCGACGTTGTTTCGCCGGGAACCGATCCTGACCTATCAGGGGACCGACGACGTGGCGCGGCGGTTTTTCAATTCGTTTTCAGAGGACTGCGATTTGCGTGGTTCGACGCTGAGCGACTTCTTCCGGCGACAGGTGATTGAGGCGCTGGTGATGGGGCGAAGCTACATCGTAGTGGATTTCCCGCGGAGTTCCAAGGCGGTGGAGACGCGGGCGGAGGAGGAGTTGTTGGGGGTGTCACGCGGGTATCTGTGTGACTATCCGGCGCAAAGCCTGATCCACTGGCAGCGTGATTCGCGTGGCGAGTTTGAGTGGGCAGTGCTGCGCAGTGAGCGGCTGGTCACCACGGGGCCGGATGGCGGGGACGAGCGGAAAGAGCGGACCTGGGTGCGGTATGACCGGCAACGCTTCGCGGTGTACCGGCAGATGGAACAGGACAACAAGGGATCGGAGCCGGTGCTGATCGACGAGGGATTCCATGCGTTGGCCGAGTTGGGGCAGGTGCCGGTGTTCGAGTTCTCCCTGGGCGACGGAATGTGGCTGGTGAACAAAGCGGCGTCGCTGCAGCTGGAGCACTTCAACAAGTCGAACGCGCTCTCTTGGGCGATGACGATGGGGCTGTTCGCCATGCCGGTTATCTACTCCGGCAAAGACTTCAAGGCGATGTTGGGTGAGAGCTACTACTTGCAGCTGGACCCGACAGACAAGTTCGGGTGGACGGAGCCCGAAGGCCGGGTGTTCGAGATCGCGATGCGGAATATTGACCGATTGAAGGACGAGATCTACCGAGTCTGCTACCTGATGAACCAGGCAGGAGGATCCATTTCGAAGACTTCGGCTGTGACGGGATTGAGCAAGCAGCGGGACTATCTGATCACGCAGGAAGTGCTGCGCGGATTTGGCGACCGGGTGAAGGACGTGCTGAAGCGGTTGCTGAAGACGCTGGCGGCGGCGCGGAAAGACGAGATCCAGGTGGACGTCTCCGGGCTGGACGAATTTGACATTGGCGAGTTTGGCAGCGAACTGGATGATGCGCAGAAGCTGTTGTGGATGGACATACCGTCGAAGACGTTGAAGGCGCAGATCCACAAGAAGCTAGCCACGAAGTATCTGTGCGATGCGAGTCAGGAATTGAAGGACCGGATCGCGCAGGAAATCGACGCCGGCCTATAACGGGCCGGCGTCGCAAGACCAAGAAAGGACAGACATGGAGCAACAGTCACAGGGCCAGGAACCCGGTGTGTCCAAAGGGGCGCCGGAAGAGTGGAAAGACGTTGTCCGGACAGTGATCGACGAGTACGTGACAGGTGAGCGGCGTCAGACCGAG
>CAYVDY010000489.1:0-5579 GCA_964450255.1 uncultured Candidatus Solibacter sp. | reverse complement strand
GAGAGTGGTCGTCACGATGGCCGTGGCGATCGCGGGCTTGCCCACCGTGCCGCGTTTGGAGTGAAACGGGTGATTGAGCGTCACGATGGGCGCGGCCTCGGTGAGGCCGTAGCCTTGAATTACGGCCCATCCGAGATTGCCCCAATATTCTTCGAGTTTGGGATCGAGCGCGGCGCCACCGACAATGAAGCTCCAGAATTTCATGCCGAAGAGGTTATGGGCGCGCCGGTAGCGCCACCAGCGCTTCCAGAACTTTTCTCCGGCGGGCGCGGCCTGTGCGGTCTCGGGCGCATGGCCGCTCAGATAATCCTTCAGCACTTCCAGGATTTTGGGCACGCAGACGAGCACTGATATGCGGCGCGACTTGATCTGCCGCACGATCTCCTGCGGATTCTGGCTGCGCTGGAAGACCACCGTGCCCTGGATCATCGGCGGGATGAAGATAGCCATCGCCTGGCCAAACATGTGACTGAGCGGCAACAGGTTCAGGAAGCGTATCGGTGAGAACGGCCGCGCGTACTTGCGGTACTTGAGGACTTCGCGCTCCACCGGCAGGATATTGGCGAGGATATTGCGATGCGTGATGACGACACCTTTGGGTTCCGCCGTGGCGCCGGAGGTGAACAGGATCTCGGCGGTGTCGTCGGCCGCGGCGGGCGTCTCTTCCACCTGCGCGTCGCCGGTTTTCCAGTCGAGTTCGGAGAGCAGCCAGACCGGCGTGCCGGAGGCTCGCGGTCCGCACTTCATCTCATCGCCGATCACGATGGCCTTGGGCTGCACGATCCGTTCGACCCGATCGAGAAATTCCAGCGAGTGCTTCTCATCGATAGGCGCAACGGCCACTCCGCGCAGCACGCAACCCCAGAAGGCGGCCACCCAGGCCGGCCGGTTTTCGCTCCATAGAATGATGCGATCGCCACGTCCGACGCCGTGCGCCTGGAGCAATACCGCGAAGTTACGGGCTGCACGTGCGAGATCGGCATAGCTGTAGGAGCGGGGCCGAAAGCCATCGTCATAGACGAGGTACTCGCCCTCCTGCCCGGCCACCGTGTGAAAGTAATCTAGGAGCGTTTCGCGGACCATTACGATTCCGGCCCTTTATTGGATGGTGCTGGAACCCTCGGTACCCATGTCCTCGGGCAGCACGTTGCGGTTGATGTAGTTGTCGAGGTTGATGACGTAGGTTTCGGGCGCATCGATCAACACCGGCGAGTGCGTGGCGCAAATGATACGCATCTTCCGTTGGTCCACCAGTTCCATCATCATCTTCACGATACGCTGCTGGTTGGACACGGAGAGCGCCATCTCCGGCTCATCGAGCAGCAAGGTGGTGCCCTCGGGTAGCGACGGGAATGTCTCCCGGAACATGGACAGCATCACCTGACCGTGACTGGCCATCTGCACGAACTCCTTCATCTGCGGGTTGTTGTCGAAGAGCTCCAGGTGCATGCGCGGATTGTGTTGTTCGGCGTCAAACAGGAAGACCTGCGGAGGCGCGGGCTTCTGTTCCCACCGGTAGGAGAAACCCTCGACCTGCTTGCCTTGGAGGGCATACGAGATGGAGTGCAGTAATGTAGACTTGCCGCTGCCATTCTCGCCGGTGAGAAGGATGAGCGGGTGCGAGAGATCCACAATCATCGGCATGTGGAAGTTCAAGTTGACGAAAATCGGGTGCGACAGAATTTTTAGGAACATGCAGGGAGAAGAATTCCAGGATAGCAGTCTGTCTCGCGCGGCCACGACAGAGAGGGCGAAACAACGGCGACCGTGGTGGTGTCCAATCGGCGTGGCACAAGTGATTGCAGTGGTGCTCTGCCTATTGGTGTTGACGGGCTGCGCGGCGCGCCAGAAGCAGGCGAAGGCATGGATTCTGACACCGGCGGCGCGAGGACATGTTCTGGCGCCGCCGGGTGCTGATCCGCGGAACACTGTGTTCGTAATAAAGGCCGCGCGCAGCGCGCGAAATTTTTTTGGGCCGGCATGCACCCTGGATCACCAGGAAATCTCCTTCCACTGGAGCGGCCGGGACGCCAAGGTTCGTGCCAACGCGGCTTCTTTGGCTCCCTTGCCGGGCTCACAGGCCGCTGGCATCAGGCCCGATGGCAGTCCGGTGCCGCTGACGAGTCAGACGGTGTTGACATCCAACTGGTTTGAGGAGATCCTTCGGCCGAACCTGAAACGGCAGGTTGCCGCGGGCTGCCTGACGGCAGCGGAGCTGCCGGTTTTGGACCGCCGCTTGATCGACCATCTGACCTTGCCTTCCGGGGCGCACTACCGATTGCGGTTCGGCGAGTTCGCTTTGAACGGCTACATGGACATCACCGCTGAGTTCCGGTTGCGGGCGGTAGAACCGATCCGTGAAGGAGGAGTGGTCACCGGGTATCGGACGTCGTTCTACCTGTTGGATCGCGCGCCGGATGGAGGCGTGGTGGTGAGGGCCGGCGACTCCGAGATCAATATCCAGGCGAAGCTGACGGCAGGCAGAGCGGCCGAGTCCGAGTTGCTGCACCTACCAGCCGGCGCCACATGGTTGCGCTTCTTTTTCCGATCGTGGAGCCGCACCCAGGACAGGCGCATCGCGCTGATTGCCGCACCGACTTCCGCGGAACGGGAACGCGCCTCAAAGGAATTCGAGACCGATCCGGAGGGATTCTGCGCGGGCGCGGCGAAACAGCGCGGAGTGGCCTGTGTATCCGTCCCGACAGACATGGTTCTGGGACCTGAACTGCGAGTGTCAGCAAACGGCAAGGATGCGTTCGTAGCTGTGGGCGGCACGCTGAGCGAAGTGCTGAGAGGCGCTGGATTGCGCGACAGCCGTGCAGCTCTGGGGACTCTGCAAGTGCGGCGTCCCTATGAAGGCAAGCTGGTGCCGGTGGCATTTGACCGCACCCGGACGGAGATATTGGGCCTGGTGTTGATCGGCGGCGAACAGATCACCTGGTGAGCTTGAAGTTACGGAAGCTGGCGGTATTGAAGAAGCTGCCAAAGCCAATGCGGCCGGCGCCCAGGCTGAGATCGATGCCTTTGAGCGAGGGGCTGGTCTGGCCATTCACCCAACATTCCACCAAGCCTTTTCCGGCATCGTAGCGAACCTTCATCTTGTACCAGTCTTCGGTGAGCAGCGTGCCGGGGCCGTCCTTCGGGCTGATGCGGACTCGGTCGCCGCCGTAGCAATGGAAGATGCCATTGTGAACTTCAGCTTTGCTGGCGGCATCGTCGGAGAGATGAACGTAGTTGAAGTACCCGTCCTTCTGCCACGCGTAGACGAGGATCAGTGAGCCCTTGGGAGCAGAGCGTTTCACCTCGACATCGATGGTGAAGTTGCCGATGGGTTCGGTCTCGGCGAGAGCGAACTGGATGGGTCGGCGAGGATCCGCCTGCTGCGGCCGGGCGGTTTTCAAGTGAACCGTCTGACCGTCAACGGTCCAATCGGCGGCATTGATCACGGCCCACTGCATGCCGAAAGCGTTGAGCTTTTCGGCCATGGGCGGAGTCTTCGGGGGGGCGGCGAAGGCGGCCGGCAGGGCTAGGGGGAGGGCGAGGAGGCTGCGGCGTTGCATGCGTTCATCATAAAGCTTCGGAGGCGTTCACGATATTCGGGTCCGGCGGTGGCTGCGATGTCGTTATGATGTGCACCGGGAATGGCCCAGAGTGTCTTGGGTTCCGGCGCGGCGTTGAACAGCTCCCGGCCCAGGTTGAAATCAATTACTTCGTCTGCGGTTCCGTGGATGACAAGGATCGGCGCACGAACTTTGGCCAGCTTCGCGCGGGTGTCGAAGCCCCAGACGAGAAGTGGGCCGAGAACCGGCAGCACCCGGGCGGCGACGGCCCGCGCGGAGGGGAATGGCGCTTCCAGGATGAGGCCCGCACAGGGATGGCGTGATGCGAGATCGGCGGCGATGGAGGTGCCGAGAGATTCACCATGCACAATGATGCGTTGAGAGGGCCAGCCTTGGGCGACGAGCCAGCGGTACGCGGCGTCGGCGTCGCGGTAGAGCCCGCGCTCGGTGGGCCAGCCGTTGCTGCGGCCGTAGCCGCGATAATCGACAACGAGCACGGCGTTGCCCGCCGCGGCGATCTCCCGCATGCTGCTGCCTCGATGAGTCACGTTGCCGGCGTTACCGTGTAGAAACAGCGTGACCGCGGCGGCGCCGGGTTGGGGCTTCCACCAGGCGTGGATTCGTAGTCCATCGTCGGTGTCAAGCCAGGCATCCCGTGCACCCACGGCGGCTTGGTCGTTCCAGTGCCCGTCCGGATACTTCATGGGGAAAAAGGCGCTGCGATTGGCGAGCCAGACGAGCGCTGCCACTGCACTCAGGACGGCGAGGATGAAGGCAGTTTTGCTCATTCAACAACCGACGGCTACCCTGTAGGCCACTCATGGCAATTATCGCAGTGCTGGCTGAAGGAGATTTTTGTGGGGGAGAAGAGAATGGAGCGGGAGACCGGATTCGAACCGGCGACATCGACCTTGGCAAGGTCGCACTCTACCAGCTGAGTTACTCCCGCTCGTGGGGACATTCCTATTCTTGCTCCTGCCAGGGCTTTCTGTCAAATGCCGGGGCTTGGCAGGCTTGAGAGATCATCCATGAAACACGGAATGGGATGGGATCTTGACGAACCCGGTGGGCCGGCGCCACGCGACGGCCCGGAAAATTTTCAGCTGAGTTCGCATCGGCGAAGCGGCCTCGGTGGCGTAGCGTTTGAGTGGAGAGGAGGGTTGCAGGTAAGGGCCGGATTGGTCGTGTGAACTCAGCACCTTGCGGGAAACCACGAACAAAAACCTGTGGAAATGGTAGTGTTTTCCACATGCCAACTTGTGGCAAAAGTAGCGTGGTTGCAATGAGTTACAAATATATGACGAAGGCGGTTTGACACGCTGTGAACTGTGCTATTCTGATGATCGCTTGTGTGGCGGCGCGTGGCGGCTAAATCAGTTCGGAACGGTTCAGACGACGAATGATGCGCACTGCACGGGCTCTTCCTTCTATCTAGAAGTTTCTGTTTTCCACAGTGTGTAAAAGCTGTGGAAATCGATCGGGAGTGTTGTGAGCGGATGACGGACAAGAACACATGGGACTCAATCAAGGAAAAGCTCCATCTCGGGTTGACTTCGGAAGCGTTTCATAACTGGGTTGAGCGCACGGAGTATCTGGGCCTGGATGGTGCAAAGCTAAGGGTTGCAGTACCGGATGAGGTCACGAAGAGTTGGTTGGAGAGCGAATACGCCCCCAAGGTACTGACGGCGATTCGAGACCTGCATCTCCCAGTCGGCGAAATTCACTATGAGTTGATTCAGTCTTCGGCGTACCGTCCCAAGCCGGCGGTGCTGGTCCAGAATGGCAACGGTGGAACACCAGGGCCTGAGTTCCCCGCTGCAGCCAGCCAGTTGAACCCCCGCTTAACGTTTCGGGAGTTCGTGGTCGGTTCCTGCAACCAGTTCGCTCATGCGGCGTCGCTGGCTGTGGCGTCATCGCCTTCGCGCAGCTACAACCCGCTCTTCATCTACGGCGGCAGCGGGATGGGCAAGACCCATCTGATGCACGCGGTGGGCGGCGAGTTGATGGAACGCTTCCCGG
>CAYVDY010000488.1:0-5585 GCA_964450255.1 uncultured Candidatus Solibacter sp. | reverse complement strand
CCCCGCCGCAGGACCCGCCGCCCGGCTGGTTCCGGCTGCTGTATGGGCGAGCTCCCGTCCACAGCTTCGCGCGCACGGAGAACAACGCGCTCCTCAACGGCCTCATGAGCGAGAACGCCCTCTGGCTGAACGCCAAGTCCGCGCACGACCTCTCCATCCGGGACGGCGATCGCGTCACGCTGGAAAACTCCGACGGCCACACGAGTCTCCCTATCCTGGTCCGCACCACGCCGGGCATCCGGCCCGATTGCGCCTACATGGCCCATGGCTTCGGCCAGCAGGCGCCGGGTTTGCATCGCGCCAACAACAAGGGCGCCTCCGATACGTCGCTGATCTCCCGCGTTGCCGTGGATCCGCTGATGGGCGGCACGGGGATGCGCGTCAACTTCATCCGAGTGAAGCCGGAGGTCCACAGCTAACCATGGCCCGCTACGCAATGGTCACGGACCTCACCCGCTGTGTCGGCTGCCAGGCCTGCACCGCCGCCTGCAATGCCGAATGGAACGTCCCCGCCGGCCACGCCCGCACACGCGTCCTGCCCACAGGCGCCACCGGCACTTTCCCGAATCTCCGCGCCGCCTTCTATGTCGCCCAGTGCAACCACTGCGACGAGCCGCCTTGCGTGAAGCCCTGCCCTTCCGGCGCGACCTTTCAGGCCGACAACGGCATCGTGAAGGTCGATCCCGCGCTCTGCATCGGATGCGGGTTCTGCGTGGACGCCTGTCCCTACGAGTCCCGCTACCTGAACCCCGAAACGAAGAAGGTGGATAAGTGCGATTTCTGCAGCGGCCGCCTGGAGAAGGGGCAGCAGCCAGCCTGCGTCACCACCTGCACCGCGCACGCCAAGTACTTCGGCGATCTGGAGGACACGGCCGGCCCGATCTTCCAACTGGTTTACGGCAAGTCCGCCAAACGGATCGAATCCGCCGAAGTTGCAGTCGGCCCCAACGTCTACTACCTGGGCCGCCGCAACGAACCAGCCCTCATCGCCGAGGTATTCCCGCCGCGCCAGCCCCGCATGCCGGCCGCCGCGGAGTTCTGGAGCCGGATCGTCAAGCCCCTGGCCCTCACCATGGTCGGAGCCACGTTCCTCGGCCAGGCCATCGCCTTCTTCCAGCAACTGCAGTCCGGAGAAAAGCACAGTGACGACTGAAACGCCACTCAATCTCGAACTGATGTCGCAGCGGATGATCAAGAAGCATCACGTTGCCATCATCCTGCTCCATTGGTTCAACGCCATCACGTGGCTCATGGAACTCACCACCGGCGCGGCGCTGATCGTCTCGCCCCACTACCGCTTCATGCCCCTCTGGTTTGTGGAGATGATCACCGAGGTCTTCGGTTCGCGCGGCAATCTGCTTCGCTTCCACATCGCCACCGGGCTGGTCTGGGTGATGGTCTTCGCCGTGTACGGGATCTTCGGCTGGCGGACGTACCTCCACCGCGAAGTGCTGGAGCGCGAGGTCGCCCTGGACCGGGACGACTTCCAATGGCTCCGCATCCGCATCCTCTCTATCCTCGGGCGCTCGAACGAGCCGCTTCCCCCGCAGGGCGTCTACAACGCCGGGCAGAAGATGTTCGCCCTGATGGTCTATGCGATGCTCCCCGTTATCATGGCCACTGGCCTGATCATGACCTTCCACTGGGGTTCCGCGGCAGTGGTCGGCTGGGCCGTCGTCGTCCACTTCGCCTCCGTCGCCGTGGTTGTCAGCGGCCTGATGGTGCACGTCTACATGGGCGCCGTCTTCCCCGAAGAGAAGCCCGCATTCTTCTCGATGATCACCGGCATGGTGAACGAACTCTTCGCATACAAACACCACCACAAGTGGTGGCTCGAGGTAAAAGCAATGGAAACTGCCACCGCGCCGCCAGAGGCGCCCACCGAATCCACTCTCTCCCGCTGGCTCCGCATGAGAGACTACTGGCCCGCCTACTGGGCCGGCCTCGGCCTCGGCCTGACACTGCTGGCCACCTTCCTGGTCATGGGGCAGGGCTTGGGCGCCTCCGGCGGCTTCACACGCTACCTGGCCTTCACCATCTCGCTCGTCGCCCCGCAGTACGCCGCCAGCCACCCCTATTGGAGCAACTACGTCCAGCCCGGGCAGCCCGTGCTGATGGACTTCCTCGTCTTCGAGCTGATCGGAGTCGTCATCGGCGGCTTCGTCTCCGGCTGGCTCGCCGGTCGCTTCAAGATCTCCACCGATCACGGTCCGCGCATCACTCCACGCACTCGCTGGGCCCTCGCCTTCGCCGGCGGCGCGATTTCCGGGATAGGCGCCCGCATGGCCCGAGGCTGCACATCCGGGCTCGCACTCTCGGGCGGCGCAGTTCTCTCCGCCGGAGCCTTCGCGTTCATGCTCGCTGTCTTCGCCGCCGGCTTCCTCGGCGCCTACTTCCTTCGAAAGGTCTGGCTATGACCTCACTCTTCCCCCTTACTCTCTCCAACGGCGCATTCATCACGGCATCGCTCATCCTGGGCTTTTTCTTCGGGTTCTTCCTGGAGCGCGCCGGCTTCTCCAGCGCCAAGAAGCTCACAGCCCAGTTCTACTTCCGCGATTGGGGCGTCCTGAAGGTGATGTTCAGCGCCATCGTGGTCGCCATGCTCGGCCTGGCCTGGGGCTCGCTGACCGGCGCAGTCGATATGGGCCAGGTCTACATCCCCGACGCCTACCTGTGGCCACAGATCGTTGGCGGACTGTTGCTCGGCTCCGGCTTCATCCTCGGCGGCTACTGCCCCGGCACCAGTGTTGTCGCCGCCGCCACCGGCAAGCTCGACGGCCTCTTCTTCGTGCTGGGCATCTTCGCCGGCATCTTCGGCTACGGCATGATCGAGCCGGCCATCCACGAATTCAACCTCTCCGGCTCGCTCGGGCCGCTCACCCTGCAGCAGCTTTTCCACACCTCGGCCGGAGTCGTCGCCTTCTGCGTTGCGGCTGTCGCCGTTGGCGCGTTCTGGGCCGCCGAGCAGAGCGAAGGCCCCTGGCAGCTTTTCAAGAAGACCTACGGACGCCCCGAATAGGACCACCATGAAACTCGAACTTCACCTCGCCGGCAAATCCCTGGCCGCGGCACTCGTTCTGGCCAGCGGCGGAGTCCTCGCCCTTGCCTCCATGGCTGTCTCCGGCGGCGGCGCAGCCCCCGCCAGCACCCAGGCCATCGTCGAACAGATGATCACGGAGAAGGACCACGTCCAGCCCGCAGAGCTCGCCCAATGGATCCTGGAAAAACGCACCGACTACCAACTGATCGACATCCGTGAGCCCTGGCAGTTCGACGACTACCATATCCCTACCGCGATCAACATTCCGATCGCCGAACTCTTCACCGACCCGGGCCTCGCCCAATTAGAGAGAGCCAAGAAGATCGTCGTCTACGGCCTTGGCGCCGGCCACCCTGCACAGGCCCAACTCCTCCTGACTCTGAAGGGATACCCGGCGCTCTCCCTCAAGGAAGGCATTACCGCCTGGTGGGACCAGGTCCTCACCCCGCAGAGCCTGCGCAGCGACTCCGCCAACCCCGCCGGCTACCAGCAGGCAAAAATGTTGCGAGAAAGATTCATGGGCGGGACCTCCACGCCGAAGAGCACCTCAGGAGTAACAACGGCCCCGCCGCCAGCGCTTCCTCCCGCGGGAGGCGGCACAACGGCGCCCAAGAAGCTCAAGCTGGGCCGCGGCTGCTCTTAACGCAAGTGCTCAGTTCGAACCTCCTCATTTGCCGGAGCGGTGCTCGCCGCTCCAGCCTTTTCTTGCCCGTACTGGCATCCTATACTGGGCAAATGAGCGATGCGCTCAAGCTCGATGCGTCAAAGCTCGATGCGCTCAAACTGAAGGCGCGCGTTGTCCGCGCCGCGGAGGCGGCACTAGCCGGGCAGCAATTCGTCAGCGCCATCGACATCTTCACGGGGATGGGTCTACTGGCGCCCTCCAACGTAGCAGCCTGGCGACATGGACGCCTCGACTGTCTGGAGCGGATGATTCAGGGGAATCTCAACAAGCTCTCACTCACGATGAAGTTGTTCCGTCAATGGGTAGCCGATCAGGGTCTCAAGCCGAGCGAAACCCGGTACGTGCGCCACACGCGCGGAGGGACGATAGACCTACAGTTCAGTGTGAGCGGCGATCCCGTGATCGAGCGGATCTACCGCACACACTACGTTTCACCGGCCCTGTCCGAGCGCAAGAAGCAGCAGATTGACGCCAAGTTGGATCGCGCCGCCGAGCCGGTGGTGTTTCTGATCCTCCGCGATTCAAAGTGCTCCGTCTGCGGGGCCGAACTCGACCGCGGATCCTTCCTTGTGGTCGAGGGAGAACAGGCGCTCTGCCTGCCGTGCGCGGGCCAGGGCGATCTGGTGTACCTGCCCTCGGGCGACGCCGGCTTGACACGGCGCGCCACCAAGTACAGCGAGCGCAGCAGAGTGGTGGTGCGTTTCAGCCGCTCGCGCGGACGCTATGAGCGGCAGGGCATCCTGGTGGAGAAGCCGGCACTGGAGAGAGCGCAAGACAGCCGCGAGTAGTCACTGAGATACCAGTATTCGAAACTCCGCTTCCGACCCTCGCCTCGATCTTCTTTCTTTCCAATATCTTCCCAACTTCGGTTGAATCCGATACCGGAGTCTTATATAGTGTATCTTGGGTCGTTACTCCGTAATTATTTCGGGTCTGATACACCTCAACGCGGCGACCCAGCGCGACGAGGTTCGAAATTCCGACAGGCCGGGAGGATTGACTTGATGCTCAGCAAAGAAGCCATGTCTGCCCATAGACATTCGGCATCCCAGATTTCAGGCGCAATGCGTGGGTGGTTCCACTCCAGAACCCTGCGCGCACTGCTGCCGCTATTCCTGATGACTTTCCTCGCGTTGACCGGCGCCATGCCCGTCTTCGCTCAGCCCGAAACCCACGGCGGCGGAGAGGCCAACCTCGTTCTCCCGGACCTCGACTCGGCATCCTTCCTCGGTGGCATCGGCGGTCGCACACTCCTCATGAGCGGACTCCTGGTCTGCGTGCTTGGCCTCGTCTTCGGCATGATCATCTACACCCGGCTGAAGAACATGCCGGTCCACAAGTCCATGCTGGAAGTCTCCGAGCTCATCTACGAGACGTGCAAAACCTACCTCTACACCCAAGGTAAGTTCCTGCTGGTCCTCGAGTGTTTCATCGGGGTCATCATCGTCTTCTACTTCGGATTCCTGCAGCACATGGACTTCATCAAGGTCCTCATCATCCTGCTGTTCTCTGTCATCGGCATCGCCGGCAGCGACGGCGTCGCGGCGTTCGGCATCCGCGTCAACACCTTCGCCAACTCCCGCACGTCGTTTGCCGCTCTCCGCGGCATGCCCTTCCCCTGCTACGACATCCCGCTGCAGGCCGGCATGAGCATCGGCATGATGCTGATCTCCGTCGAGCTCTTCCTGATGCTCGTCATCCTTCTCTTCGTTCCCGGCGATTACGCCGGCCCCTGCTTTATCGGCTTCGCCATCGGTGAGTCGCTCGGCGCCGCCGCCCTCCGCGTCGCCGGCGGCATCTTCACGAAGATCGCCGACATCGGCGCCGACCTGATGAAGATCGTCTTCAAGATCAAGGAAG
>CAYVDY010000487.1:0-5598 GCA_964450255.1 uncultured Candidatus Solibacter sp. | reverse complement strand
CGCCGTGCTGCCTTGCCCGTAGAGCTTCAGCGTGGCCTCGCTCTCCTTGCGAATGTCGAAGACGTCGGGGGCCTCGGTCTGCATCCGGTACGCCACTTCCATGGATTGGATAGATGCATCGAGCTGCGGATCGCGCAAGCCTTCCCGCTCGACGCGCATTTTGTCCAGCTTTGCCAGCAGGTCCAGTTCGCGGCGCTGCTCCGGCAGTGTGAACTCCTGATTATTGATGAACGAGACGAGCTTCTTCGGATCGAACTCCTTGCCGACAATGACATCGCCGAGTTGCTTCTCGACGCTATCCGGGATGAAAGTGCCCTGATGCACCGCCGGAAGAAACGCCGAGTTCCAGAGCGGCGGACCCACCGTGGTGGGCACGTCGGGACAGAGCACGACGAAGCCAGGCAGGTTCCGGTTGTCCGTTCCGAGGCCGTAAGTCAGCCAGGAGCCGAGCGACGGGCGCCCCACCTGGCTGTGACCCGTGTTCATCATCAACATCGACGGCTCGTGGTTGGGGATGTCGGTGTGCATTGAGCGGATGAAGCAGATGTCGTCCGCGCACTCGCCGACGTGCGGGAACAGCTCGCTGACTTCCGTGCCGCACTGGCCGTACTTCTTGAACGAGAAGGGCGAGCGCATGAGCGCACCTGTTTTTCGCTCGGTGGCGGTGGGCCCGCCAGGCAGCGGCTGGCCGTGGTATTTGTCGAGCGCCGGCTTGGGGTCAAAGCTGTCTACCTGCGAGAGGCCGCCGTTCATGAAGAGGAAGATGACTCGCTTGGCCCTGGCCGGGTGGTCCAGTTTGTGCGCAGCTTCAGTGGCCTGAGCCTGTGCGAGCGACTCGCCCACCATCCCGGCGAATGCCAGCATGCCGAACCCGCCGCCCATGCGGCGCAAGGCTTCGCGGCGCGTCGCCGGAGCTGAGAGTTTGTGTGGAAACATTGGCATTCTCCTACTCGACAAACAGGAACTCGCTGGAGCTCAGCAGTATCTTGGCGTACCGCCCCCAGATGGTGACGGGCAGGGGTTTTTCGTCCTTCTTGCCGTCGGTCTGCTCGTCCGGCTTATCGGCGGGCTTTTCGGGCGCCTTGGGTGCGGGCTCTTTTTCTGCCTTTGCCTTGGCCTCCCGCCGCTCGTCGTACTCCTTGATCGGCTCGGTCTTCAGGTACGCGACTCCCGTCTCGATCTCCGGAAGGGTCGGTGTCCTGCCAAAAACCAGCGAATACGCCTTCACGATGCGCGCTTTCTGATCCGGCTCGGCGGCCACGCGGCGCGCCAGCAGTTCGGCCTGCTGCTGCACAAACGGGCTGTTCATCAGGAACAATCGTTGGAGCGGCACGCTCGTGGTGAAGCGTTTCTCGGCGGACATGCCCGGGCTTGGGAAATCGAAGAGTTGCAGATACTCGTTGAGTTTGAAGCGGCTGACTTTGCCGTAGACCGTGCGTCGAGAACTGGTTCCGCCGAGGTCCACCGACGGTCCGCCCATCTTCGGATCCAGGGCTCCGGAGACGTGGAGCAGGGAATCGCGGATCTGCTCGGCGTCCATGCGATGCCGGTCGAAGCGCCAGTAGAGCCGGTTGGCGGGGTCCTTCTCGAAGTTCGCGGCCAACAGTTCGTTGCCCAACCGATAGGCCGTGCTGAGCATGATTTCTCGATGCAGCTTTTTGATGGAACGCCCGTTGGCAACGAACAACTGCGCCAGATGCTCCAGCAGTTCCGGATTGCTGGGCCGCTCGCCGGCGACGCCGAAGTTGCTGGGCGTATCGACGAGGCCCGTGCCGAAGTGCGCCTTCCAGATGCGATTCACGATCACCCGCGTCGTGATGGGCTGCCGGATGATTTCGTCAACCAGCTCCACACGCCCGCTGCCCTTTTCAAAAGGCTTCGATGGACCGAGCACCGAGAGGAACCCGCGCGGGACTTCGTCACCGAGCATCAGCGGATTGCCGCGCAGGTTGAGTTGGAGATTAGCGGGCTTGGCGGCCTCCTCCACGCCATGAACGTATGGGTAATGCGGAGGAAGCGCCTTCTTCAGTGCCTCAATGTCGGTTCGAAGCGCGTCGATGTAGGCCCGCCGCTCGGCGCTCAACTGACGCTCCAGTCCCCATTTCCGGAATGACAGCAAGCCTGGAATCTCATCTTCGAAGCTCTGCGCCGGATCGAATCCGTCTGCCAGATCGCGCTCGAACACGTCGATGAGCAGATTCGACTTTTCCACTGCCAGCGACTTCAGCACCAGTCCGCATCCTGGGCAGAAATCGTCGTTGGTGACAAACTCGTTCGGCAGATTCGCTCTCTTTTTGGGCTTCGTCCCTTCCAGCGCCTTAGCCTTGATGATGTCGTTCTCTTCCTTCAGTTCCTTGCTCTCGAACAGCACATCGAGCAGCAACTGTTGGAACTGATCGGCCAGCTTCTTCGCCTCGCTGGCCGTGCCGCCGCTCTTGATCATGGACTGCCAGGCGGTGAGGTAGAGGTAGAACTTCGGCGGCTTGGCAGCGAACTTGAGCCAGCGGTCGAAGAGCTCGAAATCCAGCTTGCCCTCGTCCACGACCTTTGCGACCGTGTCCTTTGGCTCTCCCTGCACGCGCCAGACTGCCTGCAGGTAGCGCGACGATTGCAGTGCCAGCGTCTCCGCCAGTTGCTTGCTCTCGGCGCGCATGAACTCGCCCATCAGTTTCTGCTTGTTCTCGATGCGCTTGTCGAGCTTCTTGTACTCCTCGACGACGCCCTTCGGAACCATCGGGTACTCGTGATACACCGCGTTGCCGAATACGCCGGCCAGCGCGTAGTAATCTTTCTGGGAGATGGGATCGTACTTGTGGTCGTGGCAGCGCGCGCAGGCGGCGGTCAAGCCGAGGAAGCCGCGCGAGACGGCGTCCACGCGGTCGTTCCGCTCGTCGGCGTGGGTGATTTCCACTGAGCCGTTGTCGTAATACCAGGGACCGAGGCCGAGGAAGCCCAAGGCCGGCAGCATGCGAGCGCGAACGGCTTCGTCCATCTGATCCGCGGCTAATTGCGCTTTGATGAACTGGTCGTAGGGCAGATCGTCGTTGAATGCCTTGATCACCCAATCGCGGTACAGGTAGGCGAAGGGATAGGGGTTGTAGCCGCGCCGCATGGGGTCCAGGCTGCGGTAATCGTCCTCGCCGTAGCGGGCGACATCGAGCCAGAGGCGGCCCCAGCGCTCCCCATACTGAGGGGAAGCAAGGAGGCGATCGACGACCTTGGCGTAGGCAGTCGGGGTCAGGTCCTTTTCAAAGGACTGGGTCTCCTCGTAGGTGGGAGGCAGGCCTGTGAGGTCGAGGGCGGCGCGCCGCAGCCAGACGCGGCGGGAGGCGGCCTTCGCCGGCTTCAGGTTCTCCTTTTCCAGGCGGGCGAGGATGAAGCGGTCGATGTCTGTTTTCGCCCAGGCGGCGTCGCGCGGGGTGGGCACGGCCGGCTTGGCCAGCGGGACAAACGACCAGAACTTCCGGCGCTCCGGCGTGATGAAGTCCTTGGTCTTCGTCACCGCGACGCCTGAATCGGGCCAGATGGCGCCATCGCGAATCCACTCGACCAGGGTGTCGATCTCAGCTTTGGCGAGCCGGCCGCCCTTGGGCATTTTGAGAGCTTCCGTCTGACGCACGGCGCGGATCAGCAGGCTCTTTTCCGGATCTCCGGGCACTAGCGCCGGGCCGGTGGCGCCGCCCTTCAGTAACGCGGCGCGAGAGTCCATCCGGAGGCCGCCCATGGGAACTGTCGAGTGGCAGGCATAGCATTGCGTGGCCAGGATGGGCCGGACTTTCGTCTCAAAGAACTCGCTGGAGGGTGCAGCCAGCAAGGGCGCGGCGGCGGCTATGAGGGTGAAGCGAAGCAAACCGGGCTCCTCCAGAATTCTGACAGATGGATCAGGTATTGATTACAGCACGACGGAGGAGCCACGCGCCTGTGCGCTATGATGCCCCGGTGAGCCAAATGATTCTCGTGACGATGATGCTGCCGGCGCTGCTGCTGGCCCAGAAGCCGGCGCCGCTGGTGGTTGCCAAGGGCGTCGCGACGCCGGGGGTGCAGATTCCGATCTCGCTGTTGAAGCCGGAGGCGGTGTTCGAGGTGCCGGGCTCGCCGGACTGGATGGCGATCGGCGAGGCGTTCTGGATCTCGAACTACCCGAAAGGCAACGTCACGCGGATAGACCCGAAGACGAACAAGATTGTGGCGGTGATCGAGACGGGCAAGGGTGCCTGTTCCGGGCTGGCGATTGGATTTGGGAGCCTGTGGGTGCCGAACTGCGGCGATAAGAACATCGTGCGGGTGGACTTGGTATCGGGCAAGATCACGGCGACGCTGCCGATTCCGGTCGCGGATTCCGAGGGGGCGATTGCCACGGGGGCGGGGAGTGTGTGGGTGCTGACCGACAAGCTGGGGACGCTGGCGCGGATCGATCCGACACCAACAAGATCGTGGCTGAGATCCACGTGGCGCCGGGTTCGTATTGCGCCGTGTTCGGCGAGGAGGCGGTGTGGGTGAGCAGCACGGAACGGAGTGTGGTGGCGCGTGTGGACCCGCGGACGAACCTGATTGTGGAGACGATTCCGGTGGGACCGGCTCCGCGCTTTCTGACTGTGGGCGAGGGGGCGGTGTGGACTCTGAATCAGAAGGACGGCAGCGTCACTCGGATCGATCCGAAGACGAACAAGGTGGCGGCGACGATTGGGGTGGGTGTGCCTGGGCCCGGCGGGGATATTGCCGCCGGCGAGGGATCTGTGTGGGTGACGGCCTTCGACTTCCCAGTCTCGCGGATCGATCCGGCGTCGAACAAAGTGGTGCAGCAGTTCACGGGGGAAGGTGGGGACGCCATTCGGGTGGGTGCGGGGTCGGTGTGGCTGCCGCATTTGAAGACGGGGAAGTTGTGGCGGCTGGATCCGAGGCGGATTGAGGCGACGAGGGTGGAATAGGGCGGGAGTAAGGGTTTTAGTTTGAGCGAGATGTGGGGTCGTTTGAATTTCGGGGCGAGCGGGCCGGTGGTGTAACCAGTGGGCGAGCGCGTGCTCGGCGCGGGCGTGCAGGGCGTGGAGGCGGGTTTCGATGGCGTGGAAGAGCGGGTTGGTGGTGGCGAAGTGGTGGATGCCCCGTCTGACGCTGCGATGTTGTGAGATGGACTGGTTGAGGAGTTGGGTTTCGTAGGCGAAGAGCTCGATGATCCACTGGCTGGTGACGATGAACTGGGTGAGGCGGGCGCGTTCGGCGGGGTCTTGGACGTTGGCGATGCAGGGTTGGAGGACTTCGGCGATGCGGGCGCGCCAGGCGGGCGGGAGTTGGTGTTTCCGGGCGTAGAGGTGGTGTTTGCAGGCGTTCTGGCTGGAGCGGTGCTTGCCTTCCGGGGTGGACGGACCGCGGGACTTGGCGGCGTTGGCGCGGTTGGCGGCGAGCTTCTTTTCAGAGACGCGGAGGAGAGGCATGGCGGTGTCAGGAGTGAGTTTTGATGGCGCGCATCGGGAACGCCTGGCGGAGGGCGCGCTGACATTCGTTGGCGGAGCGTTCGAAGTGGCGGGCGAGGCGGGCGATGTTGGGGTCGTGGAAGGTGAGGGCGGTGCGGGAGTAGTCGTCGATGGAGGCGTATTCGCG
>CAYVDY010000486.1:0-5619 GCA_964450255.1 uncultured Candidatus Solibacter sp. | reverse complement strand
AGCGCGCCCGGCTGCAGTCCGATCAGCGGCTCCTGGTGGAGCACTTCGCCCGCCGTTTCGCCGTTGATCTGAAGCATGCCCGCAAGGTTGCCGGCTTCGCCGCCGAGTTGTTTCACGCACTGGCCCCCTTGCACCGGCTGGAGCCCGAGCAGGGCCGGCTGCTGGAAGCCGCCGCCATGTTGCGCGATGTCGGCCACTCCATCAACGACATGAGCCATCACAAGCACTCGCAGTACATCGTCGCCAACTCCGATCTCGCCGGTTTCACGGATCAGGAGCGCCTGGAGGTGGCCATGCTCTGCCGCTACCACCGCAAAGCGATGCCGGGGCCGCGCCACGCTGATTTTCAGGCACT
Organism: uncultured Candidatus Solibacter sp.; assembly: GCA_964450255.1. Taxonomy (GTDB): domain Bacteria; phylum Acidobacteriota; class Terriglobia; order Bryobacterales; family Bryobacteraceae; genus Paludibaculum. The sequence continues at coordinate 5,264 of CAYVDY010000486.1, read as the reverse complement.
GCCGGCGGAGCGGCAACGAGTCGTGCAACTGCTGGCGCCGATCCTGCGCATCGCCGACGCACTGGACCGCAGCCGCGATCAGCGGGTGGGCCGCATCGAATGCGAGTTGACCGCGTCCGAGATGGCGATCACGCTACACTCCGAGTTGGATACCGCACTGGAACGGTGGGCCGTGGAGCGAGTCGCGCCGGAGTTCAGGGAAGCGTTCCAGCGGCCGCTGACGGCGTCGGCGGTGCGCTTGTGATGACACTCGACCAGCACGCCAGGGATCTGCTTCGAAAGGCGACTTCGCGGCTGGATCGCGAGATCGGCCGCACCATCGAAGACCCCGGCGAAGACCCCGTCCACGACATGCGCGTCGCTATTCGCCGCCTGTCGCAGGCCCTGCAAATGTTTGCGGCGCTGTTTCCGTCGCGCGAGGCGCGCGCGATGAGGCAGTCCCTTAAGCCGGCGATGACGGCGGCCGCGATGGCACGCGATCTGGACGTCTGCATTGAGCTCTTGCACAAGGAGGACCTGCCCGATGCCCAGCCGCGTCTGGCTAACATGGCGACCGGGAGGCGGCGCGCGGGGCTGGCGCTGACCGGCCGGCTCTATCTGCTGCGCGCCGAGGATTTGCCGCTGTCGTGGATGCCGCGTTACGATGCGCTGCGCGCGTCGTCGGAAGATGTCGCTCTCCTGGCTCGTGTGGAGTTACCTCCGCTGGCTGCGGACTTCTTCAAGGCCGGCCGCAAGACTGTCCTTAAGGCCGATTCGTCCACGCGCCTTCACGAATTCCGACTGACCGCAAAACGCTTCCGCTACACGTTGGAGTTGTTTCGGGACTTCTTTGGGCCGGTTTATGGGGAGAAGTTGGAACGGGTTCGCGAGATCCAGTCGCTGCTGGGCAAGCGTCAGGACTACGCGGTGCTGGCCGAGCGCCTTGCTCCCTTTGCGCCTATTGATGATGCACTGCAGGCAGCGCTGAAGGCATCCGAGATGAGAGGATTGCGTTGCGAGGATGAGTTCCGCCGCTACTGGGCGGAGATCTTCGACGCGCCGGGCGAAGAGCTGAAATGGCAACGCTACCTGATGCGGCGCCCGCCCGCGCCCAGAACCACACCATGCTGACGCCCATCAAGTTCATGGAATGCCTGAACGGCTTCCAGAAAAGCGCCGTCGCGCGCACGGCCATCGAGCTCGAGATCTTCACCCACATCGCTCGTGGCCGAGACAGCGTCGAGGAGATCGCCGCCTCTACGGATTCCGCTCGGCGCGGTATTCGAATCCTATTGGACGGGCTCACGGTGCTGGACCTGATCGTCAAAGAGGGTAATCGCTATCGTCTGACGAAGGAATCGGCGATGTTTTTGGATCGGGAGTCTCCGGAGTACGTCGGGGGCACGGTAGGTTTCCAGCACACGCCCTTCATGTATTCGGCCTTCGCAGTGTTCACGGCTGCGGTTCGGAAGGGCGGAGCGGCGGTGAGCGAGGAAGGCACCATGGAGTGCGGCCATCCGGTCTGGCTGGACTTCGCCCGCTCCATGATCCCCATGGCCATCCCGCCGGCGAGAGTAACTGCGCAACTCGCCGGCCGCGTGGAGAAAGTGCTGGACGTCGCAGCCGGCCACGGCATGTACGGCATCTCGGTTCTTCAAAACTGTCCGGGCGCCCGCTGTGTGGCCGTGGATTGGGCGGGTGTTTTGGAGTTGGCCCGGGAGAACGCCGAGATCGCGGCGGTGGAGGATCGCTGGCGTGCAATGCCCGGCAGCATCTTCGAGGCTGAACTGGGCGGCGGCTACGACGCCGTACTGCTGCCTAACATCCTGCACCACTTCGACCATGGCGGCTGCGTGGCCATGCTGACCCGGATCCACGGTGCGATGGCCGAGAACGGGCGGCTGTTTATTGTGGAGATGATCCCGCACGAAGATCGTGTTTCGCCGTCGGCTGCAGCGTGGTTCGCCATGACGATGCTGGCGACGACGGCTGGCGGGGATGCCTACACGCTGGCGGAATACGCGGATATGCTGCGGGAATCAGGCTTTGCGGTGGTGCAGCAGCATCCCGTGCCAGGGAGTGCGCGCTCCGTTCTGGTGGCGGCGAGAGAATCCCGCTGACAAGTGGAGTACCTTGAAGGGGTGAGCACTCATTACTGCCGGTTTTTGTTGAGTTTCGTTCTTTTTTCCGGAGTGGCCGCCGCTCAGAACCCGTTAGTGTGCACGATGAACGCGGGCGTTCCTCCCATTGCGCGCGTCGAAGGTGTGGCGGAGCCGGTCGGCCAAGTGGTGATCTCCTGTACTGGCGGCACCCCCACGCCAGCGGGTTCCCCGATACCGGCAGTCAACATCGACATCAACCTGAATACGAATGTGACCAGCCGTCTATTGGATCGCAGCCCTTCAGAAGCGCTGCTCCTGCTGGATGAGCCGTTGCCGTCCGAGCAGGTGGAAGCCCCTGCCGTTCCGTTTGCGGGCACGGTGCTTGCCCTCGGCACGGGCCAGTACAAAGGCCCCGGCCGTCCGAACGTCTTTGGCGCACAAGGGACCGGCTCCACATCCCTGCGGTGGTCGAATATCCCGTTTGACCCGCCGGGCAATGCCTCCTCGCGCGTGATTCGCCTGGTCAATGTGCGGGCAAATGCGAGCCAGTTGGGTGTCGGTTCGCCCTTTTCGCCCAGCCAGGTCACCATGGCGATCTCCGCCTCCGCGCCTGTCGGCTCGGCACTGATCGGCCAGCAGTTGGCGGTTGCGTTCGTTCAATCGGGAATGAGCTTCTCCACGACACCCGCCACGTTCCAACAATGCGCCCCAGGCAACAAGAGTTTTCCCATCGTGTTCACTGAGTTGTCCGGCGCTGCATTCCGACACGCGGCCGCCGCCTCCAGCCAGAATCTGCCCACCTCGACGTACAACACCGAATCGATGTTTTACAGCGACACGTTTACGGGCTTCGCAGCCGGCGCCGGCAGGGCCTCGCAGGGAACGCGTCTTCGTGCGCGGTTTTCGAACGTCCCCGCGAATGTGACCATCACGGTTCCCACCAGCGGATCGAACGCATCCGGCGATGCGGCGTCCCTTGTGGCCGCCGGGACTAACGGTTCCACCGCCAATGCCAGCACAGGCGTGGTGGCGCTCACCGGCGGCGCCGGCGCGGCCGTTTGGGAAGTGACCAGTTCCAATCCGGGCGCCATCTCCTCCCTCACATTTACAGCCACGGCCAGCTACGCTGCGTCACCGGCGCCGGGGTTGGGCGCAGTCTCGATGATCGGAGATTATGCCCCCATCGCCAGCACCATGGTGGCGTCCTCGGAGGCTGCGCCCCGGTTTGCCTCAGCATCACTGTCCGTCACGCCCTTCACCATCGCAACATGCACGGCCGCGCCCACTTTCACCCTCAGCCAGTACACCGCTGAGTTCACCGCCAGCGCGGGCGGTTCGGGCACGCTTCCAGGTCTTAACGTATACGTCGCCAGACCCACCGCCGCCAGCACATGGAGTGCGTCGTCCGATAGCGCGTGGTTAGGCGCCACTACCTACCCTGGCGACCAAAACGTCGGTGTTCTCTGGGTTCAGCCCCTGGTGCTGCTTCCACCCGGCACCTACACCGGCAGGGTGACGGTGAGTTCACCCGATGCCCCAAGTCCGTTGTACCTGAGTTGCATCTATACCGTGACGGGAAGCGCCCCTAGTTCACCGAAGATCACCAGGATCTCCGGTGATGGCCAGTTGACGACGCTGTTCAACGGCTTCACCCTTCCCTTGGTTGTGCGCGTAGAGGATGCGGCCGGAGCGCCCATAGCCGGCAGGACTGTTACCTGGACCGAGCAGGGCGGCGTAAACTTCGGGAGCGCCGCTACCACCACAACAGATTCCAATGGCCTGGCGCAGATACTGGCCATTCCAGCGGGCTATTTCAATCCCGGAACTCCGTTTCTGCAATACACCATCACCGCTACCAGCAACGTCGGCGCCGCGACCTTCCACATGACGTCCTATCCCGTCACGGGCGTCAGTAATTACAACCCGCCGCCTTTGATCACCCTCGTTAAACCCGTGCAGGAGAACAGGACGATCACCGCGAAACTGGGCTCGACAACGGTGGACGCGATCCGCGCCTATGTTGTCAGCGGCGGCGGCAATGCCACCAATCCAACGGTCATTCCCAATGTCTCCCTGAGCGTGTCCACGGGCAACACAAACCCGGCCGCGGGCATCGTCGCCCGGTGCGAGGGCGGCACGCCGTTGAGCGGCGCCGATGGTATCGTCTCCTGTAACCTGATCGTCGAAGGCCGGATAGGGGCCACCGCTCTGCTGGTGAATGTCGGAGCTTTGCGTGATTTTCCGGGTGTTCAGCTTTCGGTGACCCCAGGCGATCCGGTGACACCGATCATCGTTCAGGGTAACAACCAGACGGGCGCGCCGGGCGCTACGCTTCCCAGTGCCTTGGTGGTGCGCCTCGTCGATGCGTACGGCAACCCGCTGCCGGGCACGGGCGTCTCCTGGTCAGTGCTGCCGGCCAACGCCGCGGCGCTGCTGAACGCATCTTCCCAGTCTGATGCCAGTGGTAACGCCAGCACGCAGGTCCGGCTCGGGAGCTCACCTGGCAATATTCAGGTCAAGCTCGCCGCCGGCGGCAAAGAGGCGGTCTTCAACCTCACGATTCAGGGCGGCGTCCAGTCTGGCAACATCTCCGTCAGCAGGACCGCACTCCCGTTCGGCGCGACTGCGAACGGATCTGCCCTCACACCCTCCCAGGACGTATTTGTTACCGCGCCGGGCGTGAGCAGCATCTGGACCGCCAGCTCCAACGCCGCTTGGCTGAGCGTATCGCCCGCGAGCCGCGTGGGCAGCGGCAACCTCAGGGCATCCATCGTGCCGTCGGCTCTGCCGGCGCCCGGCACCTATGCGGGCGCCATTACGATCAATGCCAGCGGCGCCGCCAACGGACCGCTGGTTGTGAACTGCACCCTCACGGTGAAGAGCTCCACCACCGGCCCATTCGGTTCCTTCGACACCCCGCTGGACAATTCCACGGGCATCTCCGGCAGCATCGCCGTCACAGGCTGGGCGCTGGACGATATCGGCGTGAAGCAAGTGACTATCTGGCGCGATCCCGTGGGTCCGGAGCCGGTTCATCCGAACGGACTGATCTACATCGGCGACTCCCTTTTCGTGCCCGGATCGCGCAGCGATGTGGAGACGAAGTACCCCACTACCCCGAATGCCAATCGCGCGGGCTGGGGCTACATGCTGTTGACGAATCCGCTGCCTGGCAAGGGAAAT
>CAYVDY010000485.1:0-5632 GCA_964450255.1 uncultured Candidatus Solibacter sp. | reverse complement strand
CAGTCAAGCTGACGGTAGAGGAACGGCGGTGATGAGCCAGGACGTTGTCTTCGAAGCGCGCGGCGTTTCGATGCAGTATCCCGGCACTCTGGCGCTGGACAATGTAACGTTCCAGTTGCGCCGGGGAGAGGTCAGCGCCCTCATTGGAGAGAACGGTGCGGGCAAGTCCACGCTGGTGAACGTTCTGGCCGGCGTCACGCAGCCTACTCGCGGAACTCTGGTGTTGGACGGCAAGGAGATTGTGCTGCGTTCCGTTCGCGATGCCGACGCCAACCGGATCGGTCTTATCCACCAGGAATTGAACCTGTGTCCGAATCTGAGCGTGGCTGAGAACATTTACCTGGCCCGCGAACTGACTGTGCACGGTGTCCTGGATAAGCGACGGCAAGAGGAGCGGGCGCGCGGACTGCTCACTAGACTGGAGCATCCTATCGATCCCGGCACGCTGGTGGGAGATCTGCCGCTCGGTCAGCAGCAGATCGTCGAGATTGCCAAGGCCCTGGCGCGGGACGTGCGCATCCTGATGATGGACGAGCCGACTTCGGCGCTCAGCGCAGCCGAGATCGCCGTACTCTTCCGGGTGATTGGCGACCTCAAGTCGAACGGGGTGGCGATCGTCTACATTTCGCACCGGCTCGAAGAACTGCTCGGAATCGCCGACTCTGTTTCGGTGTTGCGCGATGGCCGCATGGTCGCGAAGGCTGCGGCTGGAGAAGTGGATACACCCTGGATTGTCCAGCAAATGACCGGCCGGCCTGCAGGCGTCGCGGAATCGGCGGCACAAACCGAATCGGGGCCGGAACTTCTGCGGGTAGAGTCGCTCTCGCTTACCGCCGAAAACGGCCGGCCGCTATTGCGCGACGTTTCGCTCAACCTGCGAGCCGGCGAAGTGGTCGGGATTTACGGCCTGATGGGCGCCGGGCGCACCGAACTATTGGAGTGCCTAATGGGACTGCACCCGGAGGCTACAGGTAGCATCTTCATGGATTCCAAAACACTGGATCACCTCGACACATCGGGACGTATTGCCTCCGGGCTGGCGATGGTACCGGAAGACAGGCAGGTCTCCGGGTTGGTCCAGACCCTTTCGGTGGTCGCCAACATGACGGTATCCAGCCTCGAACGCTTCACGAGCGGCCCGTGGCTCTCGCGGGCGTCGGAGGAAGCGGCGGCGGCCGGAATGGTATCAGACCTGCGCATTAAGGCTCCGGGCCTGCGACATAACATCGGATCGCTCAGCGGCGGCAACCAACAAAAGGTTGTAATCGCCAAGTGCCTCTTGACGGGGCCGCGAGTGCTGTTGCTGGACGAGCCAACAAGAGGCGTTGACGTGGGCGCCAAGCGGGAGATTCACTCCACCGTCAGACGCCTGGCGGCATCGGGCATGGGGATCATTTTGGTGTCGTCGGAGTTGGAGGAGGTGCGCGCCACCGCCACTCGAATGGTAGTCATGTCGCGCGGCGTGGTCACGGCACAATTCGATGCCGCGGAGGCCACTGACGACGCACTGGCGCAGGCTGCCTCCGCCGCTCCGAAGACGTTGGGAGAAGCGGCATGACGCCGGCGCCAATTAAGGAAGGCGCTGCCCCCGGAACGCCATCGCCACTACCACGCGGTCTGTCAGTCGGCGCCCAGTTGCTGCGCCTGCGAGCGCTGATCGTCCTATTCGCATTGGTGGCCGCCTTCGCCATCATGTCGCCGGCCTTCCTGACCACCGGCAATCTCACCATCCTGGTCAAACACGTGGCCATCAACGCGATTCTCGCAGTGGGCATGACCTTCGTCATCCTGAGCGGGGGCATCGACCTTTCGGTGGGGTCGGTGGCCGGCCTGGCTGGAATCGTCGCGGGTGGTCTGATCCATAGCGGTTTGGTACTGCACTCGCTCGGCGTGGTGGTCTATTTCCATACCTGGCTGGTGGTGGCGCTCGCGTTGGCCTGCGGAGCACTGGTCGGCGCGCTTAACGGCGCGTTGATATCGCAGTTGCGTGTGGCGCCGTTCATCGCCACGCTCGGAACCCTTTACGTGGCGCGGGGTGCGGCGCTGCTGATATCGAACGGCGCCACCTTCCCGAACCTTACCGGCACGGCGGAACTGGGCAATACCGGATTCCTGTCGCTCGGAGCGGGCACGGCGCTCGGAGTGCCGCTGCCCATCTGGCTGATGTTGGCGTTTGCGGCGGCAGGCGCATTTGTCGCCGAGCGGACGCCGTTCGGGCGACGTGTGTACGCGGTGGGCGGCAACCAGCGCGCGGCGGAACTCTCCGGCGTGCGCGTCAAACGGATCCAGTTTAGTGTGTACGTGATCTCCGGAGTGTGTGCCGCGACGGTTGGGCTGATCATCGCCGCGCAACTGGCGGCGGCGCACCCGGCGACGGGCGAGACGTTCGAATTGAATGCGATCGCCGCGGTTGTACTGGGCGGAACGTCATTGATGGGCGGCCGCGGTAGCGTCGGTGGCACGATAATCGGCGCGTTCGTGATCGGCGTGCTGGCGGACGGCTTGATCCTGATGGGCGTTTCGGCGTTCTGGCAGATTGTGATCAAAGGCGTGGTCATCGTACTCGCGGTGATTCTCGATCAGATGCAGCAGCGGTATATGCGGCGCGCCGCCGCCTCCATGAAGGCGTGAAGGAATGAGGAACTGAGATGAACTTTCGGAGCATCGCAAGATCTGCAATCGCAATCGGCGGGGTGTTTCTCGCCTGATGCGGCTCGAACCAGCCAGGGAGCGGCAGGAAACTGATTGCCATCATCACGCCTTCCAACGACAACCCGTTCTTCAAGGCGGAAGCGGAGTCCGCCGCGGCCAGGGCGCGGGAACTCGGCTACGAGACTTCGATGAATTCGCACGATGACGATGCACACAAGCAGGACCAGCTAATCGACGTGGCGATCGCCAACAAGGCAGCGGCAATCATCCTCGATAACGCAGGCGCGGATGCCTCGGTGGCCTCTGTGCGGAAGGCCAAGGCGGCTGGTATTCCCGCTTTCCTCATCGATCGGGAAATCAACGCCAACGGTATCGCGGTATCGCAAATCGTATCCAACAACTACCAGGGCGCCGTGATCGGAGCCCAGGAATTCGTGCGGCTGATGGGCGAGAAGGGTAACTACATCGAGCTCGTAGGGCGCGAATCGGACACCAACGCCGCGATTCGCACGCGCGGATACCACGACGTGCTCGACAAGTACGATGGCCTCAAGATGGTGGGCCGGCAGAGCGCGAACTGGAGCCAGACGGAAGCGTTTCAGAAGATCGAGACCATGATCCAGGGCAACCGCGACATCAAGGGAGTCATCGCAGGTAACGACACGATGGCGCTCGGCGCAGCCGCGGCGCTGAAGAATGCGGGGCTCGAAAAGGTAATCGTCGTCGGGCTTGACGGCAGCCCGGATGCGATCGCCTCCATCAAGAGCGGCGCGATCAAGGCGACTGTCCTGCAACCCGCTGCCACCATCGCGCGGTTGGCCGTGGAGCAGGCGCACAAGTATCTCACCAGCGGTTCAACCGGCGTCCCGGAAAAGCAATCCATCGACTGCGAACTGGTCACACCGGCGAATGCGGATCAATATGGATTGTTCGGCAAGAAGTAGGGACAAGGAGGACTCGACATGGCCAGGATGACGATTGGGGTAATCATCGGAAATCGGGACATCTTCCCCGATATCCTCGTCTCCGAAGCGCGGCGCGATCTATTGCAGTTGTTCGGCGAACTGGAGATCGATGCGGTTATGCTCGACGAGCAGGCGACCAAACTCGGTGCGGTGGAAACCTGGGAGCATGCCAAGCGCTGCGCGGAGCTATTCCGTGCCAATGCCGATTGCATTCGCGGCGTGGTCGTGTCTCTGCCGAATTTCGGTGACGAGAAGGGCGTGGCAGACACGCTGAAGCTCGCCGGGCTGAACGTGCCGGTGCTGGTGCAGGCTTACCCGGACGATCTGGACCAACTCTCTGTGGAGCGCCGGCGCGACGCCTTTTGCGGCAAAGTCTCGGTGTGCAACAACCTGCGGCAATACGGGATTCCGTTCAGCCTGACGCAGGATCATACGACCCATCCGCATTCGGAGGAATTCCGCAGGGACCTCACAACGTTCCTTGCGCAGTGCCGTGTGGTCGGCGGGATGCGCCGGGCGCGCATCGGTGCGGTCGGTGCGCGGCCAAACGGGTTTAACACGACCCGCTATAGCGAGAAGCTCCTTCAGTCGGCTGGCATCAGCGTCAGCACGATGGATCTTTCGGATCTGTTCGGGCGGGCGTCGCGGATCGCCGACGACGATGCCCGTGTGAAGGAGAAAATCAACGAGATCTGCGGCTACGCCGCCGCCGCGCAGGTGCCTGGCTCCTCGCTCACCAGGATGTCCAAGCTGGCCGTCGTGCTCCTGGACTGGATGGATCAGAACGACCTCGACGCTTCAGCGATCCAGTGCTGGAGCTCGATGCAGCAGAATTTCGGAGTCAACGTCTGCACCGTGATGAGCATGATGAGCGAACGGTTGATGCCGAGCGCTTGCGAGGTGGATATCGCAGGCGTGGTCGCGATGTATGCTTTGCAGCTTGCTTCCGGGCGCCCCAGCGCTCTGGTCGACTGGAACAATAACTACGGCGCCGACCGCAACAAGTGCGTATTCTTTCATTGCGGCAACTGGGCCAAGAGCTTCCTGCCTGACATCCAGATCGGCACGGCGCCCATTCTTGGAACGACTCTCGGTGAGGAAAATACCTATGGCGCCGTGGCCGGCAGGACCCCTTCCGGCCCCGTCACTTTTGCCCGGATCAGCACCGATGACGTGAATGGATGCATCCGCGCGTACGTTGGTGAAGGACGATTTACAGACGACCCACTTGCCACATTCGGCAGCCGCGCCGTTGTCGAGGTCCCGGAACTGCAGTCTCTGATGCGGTACATCTGCAAGAACGGCTTCGAGCACCACGCCGCAATGAACGGATCACAATGCGCCGCTGCGCTCGCGGATGTGATGGAAACCTATCTCGGTTGGCCGGTTTATCACCATCACTCGGGCGCCGGCTCGGAGCGGTGACAGCCAGGAGGCTTCACCGCACTCATCCGCTTCCGCGAATCGCCGCGATCATCGGCTTGGTATGTGTCACCCACTTCTCCACGCCACCCGCATCCGCCGCCCCGCCAGCCCCAGACTCCAGATAGGCCAACAAGCTTCACCGGTTCATCGTCCTGTCGGATATCGAAGCCGACCCAGACGACACCCAGAGCTTGGTCCGCCTGCTCCTGTATTCCGACGTCATCGATATCCAAGGCCTGGTTGCGATCACCTCCACGCACAAGAGAACGGCCGTCGCCCCGGAGTCGATCAAAGCCGTGATCCGCGCTTACTCCAAGGTTCTCGCCAACTTGGATTCTGCCGGCGACAACGTCGGCCGACTCGTAAACCGGCCACTCCGCGGCGTCTGGGCTCCAAATCATCAGATCAAGAAGTCCCGGGATGCCGCGGCCACAAAGACTGCGCCGAAGCCTGCGGGCAGAACCGGCAGCAAATTGAACGGCGGGAGGGGCTGATGCCCGGGCCCGCCGTTGATGTTTTCACGGTGCTCCCGGCGCGCGATCAGCCGGTCATCTTCTGGCCCATCGAGATGGCGTTCCCGGTGAGCAGCC
>CAYVDY010000484.1:0-5638 GCA_964450255.1 uncultured Candidatus Solibacter sp. | reverse complement strand
CCTGGCGGGCGATGGCGGCGGCTTCGCGGATGCAGGCGGCCATGTCGCGCCAGGATTCCGGCGAGTTGTTCTCGGGGTGGCGGCGCCACATGCTATTGGGGTCGCGGGTACCGGTGCAGATATGAATGAGAGACGTACCGAGCTTAGGGCATGCCTCGGCCAGGACACGGAGGCGCCGGAGGCCGGTGCGACGGTGTTCGGGATCCGGGTGACACATGTTGAAGGTGCCCTGAACGCTGGCTAGCGCGATGGCGCGGGCGGCGAAGGCGCGGCGGATGGTATCGGGGAGGTCCGGAGGAAGCTGATCCGGCATTTCGGGGAGACCGGCGCAGACCATGCTCAATTGGGCGCAGGCGAGGCCGGCGGCCTTGGCTTCGTCGAGGCGGGATTCGAGGGTGCCGGTGGTGAAGGTGGTGGAGAGGAGGATGCCGATTTGGGGGGAGGGCCTCGGGGCGGCGAAGGCGGCGGGGAGGCTGAGGAAGGCGCGGCGGCTGGGGTGATTCGGGTTTGGCATATGGGGCTCCGGGCCGCGCCCAGTATACACCCGGGGCGGAGCTCTGGTTTCGCCCGCGGAGTCATACCCATTGCAAGCGGGCGTCGTCGATGTTACGTTCAGATTCGGACGAAAACGTCCCGAAATCGAGGACATGCCAGATGAACCGAAACGCACGCATCTTCAGTGGTCTCTCACTAGCATTTGCCCTGCTGGGTGGATGTTCCAGCAAGCCGCCGGCGAGTGAAGCCAAGAAACCCTCAACTCCGCTACAGAAGATTCAGGGGAAAGTCCGACTTGTGCCGGACCCGACCGGGTCGGGCGATAGCGGCTTGAACGGGGGCGGACCTGCGGTGTTCCTTTGGGAAGGGAAACATGCCTACCGCTTGTTCTCAAGGAAGACCGCTGCCGTTGTCGATGAGGGCGAGTACATTGTCGAGGGTGTCAACGCACAAAAGGTCATTGACGAGATCGGCGATCCGGCCCAGGGAAAGAACGGCTATCCGCTCTTGTCCAGTTGCGAGCGTGTCGTGAAGATGGCTTGGAGCGGCATGTCCTTTGAGGAACATGATTTGAAGGCTGCGGTGTTACGCAGAAGAGTGGGGCGGTATCCCGCCAGGCCTGTTCTCCTGGTGGTGCGGCTACAGCCCGCCCCCAAAGATGGACCAAAGAAGGACGCCGCGGCCGAGGAAAAGGAAGCCCCCACGGTTCCGGTTCCGGCCGATAAGCAACGTGCCTCGCTGATTGAGGGTTCACTCGTTCAGGCGGCACCCCTTTGGGAGCCCGCGGGTGGACCGGTCCGGTGCAAAGTCATTATCAATGCGGAGGGGAAAGTCTCTGAACTGGAAACCGGCGCGCAACTCTGTGAGGTTTTCGAATGGGATCAGCTTCGTTACAAGCCGTTGATGCAACGCGGCCTCCCGGTTCAGGTGAGTACCGAGGTTGAGGTGAACTTCGAACCTCGCAAGTGAATCGGGGCCGTGCGCCGACGTGGTGGTGTTGGGGCCCGCGCGCCGCAGCCGGCGGATTGAGCCGACTGAGGCGCTACGGGAGCAATAGGGTGGCTGGGCTCAGCGGCGGTATTTCGGGTGGCTGCGGATGGACTTGTGAATGGACTTCCACTTTCGTTTTTCAACGAGGGCGGCGGAGAGGTCCTGGGCGACCTGGCGGTGGCGCAGCTCGGCTCCGAGTTTGCGGAAGCTGTCCCAACGGGAGGGGTCGATTTCGCCGTTTAAGAGGGCTTGGGCGACGGCGCAGCCGGGTTCGCCGTTGTGGGTGCAGTCGTTGAAGCGGCAGTCTTCGGAGAGTTCCGTGATTTCGGAGAAGACATCATCGAGGGAGTCCTGACCGGCCCAGAGCTGCAACTCGCGCATGCCTGGGGTGTCGATGATGGCTCCACCGTGGGGGAGAGGGAGCAACATGCGGCTGGTGGTGGTGTGGCGGCCGCGCGAATCCGAGGGGCGTACGGCGTTGGTGGCGAGGCGGGAGTCTCCCAGGAGGCCGTTAGCGATGGTGGACTTCCCTGCCCCGGAGGAGCCGAGGAGGACGACGGTGCGGCCGCGGACGAGATCGAGAAGCGGGTCTATGGACTGGCGGGCGGTGAGGGGGAGGACGGGGACGCCTGGCGCGATGCGGGAGACGGCTTCGAGGCGGGCGGCGGTGTCTGGGCAAAGATCGGCTTTGTTGAGGATGACGACGGTGGCGCCGCCGCTTTCGCGGCCGAGAACGAGGTAGCGTTCGAGGCGGCGGAGGTTGAAATCGCCATCGAGACCGCAGACGACGAGGGCGAGGTCCACGTTGGCGGCGATGACCTGTTCGTATTGGGCGGGGCCGGCGGCGCGGCGGGAGAATTGCGTGCTGCGGGGGAGGACGGCCTCCATGCGAGCGAGGGTGGGATCTACGGGACGGACGGCAACCCAATCGCCGACGGCGGGGAGGAGGTTGTCCCAGCGGAGACGGCCGGCGGGGACTGCTTCGTACTCGCCTTGCTCCAGGTAGACCCGATACTGTTCGTGGGCGGCGAAGGATACGCGGCCCAATTCCAATTGTTCGGCCTGATGAGGCCGGAAGAGATGGCGGACACGCGCGTCCGCTCCCAGGTGTTGCAAAAACATTTCCGTTCGCTCCGTGTAGACACACTTCCAGGTGGTGGTTCAGGAGGTTGACTTGGAGGGCGCAACCCGCGCCCCTAGCGAACGGTCGTAGGCATAAATTTCAGTGTAGCGCGACGGGGGAAGGCAGGGAGGGTCCCAGCGATCCGTTGGAGGCGATTCTCAAATCGGAAGGGCACGGCTGCAGCCGTTTCGGGATGGGCTGCTTTTCGACTGCGCCGCCACGGGGCGGATTATTGATTCACGGCCCCGTTGCGCAGCGTTTCCTTGACCTTGTTCCGCTCGTCCGACTGTTCCTTCAGCAGCTTGTAGCCTATGTAGTATTTGTAGATATTGCTGACGTAAGTGACGGTTTCACGCCCGATCTTCTCCGCCGCAAGGATCTCCACGTTGTTGAACCAGACGTTGGGGTCGAGCCCGCGGGCCGCGGTCAGTTTCCGCAGCTGGGCGATTCGCCCCGGGCCGCAGTTGTAGGCCGCGAACGTGAACAGGCCCTTGTTCAGGGTGGTGATTTCGGTCTCTGTGCCGTAGTATTTATCCATCATGAAGCGGATGAATTTGACGCCCGCGTGGATGTTCGCCTCGATCTGGTTAATATCGCCCACCTTCAGTTCTTTCCCGGTTGCAGGCATCACCTGCATCACGCCGATCGCCCCCGCCGGGCTCCTCGCACTGTGGTTCAACCCGGATTCCTGATAGCCTTGCGCCGCCATCAGGAGGTAGTCCATTTCGTATTTATCGCCGTACTTGATGAACAGGGCCTGGAGTTTCTCCAACCGCGCCCGTTCCGCAGGGGAGGTGGCCGCCTTCGCGAATTTAGTGCTTTTCAGATATGAAGCGAGCAGCGCGCTGCGGAAGGCGCCGCCCTCCGGGTACTTCGCGAGGAACGCGTTCAGCTCCGCCTTCAGTTTGGGGCGGTCTTTGCGGATCGCCGATGCCACCTGCCCCCCGGTTTTGACCGCGGCCGCTTTGTTCACTTTCAGTTTCGGCATCACCTGCGCCCCAAACTCCGCCAGGAAGCCGTGCGCGACGGTGGCAGGCACAATTCCGGCGTTGACCATTTCCAGCATGTCTTCGGTTCCGAAATTGTCCGGAGCTTCCAGCAGTTTCAGGGGCGCCTTGCCCTCCTTCACGAACCTGGCGCTCAGCTCCTCCATGTCTTTGCGGTACGGCAACAACTTCGAAACGAAGAGTGTTTTCCCGGACAGATCCTCCAGGGTTGCGATCTCCGGCCCGCCGGGCCCCGTCACAATCAACTCGGCCACGTCCTTGCCCGTTGGATTGGTGAAGTCCATGTGCTGGAGGCGCTGGTCCGTGATCAGCGCGGTGGCGGCCACGATGTCGCCTCGGCCCTCAAGCAGGTACTGTTCGAGTTTGTCGTAGGGCGCCGGGACCACCATCACGATGACTTTGGGGTTTCGCGTCTTGAGTTTCAGGTTGAGATCCGTCTCGAACTGCCGGAACGAATCGCAGACAAGGCCGCGAGTCACGCCATTGTGCACGAAAAAGCCGGTCTTGGAATAGGGCGTCAGCACACGGATCAGCCGGCGCTTCACGAGGGCGTCCAGATCTCCCTTGAACGGCTGGGTGATCTTCGCCACGGCGACCGGAGTTGTCCTGGCGGCCTGGGCGGCCTTCGGCGCCGCGTTAGCCGGTGTTTGTGCTTGCGCCCACAGCGCGGCGGTGGACGCGAGCATCCATGCATACAAGAGCAAGTGCTTCACGTCGAGTCTCCTCCACGGTTTTGGCCTGATTCCAAAGGGGAATTGCACGCCACTCCGGACTTTGGGAGGTAAACCTCCCGATAGTTTCATCGCCAGGAACTCCGGCGGCATCCACGAGGGCAGTGCTGGTTGTTTATCTGTTCGAATTAGCATGGACTTTCAGGTGTTGCGCTCCGGCTCCCTGAATGGAACCTTGTGGCGGAAGACTGCTTCTGCTCTGCAAGTCGCCGTGGAGCTGTGACGCTGTGGCGGAACGGAGTCAATCTCGCCACGCCGGGATTCACGACCATGATCAGCGGATTGTCATTTACTGAGTGCTCTCGGCGGCGCGACGGGCGGCTGTAGGTGTCCGACTTCTACACTCATAGCGTGATTGCCTTGGGATTGGACGGCTCAGTTGAGACCGTGGCGCAAGCACCCCAACAGCCATCTGGCCTTGGGTTTCTGCCGGACGGCCGAATGCTGATCGTGTCGATGCGCGATCGAGAGCTGCTGCGGCGTGAAACCGACGGATCGCTCGCGGTGCATGCCGACCTCACCGCGGTGGCCCCCTGGCACTTGAACGAGGTGCTGGTGGAACACGGCGGGCGCGCCTGGTTGGCGAACTTCGGGTTCGATCTGCATGGCGGCGGGGGGATTGGAGTGTCCGAATGGCATGGCGCTCACGATGAACCGGCTCAGCGTGTTTCGGCTTGTAGGGGGTTGCCTTTGGCAATCCGCCTACTTCGACAGAGTTAACGAGTTGCTGGAACAAATGGAGGTAGCCCCGGACGGGATCTACGTGGATGCGGAGCGCGCGGTGTGGGGTGGTTTGCGCGCATGCCGGGCGGCGAGGACGGGTGGACGTCGTATGCCTGCGCGGCGGCACGTGTATCTGAAGGACAGGGCCGGACCGCTGCAGGCGGCCGCGTTGATCTGGCGGATGGAGGTGGGGTCAGGCGGTGCGACCGAGTTATCCGGCCCGGCCGCCGAACTCGCGGGTTTCGGTGGAAACTCGAACCTTTTCGCCTTCCTTGATGAAGAGGGGCACACGGATTTCGAGGCCGGTTTCGAGGGTGGCAGGTTTGGTGACGCTGCCGCTGGAGGAGTCGCCGCGCACGCCCGGGTCAGATGAGGTGATGACGAGTTCCACCACTGGGGGGAGTTCCAGGTCGATGGGGTTGCCGTTGTATTTGAGCATCTGGACGAGAGTGCCATCGGTGAGGGGGTCTTTTGCTCTGCCGATGATGTCGGTGTGACGGGTGAGGGTTTCGAATCTTTCCTGGTCAAGGAAGTGGCAACCTTCGCTTTCGGCATGGGTGTAGGCGAAA
>CAYVDY010000483.1:0-5641 GCA_964450255.1 uncultured Candidatus Solibacter sp. | reverse complement strand
CTACCAGGGGGCGGCCTCACACCCGGCGCCGGATATCGGAAGTTCTTCGGGGACAACACCTTTTGGAATGTACAGGGACTCTACTCGGTCACCAACTACAAACTGATCGAAAGTGGCATCGTCTCGAAGGATCACTTCAACAAGAAACTAAATGTCGGTACCCGGCTTGGCTGGCGCGATGCGACTCAGGTCAACTTCTTCGGACTTGGTACGAATTCCGAGAAATCCAACCGCACCGTCTATCGCTTTCAGGAGATGTACGCCGATGCCAACGCCGAACTGCGGTTGGCTCCCTGGATTCCCATCAAGGGCAAGGTGGCTTACGAGCAGTGGGACACCAAGTCAGGCACCGGCAGCAACCCGTCCATCGAGACGGTCTTCAATTCGCAAACCGCTCCAGGCCTCGGCTCCGATCCAAAGTATCTCCACTCGTCAGCTTCCGCCGGTTTCGACTGGCGCCAGTCGCCAGGCTACTCCCGCCGGGGCGGGCTCTATGAGGCAACACTGCACGATTTCCATAATCTGCAGGGCGGTCCGTACAGCTTCCGCAAACTCGATCTCGAGGCCATCCAGTAGGTTCCCATCTTTCGAGAAACGTGGGTCTTCGCGGCCCGAGGCAGGGTCGAGACCACGCTGAACGACAACGCTGCAATCCCCTACTTCATGCTTCCCTCCCTCGGCGGCGGAAGCACCCTGCGGGCCTACGAAAGCTGGCGCTTCCGCGACCGCCACAGCATGCTGATGAACCCGAGCTTCGCTGGATCCCGGCAGCGGGTTTGGACATGGCCGTGTTCTACGACGCTGGCAAAGTGACTAGCCGACGCAACGATCTGAACTTCCAGAAACTCAAGAGCGATGTTGGAGTCGGCGCGCGCATACACGGGCCCTTCTCCACGCCCCTTCGCATCGACTTTGCCATCGGAAACGAGGGCTGGCGCATGGTCTTCTCCGGTGGTCCGGTCTTCTGAAGTGAGGTGAAAACGCATGAATATCCCAAACAAACAAATCCACCGCAGCCGGTTGTCGGCCGGCGTTTTTGCCCTCACTCTTTTAGCCTTCCTGACTGTTGGCGGAGCCAGCGGTCCCAAGTTCTACAAGGACGATCCAATCGCCGTCGAACCTGAGTCGCAGGACGCCTCCGGCGTAAAGGCTCACAAGATCGATCTGTTCTACGACCTGATGTTTAACATGTTCGCGAAACCCGGACTTCCCCCCGGCGCCCGCGCGGCCAACATCAACACCATCGATGAGGTGCCCGATTCCAGTTGGTTCACCAACCGCATTTTGGCTCGCCCAGTGACCATTGAGGAGGCCGTTCGCGGCACCATCACCGGTGAAGGCCCTGCGGCCGGTACGCTGACCGTCATCCGTGCCAAAAGCGAAGGCGCGGCGCCGGGTTTCACCGTGCGCGACAGCGCCGGCGTCATCTGGTTCATTGCCTTTGATCCGAAGAGCAATGCGGAGGGCGCTTCAGGCACAGCTGTCATCGCCATGCGGATCTTCCACGCACTGGGCTACAACCAGGCGGAGTACTTCATCAGCCAGTTGAGTCGCGATCAGCTTCAGATCGACAAATCAGCGACGTTTACGCCGGCCTCTGGAAGGCTCAGGCCCATGACGCTTCAAGACATCGACCCGGTCCTGGCCAGAGGCACCAAGAATAAGGACGGATCCTTCAGGGTCCTTGCCAGCCGCCTGCTGCCCGGCAAGACCCTCGGCGGCTTCAAGTATCACGGCACGCGCTCCGACGATCCGAACGATATCGTGCCCCACGAGTTGCGCCGTGAACTGCGCGCGCTGACGGTATTTGGCGCTTGGACCAACCTCGTAGACATTAAGGCCCTGAACACAATGGACTCGCTCATCACCGAGAACGGTAAATCACGAGTCCGCCACTATCTCCTCGATATCGGCTCGACCTTCGGAATCGGAGCGAATGGGCCCCACGACTGGATCGAGGGCTACGAATACGTTTTCGACAAAGAAAAGGCGATCCGGCGCATGGCCACCATGGGCTTCTATATCCAGCCCTGGCAGACTGCGGATTACGAGGAGCATCCCGCTATTGGACGCTTCACTGCCGATCAGTTCGATCCGCTCACATGGAAGAGCCGCGTCCCCGCCGCCGCGCTGCTCCAGGCTCGCGACGATGATTCGTTCTGGGCCGCCCGCCGCGTGATGGCATTCAGCGACGAGATGATCCGCGCACTGGTCAAGACCGGCAAGTTCAGCGATCCAGCAGCCGAGAAACTGCTGGGCGACGTGCCCATTCAGCGCCGCGATAAGATCGGCAAAACCTACCTCCTTCGCGTCAATCCGGTGGTCAATCCTGCTCTCGATCCTTCCGGCGTGCTGAGCTTTGAAAACGCTGCGGTGAAGGCAGGCGTGGCCAGGGATGCGCCAGTTTACCGTGCCGCCTGGCTTAACCTCGACAACAACACCGGGGCTACCACACGGATCGGCGAAACTGAAGGCGCCGGGCGGCGCATTTCGGCTCCGTCCGGCCTCACTGCGAAGGCCGGTGAGCATGTCGCTGTCGGCCTCCGTGCCGTTGGGGGTGCAAACGAGTCCTGCTCCAAGCCTGTCCGCATTAGCTTCCTCCGCCTCGCCGGCGGATGGAAGTTGGTCGGCCTCGAGAGGCTGCCATAACGGGAGCCTGGCAAGGAGTTGGTCCACCGGGCAGCGGAATGAGCCTGCAGGCGGACAGACTGGGCAGGAGCACAAAGGGCCGGTGATCTCGATCACCCATCTGGTTCACGACGGGATGAAGAGGTATAAAGCCGTATCGAGGAGCGCTGCCGCGGTGCTGGCCTCCGATGAGATGCTCGATGAAGCGACGGCCGTCCTTTGGCCGGTCCCTATGGGAATTGGCGCCGCCCGGCCGCACAGTAACGGTGGACCGCCTGCTCGACGTAGGCTGTAAGGGAAAGGATTCTCGTACCGCACCAATGAACTCAGAAACTCAAACGAAGCGCGCAGTCCGGACAGCCGCCGCGCTTCTCTTTGTTGTCGCCGGAATCGCCCATTTTCTGGTGCCCGACATGCTCGTGCGGTTCATCCCTCCGTGGCTGCCCGCCCCGACGGCCCTGGTGCTGATCAGCGGCGTGATCGAGATCGCCGGAGGCGTCGGGCTCTTCGTTGCCCGTTTCCGGCGGCATGCTGCGTGGATGCTCTCTCTGCTTCTGTTGCTGATTCTTCCCGCCAACATTTTCATGCTGACATCCCCGGAACAGGCCGGCGTCGCAGCACTGCCTGCCCTCCTGTTGTGGGCGCGAATCGCCGTGTTGCCCCTGATGATCTGGGGTTTGCTGTGGTGCGCACCAACGCGCCGCGGACCGGAATATCAGGCCTGAGCGGCCTGCAACCCGCCGCCCATCTTCACTGCCCGGCGGAACCCGTCTGCAGGAATGTCTGCAGCCACGCCTGCACCTCGGCCAGTTGCTCGGGGATATTATTGTGGCCGGTCTCGAGCGCCAGCAGCAGCCTCTTCCGCCCCGGAATTACGTTGTAAGCCGAGTACATCGAGGTAGGCGGGCAAGTCTCGTCGTTGAAGCCCCACGAGTAAAGACCCGGCACGTTGACGCGCCGCGCGAAATTGACCACATCGTAGTAGCGCGAGGTCTCGATCTTCTCCGCCGTGCGGTGTGACATCGGGCCATCCGTGGCGCGGAACATGTGCGGCCAACCGCCCGCCCGATTCTGCAGATACCCGGTGACATCGGACAGCGCCGGATAGTATGCGGCCAAGCCTTTCACGCGCGGGTCCAGCCCGGCCGTAACGATCGACAGCGCGCCGCCCTGGCTACCTCCCGTAACCGCCAGGTTCGTGCCGTCCCATTTCGGATGGCTCGTCAGGAAGTCATTGGCGCGTACGCAGCCCAGGTAGACCCGCCGGTAATAATAGCGGTCGCGGCTGTCGAGCCCGAATGTGTTGTAGCTCGCCAGGGCGCCGGCGCCCAGCGAGTCGTAGACAGACTGTTCCATCGTGACGGGGATGCCGTGAATCCCGATCTGCAGCGTGATGATGCCGCGCCCCGCCATCTCCGCCAGTCCACGATAGGGGCGGACCCCGGCGCCGGGGACGCTGAGCAGCGCCGGGTATTTGCCCGGCGCTTTCGGCTCACACAAAACACCATAGAGCCGTGAGGGTGCCGCGCCCATGCCAGCGTTCTGCAGATTCACGTGGAAGCAGTCCGCCTGCGCATTCCCGTACTCGGGCAGCGGCGTCATCCTCGCGTCAATCGGCAGCTTCGCCAGCGCCGTCTTGCCGGCCGCCCAGAACTGATCGAAGTCGGCGGGCTCCTGCTGCGTGGGCTTGATCGCTTCCGGCTGAAACGCGGCCGTCGCCAGTCCCCGATAGGTCTTCCCGTTTTGCTCCACGGTGGCAATACATCGCAAAAAGCCCGGTTCGTTCAGTGTGCCGCCCTCTACCGTGAGCCCCTCGCCCGTAAGCGTCGCGGTCTGATCCACTTTCGGTGGCATCATCTCGGGACCGATCCGGTAGGTCACCTGGATGCCGCTCAGCGCGTGCCCGTCCCGCACCGCGACAATGCGGAAGCGGACGGGCTGGCCGGGTTCATACCGCCAATCGGATCGGTCCGTCGAGACGCGAACCTGAATGGCGCCCACTCGGTCCTGAGCGAGTAGCGGAAGAGCAAGAAGAAGGGAGAGCAGTGCGTATCGAAGCATGGCTTGACTTAACACCATACCGCAGCCTCCATCGCTACGGCGGCCGGTGTCACCGGAAGCTTGCGAACTCCCTGCCGTTCACCGTCAGCTTCGCCTTCTGCTTCTCCCCGTCCTAATGGCGCGTGATCTCATCGTCTTCCTGCCTTGAATCGAACGTCATCGATCTCTGCTGAGCCTGAAACGTCAGGCGGCCGCTCTCGGCTTTGCCCTCACTTCTGGCCTTATGGCCCAACCGCCCGCCGGTTGGAGCCAGGACGGTTCGCCCGTACCGTGGGAGTCGGCGTGTGTCAGTACCGCTCCTGCGCTCGACGGCAAGTTGGACGAAATCTGGAAGCAAGCAAAGGCCATCGTCGTTCAAGTGCGGGAGGCGCTCGGGGGAGACCATCCCAAACAGGCGGTCCTGCGCCCGATCCCCATGGACGATTTCATCTTTATTGCCGCTCAGTGGGCGGACTCGACGCGGAGCGACATGCGCGATCCTCACGTCTGGAACCCGGCGGAAAGGAGATCCGATCGTCCTTCCCGGCCCGACGATCAGTTCGCCATGGAGTCTCCGATGAAGGGTGATTTCGCCATCAGCCTGTTGGCCACGGAGCATGTGTACACTGCCGATGTCTGGCACTGGCAGGCTGGCCGTGGCAACCCGGTTGGATGAGTGGACGATAAGTATCACGTCATCAGCCAAATTCCCGTGGCGAATGCAGGCGACTATTATGTTGTGCGGGCCAACGCGCTGGAGCTTAACGTGGTCCTCTACAAAGTCGAGGGCGGTAAGCGGATTTCTCTGGATCCGAGGGCTCACCCTCAAAGACATACGGCGTGAAGCACAAGGTGCTCAGGCAATTGTGGAGCACGTTGAAGGTGGACTTCGAAGGGACCAGATTCGCCGTGTTCTCTGACGGCGCCCAGGTGATGGAGGTCAACGACGCCTCGTTCTCTGCTGGCGGCATGA
>CAYVDY010000482.1:0-5642 GCA_964450255.1 uncultured Candidatus Solibacter sp. | reverse complement strand
TCTCGGCGTGCTCGGCGAGCCGCGTGTGAACGTGCTGGCGTTGAATATGGCGCTGGACGAGAAGTTCCCGGTCCGTTGAGCTACTGGGGCAGGCCTCCTGGCCTGTCCGTCCCCCCAGACAACCTAATCCCAATTTCCAAAGGAGACTCGTGTGCGCATTCTTCAGATTGCCGCACTAGTGGCAGGCGCTTCGCCGTTAGCGTTGGCTCAGGCCCCGTCGCCTGCCACCACATCATCTGCCCCATGGGCAATCGGTCCGGTTCAGTTCAGCGGTCTGATTGACGGCTACTACAACTACACGCCCAATCACCCCACTTCGCGAACTGTTCTCTACCGCAACTTCGATGTCCGCGCCAACAGCTTCAGCCTCAACATGGCAGAGCTCAATCTCGACATGGCGCCAGAGCCCCTCGGCTTTAAGCTCAGCCTGGGCGCCGGTCGCGCCTTCGACCTGTTCAACTTCGCCGATACAGCCAACGGTTTCGACACCCTGAAGTACATTCCGCAGGCCTACGTTTCCTACAAGCCCGCCGCGGCCAAGGGCCTCCAGTTGGACTTCGGCAAGTTCTACACCTCCGCCGGAGCCGAGCTCACTGAGACCCACCTCGGCTGGAACTACTCTCGTGCGCTGATGTATGCCAACGGCCCCTACTACCACTTCGGTCTGCGCACCTCCATGCCGCTCGGCAAGAGCTTCACCGCCGGGTTCCAACTCGTGAACGGCTGGAACAACGTGGAGGACAACAACAGCGGCAAGACCGTTGGAATCACAACCGTAGTCACCGCGGGCAAGTTCGCCTGGTACAACGCCTACTACGCTGGTAGCGAGACCTCGGCGGTCAACCAGGGCTTTCGTAACTTTAACAGTACGGTCGTCACCTTGAACCCGACGGGCAAGGTCAGCCTGTATGGCCAGTTCGACTACGGCACGGAGAAGGCCCGCCTGGGCGGAAGCTACGACTGGATCACGTACGGAGGTGCGGCCAGGTTTCAAATCACTCCCAAGTTCGCCATCAGCCCCCGCGCCGAGTACTACTTCGATAAGGACGGTTTCATCACAGGCA
Organism: uncultured Candidatus Solibacter sp.; assembly: GCA_964450255.1. GTDB lineage: Bacteria > Acidobacteriota > Terriglobia > Bryobacterales > Bryobacteraceae > Paludibaculum. Next base: position 4,578 of record CAYVDY010000482.1, on the reverse strand, counting down.
CGGCGCAAAAACTCAAGGAGTTTACCGCCACCGCCGAGTACAAGCTCCTCGATAACTTCTTCACCCGTCTGGAGTACCGTCGCGACTGGTCCGATCAATCCGTATTCGAGCGCGGCTCGGTCAGCAGCGCTACGAAGAACCAGGACACGTTCGTCATCGGAATCGTCGCCCATTTTCCAGCGCCCAGGACGCGATAATGGAAGTGGAAACCGTGAATGCCTGCTCCTGAACGTAGCCGCCCCACGCCGGAACAGCTACTGAAGCAAGTCGAGGCCGAGGAACGCCACCTGAGCCGGGGCAAACTCAAAGTCTTCCTGGGCTACGCGTCCGGTGTCGGAAAGTCGTTCCGAATGCTGGATGAGGGCCGCCGCCGCAAGGCGCGCGGCCAGGACGTTGTCGTAGCCGCCGTCCAAGCCCAGGCGCCCGCCGATGTCGAGGATCTACTGAGAAACCTCGAAGTCATCCCGCCCCGGATCGCCCAAGGCAGCCCCTGTATCGACGTCGAATCCGTTCGCCGGCGCCGCCCGGCTGTCTGCCTGATCGACGGTTTGGCTCACAGAAATCCTCCGGGCAGCCGGAATCCCGAGCGCTGGCAGGACGTCGAGGAACTGCTTGCCGCCGGCATCTCCGTCATCGCTACCCTCAATCTCCAATACGTCCGGGAGAAGCAGCCCCAGGTCGAGGCCATCCGTGGAAGAGCAGTCCGTGAATCCGTCCCTGAGAGCTTCATCCGGCGCGCCGACGAGATCGAGATCATGGATGCGCCCCCCGAATATTGCCTCACCCGTGTGGTCGACGGGAATCGCATCTCGGACGAGGAAGCCGCCCGCCTGGAGCATCAGCTCTCCGAGCTGCGCGAGATCGCTCTCGTTCTCGCCGCCGAAGTGGTCGATAGCCAGTTGGAGGATTACCTCCGGCGCCAGGGAATCGTGCAGAGTTTCGGCACGCACGAACGCATTCTCGTTTGCGTGACACCCCGCTCCAATGCTTCGTTGATGATCTCTCGCGGCAAGCGGCAGGCGGAACGCTTTCACGGCGAGCTCTTCGTCGCCTACGTCGAGCAGGACCACCTCACCCAGCCGGATCAGGAGACACTGGCGCGAAATCTGGATGCGGCCCGCGAAGCGCGGGCGCACGTTGAGATTCTCCATGGCGAGGACCCTGTGGCAGCCATTCTCCAGTTCGCGGAAAAGCAGGGTATCACCCAGATCTTCGTCGGCCACAGCCTCCGCCGCGGCTGGTGGCAGAGCCTTGTCCCCAATCCGGTGGACCGCCTCATCCTCGAAGCCGGCGGCATCGATATCCGGATCTTCCCGCATGGCGCCGCGTCGGAGGCAGAGTAGCGGATGCCGGATGATGTGGCCGCAAGGACCGGCCGGCTGAAGATCATCCTGGGTTACGCGGCTGGGGTCGGCAAGACTTACAAGATGCTCGAAGAGGGCCGGCAGTTGGCCGCCGGCGGCAGCGACGTCGTGATCGGGTACTTCGAACCCCACGGACGCAAGGACACCATCGCCAAGACTGAGGGGCTGGAGCTGATTCCCCGGCGCGTGATGGAATACCGTGGACGGTCATTTGAAGAGATGGACACCAACGCCATCCTGGCTCGGCGCCCGGAGATTGCGCTCATCGATGAGTTCCCTCACACCAACGTCCCCGGTTCGGAACGTGCCAAGCGCTGGGAAGACGTCTTGGTCCTTCTCGAAGCCGGCATCGATGTGATCACGACAATGAACATCCAGCATCTGGAGAGCCTCAACGACCAGATGCGGGAGATCACCGGCATTCAAGTCCGCGAGACCATCCCGGATTGGGTCACCAAACGCGCGGACGAAGTAGTCCTCGCCGATCTCACCCCGAATGCCCTCCTCAACCGGCTGGATCGCGGCGTCGTCTATCCGCCGGAAAAGGCCCAACGTGCCAAGGAGAACTTCTTCAAGGAATCCACTCTGGCGGCGCTGCGGGAGATGGCGCTCCGGCAAACCGCGCATGAGATCGACATCCGCCAACCGGAACACGGCGGCGGCTACCCATGGCTGCAGTCCGTCACCACGCACGAGCGCATCCTCATTCACATCACCTCCGCGCCCACAACCGCCGCCCTCATCCGCCGTGGTCGCCGCGTGGCGGACTACCTGAAAGCAGAGTGCTTCGCCGTCTGCGTACTGCCCGGCGCTGGACTCGATGCGCTTCCCCGCACAACCCGGCAAGCCATTGAGCAGCACCTCGATTTCGCCCGCAAACTCCACATCGAAACCCGCATCCTGGAGGGCGCCGAAGAGGCCGAAACCCTGGTCGATTTTGCCCACACCAACGGCGTCACCCAGATCTACCTGGCCAAGCCGCCCCGCTCCCACTTCCCCTTCCTCCTCCGCCGGCAACTCGTCATGAAGATCGTCCGCCTCGCCACCGACATTCAGGTCACCGTAGTCGCCGACCGCCGCAAGCATCCGGCGTAGCGGCGTTGTGACACCTCATCACGCTTCCCCGCATACAATAGAACTTCCTGCATGACCCCCGACCAGTTCATCCAAAAGTGGAGCCAATCCTCTCTCAAGGAGTCCGCCGCCGCCAAGGAGCACTTCCTCGATCTCTGCGCTCTCCTCCACCAGCCCACCCCCGCCGAGGCCGACCCCTCCGGCGACTGGTACACCTTTGAGAAGGGTGCCTCCAAGGCCGGCGGCGGCGAAGGCTTCGCCGATGTCTGGCGCAAGGGCTGCTTCGCCTGGGAATACAAGGGTCCCAACAAGGACCTCACCCTCGCCTACGGCCAGCTCGTCAAATACGCCGGAGCCCTCGAAAATCCGCCGCTCCTCGTCGTCTCCGATACCCGCCTCATCCGCATCTATACCAGCTTCACCAACACCACCCAGCGCAAAATCGAAATACCGCTGGAGTCCATCACCCAGCCAGCCCAACTCGACATCCTCCGCCGCCTGTTCGAGGACCCAGAATCCTTCAACCCCGCCCTCACCGCCGCCGCCCTTACCGCCGAGGCCGCCGCCACCGTCGCCGAGCTCGCCGAGGCCCTGCGCAATCGCGGAATCGACCCCGCCCGCACCGCCCACTTCCTCATGCAGACCATGTTCTGCTTCTACGCCGAAGACGCCGGCCTGCTGCCCGATAAGCTCCTCACGCGCCTCCTGAACTCCACCCACAAGCAGCCTCAGTTCTTCGCCGCCCAGTTCTCGGCGCTCTTCCACACCATGCGCACCGGCGGCTTCTTCGGCCCCGAGGAGATCGAGTTCTTCAACGGCGGCCTCTTTGAGACTTCGGACCCGCCCGCCCTCGACCGCCGCGAAATCGCCATCCTCAAAAAGGCCGCCCTCCTCGATTGGACCGCCATCGAGCCCTCCATCTTCGGCACCCTCTTTGAGCGCGGCCTCGACCCCGCCAAGCGCTCTCAACTCGGAGCCCACTACACAGACCGCGCCTCCATCCTCCGCATCCTCGAACCCGTCCTCTTCGCCCCCATCCGAGCCCAATGGGCCGCCGTCCGCGACCGCCTGGCCGCTACGAAATCCCCCAAGACCGCCACCCAGATTTTCGCGGACTTTCTCGACGAACTCCGCGCCACCGTAGTCCTCGACCCCGCCTGCGGCTCCGGCAATTTTCTCTATCTCGCGCTCCTCGGCCTCAAGGACATCGAATACCAGATCCTCCTCGAAGCCGAGCGAGACTTCCATCTCCCCCGCATCTTCCCCGCCATCGGCCCGCGTAACGTGGCCGGTCTCGAAATCAGCCCCTATGCCGCTGAACTGGCGATGGTGACCATCTGGATCGGCCAGATTCAATGGGATCTCCGAAACTCCGGCGGCTACAACAAGGACCCAGTTCTTGACACGCTGGAACGCATCGAATGTCGCGACGCGCTGATCAACCCGGATGGGACCGAATCCGTCTGGCCCCCGGCCACAGTCATCGTCGGCAATCCGCCGTTCCTCGGTGATCGAAAGATGATTGCCGAACTTAGTGAAGTCTACGTCGCCCGTCTACGGAAGCTCTACGAAGGACGAGTCCCCGGCGGAGCGGATCTCGTCTGCTACTGGTTTGAAAAGTCTCGCGCCCAGATGGAGGCCGGCCACGCGCAACGCTCGGGACTCGTCGCGACGAACTCCATTCGCGGTGGTCAGAACCGCAAGGTGCTCGAACGCATCCGTGAATCCGGCAGCATCTTCCACGCATGGTCTGATCTCGACTGGATTCTGGATGGCGCCGCAGTGCGCGTCTCCCTTATTTGCTTCACCAGTAACCCCACCCTTCCTCCTTTACTCGACGGTCTACCTGTCCCTGAGATCTTTGCTGACCTCTCATCAGCACAGAATCTTGCCACAGCCTCACGACTGCCCGAGAACGCAGAGTGCTCCTTTATTGGCGCCCAAAAGACCGGTGCATTCGATGTTTCCGGAGACACGGCGCGCACTTGGCTGAGCCTTCCACCAAATCCAAATGGCAGACCTAACTCAGATGTTCTGAAGCCCTGTTGGGGCGGCGCGGAAGTCGCAGGAAGGCCCTCTGATACTTGGCTGATTGACTTCGGTACTGCACGCGAACTGGGTAAAACGGCCAAGAGCCGAG
>CAYVDY010000481.1:1204-5645 GCA_964450255.1 uncultured Candidatus Solibacter sp. | reverse complement strand
CCATCGAGGGCCCCGCCCAAAACGCCAAACTCCACCCCGTCCAGCAGGCCTTCCTCGACGCCGAAGCCTTCCAATGCGGCTACTGCACCCCCGCCATGATCCTCGCCGCCGCCGCCCTCCTCCAGGAAAACCCCAACCCGCCCGCCGCCCTCATTCGCGAAAAACTGGAAGGCCACCTCTGCCGCTGTGGAACCTACCCCCGCATTGTCGAGGCCGTCCGCCTAGCCGCCAAACTGGAGGCCGCCCGTGCCCAATAACCCCACCCGTCGCGCCGCCCTCCAATCCCTCGGCTTCGGCCTCTTCCTCTACGCCGGCACCCCCCTCCGCATCGAGTCCGAGCCCAACGGAATCATCGCCGTCTACACCAGCAAGGTCGAGCTCGGCCAGGGCCCCACCACCCTCCTCGCCCAGGCCGTCGCCGAGGAACTCCGCGTCCCCGTCGCCAAAATCCGCATGGTCATGGGCGACACCGAAACCTGCCCAGATGACGGCGGCACCTGGGCCAGCCTCACCACCCCGCAAACCGTCCCCGCCCTCCGCGCCGCCGCCGCCCAGAAACGCGGAGGCCCTCTCACCCCGCCCAACCAATGGAAGGTGCTCGGCCAATCTACCCCCGACGTCCGCGGCCGCGCCATCGTCACCGGAGCCCAGCTCTATCCCACTGACGTCCGCATCGAAGGCATGCTCCACGCCCGCATCGTCCGCGCCCCCGCCTACAACGCCACCTTGCTCGAAGCCACCGGAGCCCGCCTCATCCGCGACGGCGATCTCGTCGCCGTCGTCGAGCCGGACCCCGTCACCGCCGTCCAGGCCCGATGGCAGTCCAAACCCTTCACCGTCGATCCATCGGACCACACAGCCCTCGCTGCCCACTTCAAAGCGAACTCCACGCCCCCCGTCCAGCAAGTCGCCAAGTACCCGCCCCTCACCCGCCGCGGTGACGTCGAAAAGGCCCTCGCCGAAGGCGAAAACAAGCACGCTTCCACCTACTGGCTCCCCTATATCGCCCACGTCCCTCTCGAACCCCGAGCCGCCATCGCCATCTGGAAGGACGGAGCCATCGAGATCCACAGCGGCTCCCAAGCCCCCTTCGTCGTCCGCGCCCAGGTCGCTCGCGCCCTCGGCATCCCCGAATCCAAGGTCCGCATCCGTTCCACCGGCCCCGGTGGAGCCTTCGGCGGCAAGCAGAGCGGGGAAGTCGAAGTCGAGGCCGCCCGCCTCGCCCGCGCCGCCAACGCCACCGTCCGCCTAGCCTGGTCCCGCGAGGAGGAATTCACCTGTAGCTACCACCGCCCCGCCGGCGTCGTCGAGGTCGAATCCGCCCGCGACGCCCAGGGCCGTCTCACCGCCTGGCGCCACCGCAACTACAACTCAGGAGCCCCCGCTCTCCCCACGCCCTACGACACCCCCAACATCTCCTGCGAATTCCACCGCTCTACCTCGCCCGTCCGCCAGGGCTCCTACCGCTCTCTCGCCGCCGTCGCCAACATCTTCGCCCGCGAATCCCACATCGACGAAGTCGCCGCCCAAGCCAAAATCGACCCCCGCGCCTTCCGCCTAAAGAACCTCGCCGACCCCCGCATGAAGCAAATCATCGCGGAACTCCGCAACGTGCCCGGAGGCTTCGCCTGCACCATTGAAAAGGATGCCCGTATAGCGCTAGTGGCTCAAATCACCATCACCGGCAAGAAGATCCGCGTCACCCGCCTCTCTTACGCAGGCGACTACGGCGCAGCCCTCAACCCCAGCAATCTCCGCAACCAGATCATGGGAGCCCTCATCCAGGGCCTAGGCGGCGCGCTCACCGAAGAGGTCCTCTTCGACGCCCAATCCCAAACCACAACAGCCCTGAGCACCTACGAAGTCCCCCGCTTCTCCGACACCCCCGAAATCGACATCCGCCTCGTAGACCGCCGCGAAATCGACCCCGCCGGCGCCGGCGAAGCCGCCATCACCCTGGTAGCCCCCGCCATAGCCAACGCCATCTTCCAAGCCACCGGCCGCCGCCTAAGAAACCTCCCCCTCCGCCTCTAAAACCTCTTATCCGCGCTCATCCGCGTTCCGTCAACTACAACATCCGCAAACAAACCGGTTGCCCGACGGTCATCCCCTTGCCCGTCGTCACCAACTTGCCCGTCTTCTGGTCGATCTCAAAGACAATGATGTTATTCGTCTTCTGATTCGCCGCCAGCAACCACCGCCCCGAGGGATCAATAAAGAAGTTCCTCGGCACCTGACCCTGAGTCGGAGTCCGGTCCACCCAGCTCAACTTGCCCGTGGCCTTGTCCACCGCAAACACGGCAATCGAATCATCCCCCCGGTTCGACGCATACACCCACTTGCCCGACCCATGCACCCGGATCTCCGCAGTCGAATTCTTCGGGCCCTTGTAGTCCGCCGGCAACGTCGTGATCGTCTGCATCTCATCCAACCGGCCCTCGCCGGTGTAGGCAAACACGGTCACCGTGGAATTCAGCTCATTGATCGAGTACCCCATCACCAGCTTGGGGTGCCACGCAAAATGCCGCGGCCCCGCACCCGGAGCCAGGTTGACCGATGTCTTAAACGTCATCGACCCCTTACCCGGGTTCATCTCGTAGACCTTGATCTCGTCCAGACCGAGGTCGCAAACCACGGCGTACTTCCCGTCCGGCGTCGGCGTGGCCGAGTGCGCGTGCGGCCGGGTCCCCTCGTGCTGGAAGAACGAGACCGCCTCGCTCAGCTTGCCGTCCGCCAGAATCTGATAGGACGCCACGCTCCCCCCGCCGTAGTTGGCGATCATCGCCATCTTCCCGGCCTTATCCAGGCTGATATGGCACGGCCCCGGCCCCTTGGACGAAACCTCGTTCAGCAGGGTCAGCTTGCCCGTCGCCCGGTCAATCGAGAACGCGCTCACAAAGCCCGTCTTCTGCCCTTGGAATTGCCCCGTTTCGCCGATCGAATACAAATACTTGGAGTTAGGATGGATAGCCAAAAACGTAGGATTCGCCGTCTCCGCCGCCGTCGTCATCTCCGACAACGCCCCGGTGGCTGTGTCGAACTTCGCAACCGAGATCCCCTTGTTCATCTGGTTTGTATAAGCCCCGATGTACAGGAAGACACTCTTCCTCTGCCCCACAGCCAGAGGAGCCAAAGCGGAACTCAACAACAGGGATCGGCGTGTGAAACTCATGCCGCTATCTCACCGCATTCCGCGCTCCGCCGCAACCACAAACCGCCTGCCTCCCCGGCACGTCATAATAGTAGGTTGACCGCCACCGCCCAACTCGACACCGCCCGTGCCTGGCTCCGCACCGCTCAGTCGGTCGCAGTCCTGACCGGCGCCGGTATGTCCGCCGAAAGCGGCGTCCCCGCCCTGGAGCATCTGACCGAAGACCCCTCCACACTGGAAGCCTTCGACAGCGACCCGTTGCGCGTCTGGCGCCGCTACGATGTTCGCCGCTCCATCATCGCTGATTGCCACCCCAACCTGGGCCACTACGCCCTGCGCGATATCGAACAGCGTGCCGCCGCCTTTACCCTGATCACCGAAAGCATCGATGGCCTCCACGAACGCGCCGGCTCCCAGCGTGTCCTCAAGATCCACGGCGACATCTGGTGGGTCACCTGCCTCCAGTGCGAGCAGACCACCACCGACCTTCGCACGCCGCTGCCCGAACTGCCGCCCCGCTGCCACTGCGGCGGGATGCTGCGCCCCGGTGTCGTCTGGTTCGGCGAATCGCTTCCGAAATGGGCCTGGCAACAGGCCGAGCAGGCCGTCCAATCCTGCGAAGTCCTCATCGTCGCCGGCACCAGCGCCGTCGTCTATCCCGCCGCCAGCCTTGCGCCCCTCGCGCTGGCCAGCGGCGCCAGAGTCATCGAGATCAACACCGAGGAGACACCGCTCTCCGGCGCAGCCACCTGTTCCCTCCGCGGGGCTTCCGGTGAACTGCTTCCACTCCTAATCGACTAGCCATGAAAATCGCCTACATCGACGCCTTTTCCGGGATCGCCGGAGACATGACAGTAGCCGCCCTCATCGACGCCGGCGCGGACGCGCAGGCCCTCATCGCCGGGCTCGATTCGCTCGGCACCGGCGCCACCTTCACTGTCGAGAAGACCAAACGCCAGGGCATTGCCGCCACCAGGTTCAACGTCGCCTTCGAGGATCAGAAGAAACACCGGCACCTCCCTCACATCGTCAAGATGATCGAGGCTTCCGATCTCCTCCCCGCCGCGGTCAAGCACAATGCCATCCGCGTTTTCGAAACACTCGGGGCCGCCGAGTCGCAAGTCCACGGCACGTGCATCGAGAAGGTTCACTTCCACGAAGTCGGCGCCATCGATTCCATCTGCGACATCGTCGGCGCCTGCCTCGGCCTGCATCTCCTCGGCGTCGATGCGGTGTACGCATCCCCCGTCAACACCGGCCGCGGCCCCCTCGTCCCCGATCCCGGCGTCC
>CAYVDY010000481.1:0-1194 GCA_964450255.1 uncultured Candidatus Solibacter sp. | reverse complement strand
CGCCCGCCACCGCCACGCTGCTGAAAGGCATACCCGCCTGCGCGCGCGGCCCCGAAACCGAACTCACCACGCCCACCGGCGCCGCGCTGCTCGCCGCGCTCTCGCTCGGGTTCGGCGCGATGCCTCCCATGACCATCACGGCTTCCGGCTTCGGAGCAGGCACCAAGGATTTCCCCGGCATGGCCAACGTGGTGCGCATCCTCATCGGTGACGCCGTCCTGACGCCGGAATCCACCACCGTCGCCGTCATCGAGGCCAACATCGACGATGCGACTCCGGAGCTTCTCGGCTACGCGATGGACCGCCTGCTGGAAGCCGGCGCGCTCGACGTCACGCTCCAGCCCGTGCAGATGAAAAAGCAGCGCCCCGCCACGCTGCTGCAAGTCATCGCGAAGCCTGAAGATCAGGAGCGTCTCGCCGCTCTGATCTTTGCCGAGACCACCACGTTTGGCCTTCGCATCACGCAAGCCGAACGCCGCGTTCAGGCCCGCGCACACGTCGAAGTGGAAACCGCCTACGGCAAGGTGCGTGTGAAAACATCCGCGAACGGCACCGCCTCGCCCGAGTTTGAGGACTGCCGCCAGTTGGCGATCTCAAGCGGTCAGCCTCTGAAAGAAATTCTCGCCGCCGCCACCGCGGCCTATCGGAACAAGCAATGAATCCCAAGTACTACTTGACGACGCCCATCTACTACGTCAACTCCGCGCCGCACCTCGGCACCACGTATTGCACGCTCGCCGCCGACGCCATCCGCCGCTATCACGGCATGCTCGGCCAGGAGACGTTGCTTGTCACCGGTTCCGATGAGCACAGCCAGAACGTCGAGCGCGCCGCGCGCAAAAAGGGCCTGACGCCCTTCGACTTCTCCACCGAGCTCTCCAACGAGTTCAAGCAGCAGTGGGACAAGTTCAAGGTGCCCTACCGCTTCATCCGCACCTCCGATCCCAAGCATCACGCCACCGTGCAGTGGCTCTTCGAGCGCTGCCGGAAGAACGGCTACATCTTCCCGAGCACTTACAGCGGCCAGTACTGCGTCCACGACGAGCTTTACGTCAACGACGCCGAGCCCGGAGATCCGTGCCCGGATTGCGGCCGTCCCACCGAGACCGTCAGCGAAGAGAACTACTTCTTCAAACTCTCCGCGTTTCAGGACCGCCTGCTCGCACTCTATGAGAACGATCCCGGTTTCGTGCA
>CAYVDY010000480.1:0-5654 GCA_964450255.1 uncultured Candidatus Solibacter sp. | reverse complement strand
AGCAGGACCTGCGCATCGGGGCGGATGGTCTGCTGATCCGCATTGGGGGCGTGGTAGCCGGTGACAGTCGTTCGGGTATCAACAGTGACGGAGACGGGGGCGGCGGCCGCGCCGGGCTCGGCGGGCGCGGACTCAAAGGCGCCTGGTTCGAGCAGGAGAATCCAGGGGCGGGCGGCGCGGCTGAGCGTCGCTTCCATACGCTGGCGATAGTACCAGCTGTGGATCTTCAGGTCGGGGGCATCTGAATCAATCGCGACGATGTGCGTCTCGCAGGCGCCGTTCAGCCGGCAGGCAACTCCGGGCAGCGCCCGGTTGAAGCGCATAGTACCAATGGCCAGGATGACTTCCGCGCCGGAGGCTTTGGCAATGGCTTCGGCGGCGGCGGCATCGGTGGCGTAGCGGGACTGCGCGAACTGGTCGCCTTCGACGGCGAAGACGGCGGCGGCTCCGGCGCTGACGGATTGCGCGGCGGCGGCGGCGTTGGCGCCGATCACGCCGAGATCATAGGCGCCCAGCGCGCGGGCGGCGGCGATCGTTTCCAACGCTGCGTTCGGGAGCGCACCCTCGTCGGAGGTATGGAGAAGTACGAGTAGTTTATCCATGATTACTGCTTGATCCATTCTGCGATTTCAGCGGCGATCGCGGCGGCGGGCACATCCTTGACGATGCGCGTCTGGCGGGTGACGGCGGGCAGGGCGACCTGCGCGTAGTTGATGGCGGCGGGATCGAGCACGGTGGGCTTGGCCTTCTGCAGCGCGGGCATCATCACGCGCATGTTGGCCATGCCTGTTTGCGGATGATTGGGTGGCTCAGGCAGGCTGCCGGTGGCCCAGGCGAGTACGGCGGGCGGGGCGGCGCACTTTGAGATCTGGTGCTTGCCGCCTTCGACGCGCTCCTTGATGGTAAGCGTGCCGTCGGCGTCGACGGCCAGTTCGTCTACGGCGAGGAACTGCTCGGTGATGCCGAGATGTTCGCCGACCATCTGCATGACGACGCCGGCTCCGCGCGTGGCAGATTCCCAGCCGCCGAAGATCAGCGCCTGGGATTTATCGAAGCCGGGGATGGCGGCAATGGCGTCAGCGAGAGCTTTCGAGACCGACACCGCATCGGTGAATCCGCCGCCGGGGCCGTCGAGTGCGACGAGCTCAAAGGGCAGCTTCTGGGCTACGGTCATCATGACCTGCTGGAGCTTGGCCTTGGGCGCGAGGCTGACCACTTTGATGGTGGAGCCGGGCTGGTTCTTGGCGAGATTGGCCGCTTCGTACAGCGCATGGCCGGCCCAGGGGTCGAAGACGTTGGGCAGCATGAGCTCGTTCTTGAGGCCGGGGCCGGCGGGACCGGTAACCGGCTCGAGGGTTTGCAGCGGGTCCGGCGCGAGGCCTCCGCAGACGATGATTTGGTATGCCATAGTTTGTTAATTCTCAGCGCTATGCAGGCCGCCGGGGGCGGCGCAGAAGTCGATATTCTCGTGGACGCAGTTCCAGAGGCATGCGCCGCAGTGGACGCACTTTTCGCGGTCGAAGCCGGGACGGCCCGCGGGGTTTTCGGCGGAGATGTGCAGGGCCTCGCCGGAGCAGATTTCGATGCACATTTTCTCGCCGCAATCGCCGCAGACGTTCTCGTTGCGGATGACGACGTGATCGGGGAAATCAGAGGGGGCCTGGACCTTGCCGCCCATCAGGAGGGCGTCCTGGTGGGAGACCAGGATCTGGCCGTCGTACTCGATTTTGGGCCAGCCGCAGGCGTCCATCAGGGCGTCGTGAAGCGGCTCGGATTCGAGTTCGCAGCGCATTCGGATGATGTCGATCTGGGAGCGCGTAAGGCGGCCGACATAGAAGTCTTCCAGGCGACCCGGGGTTTTCTCGTTCTTCGGGCGCGGGACGGCGAGTGAGCCGCCGGTCATGCCGGCCAAGCCCATGCCGAGGAAGCCTTGGAGCACGCCGCGCTGGAATCCGTTGCGAGCCTTTTCGGCGACGCGACCTTCGGATTCGAGCCAGCTTTGGCGGCGTTTCGTGACGTAGCGAGCCTCGAGGTTCTCCTTCGAGAACGGCTTGCCTTCGCGATAGAGTTCGAGCACGGCTTCCGCGAGTTGAACGCCGGTGAGCCATGCTTCATCGACGCCGCTGCCGGTGAGGACATTGGTGGAGCCGGAGCCTTCGCCGATGCGGGCGAAGCCGTCGCCGGCGAGTTGCGGTTCACCGCGGCGTCCGCTTTCGAGCAGAGACTTGGCGCCCCAGCTTCTCATGCGTCCGCCCTTCAGGTAGCGCCAGATGTAGGGGTGCTGGACGAAGTGCTGCAGGTAGCGATAGGCGGTACGGACGGGGCTTTCGAGCCACGAGGGGACGAAGATGCCGACGCTGGCGACGCGGCCGGGATGGACGTAGAAGAAGCCGAAGATTTCGGGCTCGGGGTAGCCCAGGGTGTGGAAGACGGTGCCTTCGGGGAGGTCCACGCCATCGGGGAGATCGACCACCATCTTCATGCCGACCGCCCATTCATCACGCTTGTGGCCTTCGGGCATGCCGATGATCTCGTCGAGCCGGCGGCCGACGGGGCCGATGGGGCCGTCGCCGACCACGGTGAGTTCGGCGCGCACTTCCGTGCCGTCGGCGGCAAGGACGACGCCCGTGACTTTGCCGTTCTCGATCAGAGGTTCGGAGACGGGCGTGGAGGGCCAGATCTGGGCGAGGCCGGTCATCATCACCTGCGCGCCAACCCACTGATTGAACTGGCCCAACGAGAAGATGAAGCCGTCCTTCTTGTGGAGGAAGTCCGGGCAGAATGGGACGGCGAAGCCCTGGTGTTCGACGCGGAGAATGCCCGAGCAAGCCTCGATGACCTTGTCGGCGAACTGCATCAGCGCGGGGCGGCGGGTGGCGCCGTGGGGGTCCAGGAGGTAGACGAGTTTCTCGTCGCGGACGGGCGCGGACATGGGGATCTCGGAGGTGTCGAGATCGGGGAAGGATGCCTTGATGGCTCTTGCGCGGGTGACCACTCCGGAGACGCCGAAGGAGATGTCGTCGGCGCGCTCGTAGCAGAGAACCTGCGGGGGCAGGCCGGGCATGGCGCGGCTGTCGATCTGATCGAGACCGCGGGTGAGCGTGGTGAGGAAGCCGCCGGTGGCGGGGCCGAAGCCGACGCAGACGATATCGGCGTCGAGGGGTTTTGGCTCGATGGGGTCTGTGGGTTCCTGGTTCATGCTGTGGCCCTGTGGAGTTGCTGCATTGCTGGCGGAATTTCGGGGACGGTCATCCAATTGCACCTTAGTAGAAAGTAGAAGTTTTGATCGATGCGCAATTGGTGACCGTCCCCGAATTTCCGATTCGTGCTCATTGCGGGTAGTCCAGGGCGGCGGGGATCATCACCTTCTGGATGGAGTCGGCCGCGCGATCCTTGGCGAGGAGGGCGCCGGCGAGGCAGCCATCGAGTTTGGAGCGGAGGCGGGTGAAGTCGCGGAGGCCGGTGGATTGGACGCAGGGGCCGGCCTTGGTCTCGTGCGAGCCGTCGATGCGGATGAACTCGCTGGTGAAGCCGGAGGCGCCGGGGATGAAGGCTTCGAGCTGTTGGAGTTCCTCCTCCTTGAAACAGGAAGAGCATTCTTCGGCCTTATCCCAACTGGGGTGGCGCATGTAGCCGAAGACGAGTTCGGAGCAGATACGGGAGACCTCGCCGGCGGCGCGGGAGGCCTGGATATGGCAGAGATCGGTGAGGAAGGCGACGGTGCCTTCGAAGCCTTCGGCGATGACGCCACCGGCGCCTTCGCGGCGGAGGTGCTCCACGTCCATAATCTGGGCGCGGGAGGTGAGCAGCCATCAGAGAGCGTCGGCCATGGGGAAAGTCATGCCTTGGCGATTGCTCTGGTAGAGCTTGGCGCCGTCGGCGTCCTTGGCGTGCTGGAGGTGTTCGAGCGTCCAGATCCAGAGGTGCATGGCGGAGGCTACGGTGCAGGCGCCGGTGCCTGGCTCGGCAGCGGCAATGCGGCGCATGTCGTGGATCCACGTCCGGAACTGGGCCAGGAAGACCTCGTTGATCATGGTCATCGAAAGCTGGCGGCGCTGGACAGCCTCTGGCCCTTCGTAGGTGGCTTCGAGCTGAGAGTCCATCCACTTATAGGTGAGGAAGCCGGGGCAATCCTCGGTAATGCCGTAGCCGCCCATGAGGGAGACGGCCTCGCGCATCATCTTATTGCCGTAGCCGGTGTTCCAGAGTTTAGTGGCCGGGCAGAGTACGTTGGCCTGGCCGTCGATGACGAGGTATTGGATGACGGGGTCGGCTTCGAGGGCGGCGTAGCGGGCCTTGTTTCGGAGCGACTCGTTGTGGCTCTGCATCTCGAGGAACTCGATGGCCTCGACGCTGCGCTTGCGGAGGTATTTGACGGCGGACATGCCGCCGCCGATGCCTTGGGCTGTGAGGGCGGCATCCTTAAGTTTCTCGATGGGGTCGAGTTCATCGTAGATGCGGGCGGTGGTGAAGCCGAGCGAGGCGCCGGCTTCGCCGACGGCCCATATATCGAGGAGGCGATGGGTGACATCCTCCTTCTGCTGGAGGCCGAGTTCGTAGCGGGGCGAGCCGGGGACGACGACGCCGGAGCCGCGGAAGCGATCGCGATGGTAGCGGATGAGCGGCTCGATGGCGGAGAGCAGCTTGGCGGAGGTCATCAGGCCGACGGCGACGCGGGTGCGGCGGAAGACGGATTCGATGACGGAGCCGTGATCGTGAGTGGGAATGATGCGGCCGTCCACCACAGAGTAGCCGCCGACGATGCGGGAGGCGGGGACCTTGAGCTGGAAGACGGGATCGGAGGTGGAGGAGAGCTGCATGACGAGTTTGCGGGTGGGGACGCCGCGGTCGTAGATGCCGGGGTCGCCTTCCTCGAGGATGACCATGCAGGTGCCCTGGATGCGGGGGTCGTCGGATTCGACGGCGGCGGTGACGAAATCGGCGAAGCCCATGTTGGTGATGAAGCGGCCACGCTTGTTGACTTCGAGGATGGGCTCGCCGCCTTCGGGCCATTCGGCGATGCGGATCTTACCGCAGAGGATTCCGGTTTCGACGCCGACGTAGGGGATGGGCTCGGTGAGGGCGAAGGCGGCGCGTTTGGTGACCTTGCCGGGCCCGGGGGCGGCGAGGTTCATGTAGTAGTCCCGTTGCTCCGGGGTACCGCGCTGGTGGATGGGGGCGAGGCCGAGGTGGGTGGCGAGGGAGCAGGTGGCGGCGCCGGCATCGACCCAGGCGAGCTCGAAGGCGATGAGGGAGAGCGCGAGGTTCTTGGGGCCTTCGAGATAGCCGCCCTCGTGGGGCTCCATGAAAGCGGCGGTGATGCCCGAGTTGTCGAAGTCGGTGAGGAGTGCGTTCTTTTCGGCGGTCCACTCATGAGTGTTGCGTCCGCCGTTGGCGACGAGGCGGGCGACGGGTCCACGGGCGACGGCGCGAACGCTCTGGACGAGCATTTGGAAGTCGAAGCGATCGGAGAAGCGCCAGAGGATCTGACGGATATCGTCACCGGGGAGGGTTTTGAGGAACTCTTGTTGCCGGGGCGGGGTGGTAGCCTGCATGGGATCTCCTAATTCTTCCGTTTGGGTAAGCAATTGATGGACCAGACATTCAAACTGGGGGAAGTCGCCCAGATTCAGCGTTTCAGACCGTACAGTCCC
>CAYVDY010000479.1:0-5659 GCA_964450255.1 uncultured Candidatus Solibacter sp. | reverse complement strand
CGCCACCTCTCCCGGAAGTGCCAGATGAGGCGGGCGCCCCGGCAGTGGCGTGGCGCAGCCTGCTGCGGCGGCGATCTCTTTGGGGATTGATGGCTGCCCGCTTCTGCTGCGACCCGGTGTGGTGGTTCTACGTCTTCTGGCTCCCCGACTATCTGAGCCGCGCGCGCGGACTGGACCTGAAGGCCATCGGCGCCATCGCCTGGGTGCCGTTCCTCACCGCCGGCGCCGGCAACCTGTTGGGCGGCTGGATCTCCGGACACCTGATTGCGCGAGGGAGCGCCACGGTGCGCGCCCGCAAACTCGTGATGGCCGGCAGCGCCGTTCTGATGCTGGCCGGACTGTGGACCGTGGGTGCGCCCACCGCCGGTTGGGCCATCGCAGCCATCAGTCTGGTCACCTTCGCTTACAGTTGCTGGGCGGCCAACGTGCTGACCTTGCCGGCGGACGTATTCGAGAACGCCGCGCTCGGCACGGCGGCGGGTCTCTGCGGCAGCGCCGCCGGCCTGGGCGGAATGCTGAGCACACTCATGATCGGCTGGCTTGTCGAGCGCGTTTCCTATGCGCCGGCCTTCGTGGCGGCGGCCACCGCGCCGGTGCTGGCGGCGGCGTTCATTCTGGTCCTCGTGAAGCAGCCGCGCGCCTGACGGGAGAATCGGAGGCGTTCGTAGCCGCATTTTAAGCCGGCTTAACCGACCTGCTTTCCAATAGATATGGGGTCGTTCGCTTCCTGGAGCACTGGAGTCTCTACTATCGCGGCAAGTGCCACGGCGCCCATGAGCGGAGTGAAGAGCATCTTGGTTTGCGTTGACGCGGGCTTGGCGGGATTGCCTGGCGGCATTGCGGGTGGGACAGAATAGCCGTTTCTTGACCTGGATTAAACTCCCTACTTTCAGCAAGATATGGGGTTGTTTATCTTCTGCAACACCGGCGCAGGTTCGGATCCACCGGGTGCTGGGGAGTGACGACGGGGCAGAGCCGGCTTCGCGTGAGGAGACCCGGCGCGATACGATGCAATCGCACCTGAGGGCGGGCGGCGTCTCTTTGTTACGGACTAAGGCCATAGGTTCATCTCCCGAATGGAGTGTACTACGGGGAGTCAAAGATCCCAGGTTTACGGCATGGTGAATGATGTTTTTTTACAAGCACATAGGGCGGTTTTCAGGGCGTGTGAATGATAGAGTCTTCATCGGCGGGGCGCTGCTGAAGGGAAGTGGAGCGGGAGAGGTCCTGTGCATGCCTGGAATGAACCGCTCCGACGAGACAGAGAGCCGGGGGATGGTGGTATCCTCAGGGCGAGTGCGGCCGCGCACGGCCACCGGGACTTTGTTGTCCAATTATCTCTTTCTGGAGCGTTCATCGTGGGATTTGCAAGATCATTCGCCCTGCTGGCGGGCACCATTGCGTGTGCCGCCGGGCTTTTCGCCGAAGAAGGAATGTGGATGCCACAGCAGATTCCAGCGCTGGCGGCTAAGCTGCGGTCGATGGGTTTCCAAGGCGACCCGAGGGCATTTGCCGACCTGACGGCGCACCCGATGGGCGCCATCGTGTCCTTGGGCGGCTGCACTGCCTCGTTCGTGTCTCCCGACGGTCTGATCGCCACCAACCACCACTGCGTCACGGGCGGTTTGCAGTTCAACTCGACTCCGCAGCGCAACCTGCTGAAGGAAGGGTACCTGGCAAAGACGCTGGGTGACGAACTCTCGAATGGTCCGGGATCGCGCGTGTATGTGACGATCTCGGTGACCGATGTCACCGCCGCCATCACGGGCAACATCGATCCGGCCAAGTCCACCGACCGCGAGCGCTTCGACGTGATCGACCGCCGCGTGAAGGAGCGTGTCGCCGCCTGTGAGAAGGGCGGAATGCGCTGCAACGTGGCGTCCTTTTTCGAGGGTCTGAAGTACTTCGAGATCGCCCAACTGGAGATCAAGGACGTGCGGCTGGTCTATTCGCCCCACGACGGAATCGGCGTCTTCGGGGGCGAAACCGACAACTGGCGCTGGCCGCGCCACACGGGCGACTGGAGTTTCCTGCGCGCCTATGTCGGCAGGGACGGAAAGCCGGCGGCCTTTTCGAAGGAGAACGTGCCGTACAAGCCGAAGCACTTTCTGAAGGTATCGGCCGATGGCGTGAAGCCCGGTGATTTGGTTTTCGTGACTGGCTATCCGGGATTCACGCAACGCCATGGGACCTACGCGGAAGTGAAGGAGACGACCGATTGGCGGATGCCCCGCTCGATTCGAAATGCCGAGGAGCAGTTGGCCATCATCGGTGAGCTCATCAAGCAGGACAAGACCGTCGCCATCAAACTCGCCGGGCGCGTGCAGGGGCTCAACAACGGTTTGACGAACACGAAGGGCATGTTGGAGGGTCTGGTGAAGGGCGGCAGCCTGGCAAAGAAACAGGCGCGGGAGAAGGAACTCGAAGCCTGGATTGCGGCCGATCCGGCGCGGCAGAAGAAGTATGGCGAAGTGTTGCCCTCGCTGCGCGACCTGCAGGCATCGAGCGAGCGGACCAGGGAGATGAATGCGGTGCTGACGACCGTATCAACTTCGTCCACCTATCTGCGCTCGGCTCAGACGCTCTATACGCTCTCGGTGGAGCGGGCGAAGGCGGACATCGAACGGGAATCGGGATACCAGCAACGCGACTGGCCGCGGGTCCGCGAAGGGCTCGATCGCATACAGCGGACCATCGATGCCACGGCCGAGAAGGCGCTGCTGCGCTGGGCGATGGGCCAGGTTGCGGCCCTGCCCGCCGGACAGCGGATCGCGCCGCTGGACCAGGCGGCAGGTCTGACCCCGGGCATGGCCAAGGCGGATTCAGAGAAGGCGATCGGCTCGTTCCTGGACGGGCTCTTCGCCGGCACCAAACTTGCCGACCGCGACTACCGTCTCGGGTTGATCGATAAGAGTACGGCCGATCTCTTGGCCACGAAAGACTCATTCATCGCTCTGGCGGCGGCTTTGGATCCGCTGACCGAAGCCAATCGGGAGGCGGCCAAGAATCGCGCCGGCGCCCGTTCGCGAATCATGCCGCTTTACATGGAGGCCCTGCTGGCCCAGGCCGGCGGGCTGGTGGCCCCCGACGCCAACAGCACTTTGCGCGTGACTTACGGCCAGGTGAAGGGCGTGGACGCCAAGGACGGGCTGTTCTACAAGCCGCAGACGACGCTCGCGGGCATCGTGCAGAAGCACACCGGCACAGGCGACTTCAGCGCGCCGCAGGTCCAGTTGGATGCCATCCAGGCGCTGCGCGCAGGCAAGAAGACGCCTTATCTCGATCCGGCACTGAAGGATGTCCCGGTCAATTTCCTTTCGACCGTGGACACCACCGGCGGGAACTCGGGTTCGCCCACGTTGAATGCCAAGGGCGAGTTCGTCGGTCTGCTGTTCGACGGGACCTACGAGTCGGTCGCGTCCAACTATGTGTTCAACCCTGTGACCACCCGCTCGATCCACGTGGACTCGCGCTACATGCTCTGGACCATGGCCGAAGTGGACGGTGCGCAGCGCCTGGTGGACGAGATGGCTCCGGTCAAGTCGGCGGCGGCCGCCGCCGCGAAGACGAACTGACGCAGGCCCGGAGCAAGCATAGGACCCACTTCGAAACGACCAAGGGCGCTGTGGCGCTGCGAGACACGAGTCTCTCGTTCATTCGCTCAGCCGACATGCAGCCAGTGTCAGTTGCTGGCAGCCAGCAGCTACTTACGCTTGTTCCTCCGACCGGCCTGGAGCAGACCCGCCGCCCCGAGGACCGCTAGCGCCACCGTCGACGGTTCCGGTGCCGGGACGGTCAATGGGCCGGAAAGGCCGTAGATATGGCCTATCATTATTTGATTGAAGGTGTCTAGGTCGAATGTGCTTGCGTCTATCAGGGAACTTGCGGTCCAACCGAAACCGGGACCAATTTCTCCAGCGTCGCCATATCCCATGCCGAACACCAAACTGTGGTTGCCCATGGGGCCAAGCGCATGCCCGTCGGGATCTGTCCCAGTAAAGACCCAATAGAGCGGGATGGGATCTCCCATTCTCTCGTGATAGATGGACGCGATCAAGTAGCAGTCGTATCCGCAATACAGACCCGAACTTCCAGTCGCCACCATTTCGCCGATTGTATTGTAGATCGGTTCGGAAAACGGTGTCCCGATGTTGGTTAGGGCGTCAACATCTGGTGTGGAGACAAGGGCTTTCCAGGTTGTATCCAGCGCTTGCAATGCTGGAACTGAATTGGCCACTCCGGTGACAAAGCTGTTGTATTCGTCAATACTGCTGGAGGTGGGTCCGCGGACAGTACTCGTAAAGAACGCCAGCCTGTATGTATCGCCCGGATGGAGACCGGCGGGAACCGTGACGATTGATCCTTCGGCGAGGGTCAAGACCGAGACGAGGACCGCCGCTCGGAATCCAAGAGACCTGACTCTCGGCATTGCTGAATCTCCTTTTCCAGAGCGGGCCGTTGGGAGAGCTCGTCTGATCAGGAGTGTAGGACCGGATGGCGTGAATAGCAAACGGAAAGTTGCGGATGCCGCGTAGGTCTGGAATTGGGTTGTTGGCGGAGGGCCTATTTGGTGGAGAGCCCGAAGTGTTTGGTCGGGGCGAGAGGATTCGAACCTCCGACCTCCTGGTCCCGAACCAGGCGCTCTACCAAGCTGAGCCACGCCCCGACGACGCACTCGGACTCTCTTATCATAGCCCCAGCCTCGCCTGACTGCAACCCGCGGCATTCGATAACCCCCGCGAATTCAGACCTCTCAGTGTGATAACCTATAGAGGAAATTGAGCGCCAGCGATGCCAGCTCGCGTCAGTGAGGCGTTCGTCCTCCGCACTTACCCCTTCCAGGAAGGGGATCTGATCGTGAGTTTTTTCACTCGCGATCAGGGAAAGCTGCGAGGCGTCGCCAAACGGGCGCGAAAGCCCAAAGGGCCCTTCGGATCGGCACTCGAACGGCTCTCGCAGGTCCGAGCGGCCTACTATCAGCGGGAGAATGTCGAGTTGGTCCGGCTGGAATCGACGGAATTGATCCAGACGCAGTTCAGTCTGTTCAGCTCCTACGAAGCCGGCATTGCGCTCGACTACATTTCGGAGGTGTCCGACCACTTGCTGCCGCCCTCGGAACCGAATGAGCGGTTTTTCCGGCTGATCAGCGCCGTGCTGGCCGACCTGCGCGCCGCACCGCCCGATCAGTTGCCGGTAGCGGTCTGGCGCGCGATTACGTACTTCACCTTCTGGGCCGTCCGGCTCACCGGCATCCTGCCGGAACTGCGCGTCAGCGCGGTCACTCAGGAACTTGCCGCAGAGATGGCCGTCCGGCCGATCGATCACTTCTCCAACCTGCCGTGGTCCAAAGAGACCGCCCGCGATCTGCGGCGGTTTCTGTACCGCGAAATCGAACTGCATATCGAGCGCAAGCTCATCACGGTCCCGCTTATGGAGGCGCTCTAGTTCCGCATGGATTCCTATCAGGAGACAATCTTCAAACTCAAACGCTTCTGGGCTCAGCACGGTTGCGTTATTCAGGAACCCTACGATATCGAGGTCGGCGCCGGCACGATGTGCCCCGAGACCTTCCTTCGCGTCCTCGGTCCGAAGCCCTACAGCGTCGCCTATGTGCAGCCCTCGCGCCGCCCGTCCGACGGCCGCTATGGCGAGAATCCGA
>CAYVDY010000478.1:0-5668 GCA_964450255.1 uncultured Candidatus Solibacter sp. | reverse complement strand
ATCTACGGATCTGGGCGGCGGATTCGGTGCTGGGCGTGATGTATCGTGTGGGACCGAGCCGTTTGGCGCTAGTGCTGACGAGTTACGGCAATCCGATCAGTCGGGACTTTCTAGCGAGCGTTCGGGGGCGGTACCGTGAGGCGACGATTGTCGATGCTTCCGGCGAAGCGGCGCGCCCGCTGACGCTGATGCCGAGGGCGGGGCGAGTGGAGTTCAATTTGAAGCAACTGCCGCGCACGGCGATCATCGAATTAGAGGAGCAGAGACCATGACATCCACACGCAGGGCCTTTCTTGCTTCGGCGGCGGGCGCGACTTCGGCGCTGGCTGCACCCGCCAAACCGGCGCCGTTTTTCGGGCTGCATCCGTTTATCGACGCCAATCCCAAAGCCGTGTTTATCCGCCGCACCCAGGTTCCGCACAAAATGGATGCGGCGCGGAAGCTGGCGGAGGGTTTGAAGCTGGGGCGGGAGATCTTCGTGCCGATGGCGCGGGCCGGCATACCTATCACGCACAAGATCGTGCTGAAGCCGAACATCACCAGCGTGCGCAGCCGCCGGCCGGAAGTGGAGAACTGGGGCACGGGCACGGATCCGGATTTCTACGAAGGCCTGATCCTGAGCTTGAAAGAGCTTGGGGTGAAGAGCCTGCATTCGGCCGAGGCCAACATGTATTACGCGTGGCACTACCGCGGCTTCATGGATGTGCATCAGCGGCATGGCGTGCGGATGAATGAGCCGGAGCAGCGGATGGATACGGGCCGCATGAATCCGGAAATCAACTGGAGCACGGTGCCGGGGGCGGTGGTGTACAAGCGAATTCCGCACTATGCGCCGGTGGGGGATTCCGATTCGTGGCTGCTGAACATCGCCAAATGGAAAGGGCACGCCATGTGTCTGACGCAGGCGGTGAAGAACGTGCAAGGCATGGTGGCGATGCCCTACGTGCGGTTCTGCCCGGGTTGGAGCATGGTGACAGGTTGCCCGGACCACATGAAGGAGAATATCGCTCCGGATGTGGAGCGGCGCGTGAACGCGTACTTCGAGAATCACAAGCGGATTGGGTACGCGCGCTACGAGGTATCGCCCCATCAGAAAGTCTCGCCGATTGCGCAGGAGATCTGGGCGCATAAAACGCTGGATCACCACAGCGCGCTGAAGACGGGCCTGGCGATGATCGAGGGGATCTACGGCCGGGATGGCGACGGGTTCGATATCGGGAACGACTATCTGACGAACCTGGTGATGTTCTCTCGGGACAGCTTCCGGCTGGACCTGATTGGCCTGTGGCTGGGCGGGCACGAACCGGGCAATATCAATGTCTACCGGATGGCGAAGGAGCGGGGCTTGTCGGATACGTTCAATCCCTGGGACGTGCCGGTATACGAGTGGGTGGACGGCCGGGCGGAACCACGCAGACTGACCGATTTTCCCCGAACGGCGCTGAAGAGCCTCTACTTACAGAAAGACGGCGAGCAGCATTTGCATCTGGTGAACGAGCCGTTCGACTACGATAAGATTCGCCTGTGATACGCCGACGGGATTTGCTGTTCGTGCCCGGCCTGATGGCGCTGCCGGAATTGAGCGCCGGCGCGGCAGGAGTTCATCGAATCAGGTTGGACGGGCCAGAGCCGCTGGAGCGGCTTGCGGGGCTTTGGCGGTACGGGCCGGCGGAGCGGATTGTGGTGCGGCCGGAAGCGGCGTGGTGGCCGTCGCCATCGGCCTTGCCGGACCGGTGGCAGGCTTGGATTGACCTCCCGGCGGGCAGCGCCGTGCACATTATTGCGTGCGGGGCATCGGCGATCCGGCCCGGGCATCCTGTGGCGGCTGAACTGCTGCAGTTGCTGACACTTCACCTACCGGCAGCGTGACCTCGAACGTGGCGCCGCAGCCGGGCGTGCTGTTGACGTCGATGCGGCCGCAGTGGGCTTTCACAATCCAGGCAACGAAGGCCAGGCCCAGCCCAATACCCTTGTCTTCATCCCGATCGCCGTCACGCACGCGGTAGAAGCGTTCGAAGATGTGTGGCAAATGGACGGCGGCGATGCCCGGTCCGTTGTCGGAAACGGTGAGGCAGACCTCTCCTCCGTCTTCGGAGAGGATGACGTCGACCTCGCCGCCGGACTGGGTAAAGCGGACCGCGTTGCCGAGCAGACTGTTCACCAGGCGGCCGAATTGCGCGCGGTCCACCTCGGCGTGGACGGAACCGGGGCAGATGGCGCGGAGGCGGATCTGTTTTTCGTCGGCGACGAGGCGAAACTGACTGACAAGCTCTTCGACGATGACGGAGAGATCCTGTGGAGACTTCTGAAGCTCCAACTGGCCGGATTCAGCTTGGGCGAGCATGAGTAGGGAATTGACGATCTGGCCGAGGCGTTCAACATCCTGCAGAGCGGTTTCGATGGCGTCGCGGTACTGCTCCTTGGTCTCGGCGGTGAAGAGAGCCACTTCCAATTGGCCGCGGATGGCGGTGATGGGGGTGCGCAATTCGTGGGAGGCGTCGATGGAAAACTGCTGGATCTGGTGGAAGTTCTGTCCGAGGCGCTCCATCATGTGGTTGAATGTGGTGCTGAGCTGATCCAGTTCGTCGCCGGTTCCGCGAGGCACGATGCGCATGCTGAGATCGCCGGCAGCCACGGTTTCCGCCGCGCGGGCCACCTGTTGCAATGGCTGAAGGGACCGGCCGGCGGCGTACCAGCCAAGTACGACGATGGCGAGCAGCATGACGGGCACGGAGGTGAAGTACAGGGCGACGAGCCGATCTGAGGCGCGCAAGGTATCTTCAACAGGCAGGCCGATAGCGAGGAAGTACTCCTTGCCCTGATCGCGGATGAGCCCCATGCGCACCATGTAGGAAGCGCCCTTCTGATCCTGGCGCATCACTGTAACGGACTGGCCTCTGCGGGCCACGCGCTGGATCTGTTCGCGGGTTTCCTCGCCCAGAGCGGAGTAGCCGTTTGAGATTTCCAGGACGTTGCCCTGCGGATCGGTGAGGAGGAGGACGCGGCGGAGCCGCTCAACGGCATAGGCTTCACCGGAATCATCCGGGTCGTAGGCCCAGACCAGGTCACTATTCTGCATACGCAGATAGCCTCGAACGGCACTCCATGCCTCGTCGAGAACTCGCTCGCTCTGCTGGTTGTGGACAACGGCGAGGGCTTGGCGAAACACGAAACCAATGCTGACGAGCACCAGTGCGAACAACAGGACGTAGCTCAGCGTCAACCGCATGCGCAGTCCACGCGCGGTGCGGCCAACTATCTCAAAATGATCGAGCCAGTACAGCATTCGACTCCAACTTGCCGCCCGAAAGCGCTGACTACTCCTGCGCCGGTTTGCCGCTGTCTTCCGAAGGCTTGTCGTGCGTGTCCAGCATATAGCCGATGCCACGCACGGTGTGAATGAGGCGGGTGGGGAACTTGTCGTCGATCTTGCTGCGGAGATGGCGGATGTAGACATCGACAATGTTGGTGAGACCGTCGTACTCCATATCCCAGACGTGTTCGACGATCATCGTGCGGCTGAGAGGACGGCCACGGTTGCGCATCATGTATTCGAGGATGCTGAACTCCTTGGGAGCGAGTTCGATGGGTTCGCTGGCGCGGCTGACCTTGCGGCGGATGCAATCGAGCACGAGTTCGCCGACGACGAGGCGCTCAGGCGTGGGCTGGCCCCGGCGGAGCAGGGCCCGTGCGCGGGCGAGCAGTTCAACGAAGGCGAAAGGCTTGACGAGATAGTCATCAGCGCCGAGTTCGAGGCCTCGAACCCGGTCGTCGACTCCTCCGCGAGCACTCAGGATCAGCACAGGGGGGCTCACTTTTCGATTGCGCGCCTTTTCCAGGACGGTGAGCCCGTCCATGTCGGGCAGCATGAGGTCCAGGATCACGAGGTCGTAATCGACCGCGTGGATTTTGTCGAGGCCGGACTGGCCATCTTCCGCCAAATCCACGGAGTAGCCGGCGCTCTCCAAGCCGCGGTGTACGAAATCGGCAATTCGCTTTTCATCTTCGATCAGCAGAATTCGCATGGTTCCCCTATAAGACGGGCCCGATACGCCAGGGTACAAACTCCTGATGTCCCAGCCGTTCACTCTTCGTGCGCTCCCCGGAGGCGGTCCGCAGCAGGGCCTGTAATATTTCGAGGCCAACCTGTTCCACGGTCGCTTCGCCGTCCGCAATCCTGCCGGCATTGATATCCATATTGTCCACCATTCGGCGGGCGATGTGGCTGTTGGTTGCGATTTTCAGAACGGGGACGGCAGGGAAGCCGATGGCCGATCCGCGCCCGGTGGTGAAGGCGATGAGATTGGCGCCGCCGGCGGCGAGACCCGTAAGGGAGACGGGGTCGTAGCCGGGTGTATTCATGAAGGCGAAGCCGGGGCCGTGGATGCGCTCGGCGTAGTCGAGGACCTCGTTCAGGGAGGAGGTTCCGCCCTTGGCGACGGCGCCCAGGGATTTCTCCAGAATGTTGGTGAGGCCGCCCTCTTTGTTGCCGGGGGAGGGGTTGTCGTCGAAGCTGCCGCCGAAGCGATTGAGGTAGGCCTTGTATCGGCGGATCATCTCCAGCAGGCGCTCGGCGACGGCGCGATTGCGGGCGCGCCGGACGAGGAGGTGTTCGGCGCCGAAGATCTCAGGAGTTTCGGCGAGCACACTGGTGGCGCCCAGGCCGGTGAGGAGGTCTGAGCAGTAGCCGAGAGCGGGGTTGGCGGTGATGCCGCTGAAGCTATCGGAGCCGCCGCAGTTCAAACCGAGACAGATGCGGGAGGCGGGCAGTTCCGTGCGCTGCTCACCGGAAGCCTGCTCCATCATGCGGGCGACTTCGCGGCGGGCGGCCTCCACCGTGGCGAGGGTGCCGCCGCTCTCCTGCAGCGTCATGGCGGTGATGCGGGTGGAGCCGGTGTACTGATCCACTTGATTCACTTCGCAGCCCAAGCCGAGAACGATGGCGGCCGAGACGTTGGGGTGATCCAACATGCCCCGAAGGGTGCGGTGGAGTTGATCGGTATCGGGCCCGATGGCATGGCCGCAGCCTTCGCCGTGGGGGAAGGCCACGACGCCGTCCACATTCGGGGGCAGCGTTTCGCCGAGGTAGCTGCGCGCGATCAGTTCGGCGGTGTGGGCGGCGCAGTTCGAGGCCGCCACGACTGCGATGTAGTTTCTAGTGCCGGCGCGGCCGTCGGGGCGGGCGTAGCCCAGGAATGTGGGCATGTTGGCGGGCGGGGCAGGCAGGGGCGTCTCGTCATCGGGAAACTCGTAGGTGCGCTGGCCCTCTTCGAAGCCGACGTTGTGTGTGTGGACGTGCGAACCGGGCTCGATGGGGTACAGAGCGCGGCCGATGATCTGTCCGTAGCGGACGAGATCGGCGCCGGCAACGATGAGTTGCAGTGACAGTTTGTGGCCAACAGGCACGGACTCGCGGAGAGTCACCTCGGCGCCCGGGACCACGACGATCTGGCCGGATGGCAGGGTGAGACGGGCGATGGCGACGTTGTCGGAGGCATGCAGGCGGATGGCTGCATTTTCGGGCGTCGGCAGTTTTTGAATATCGACGAGACTCATTGAGGTACTTTCTTAGCGCGCAGGCTTACCGTACAAGGGCGGTTTCCGTGATCTGTTCGCCGGTCTGGTGGAGGAGTTCGACCGCGTTATCGATGGAGGCCGAGTCGCTGCC
>CAYVDY010000477.1:0-5675 GCA_964450255.1 uncultured Candidatus Solibacter sp. | reverse complement strand
TCGCCCGAATGAGGAACGGCCGTGAAATGCATTCCCACCGGTGAAAGGCAAGAGGCAACCCGATGACCGGCGATCAAAACACCGCTACCCTCATCATGCAGCAGTCGCCCAATGACGCCCTCAAGGTGATTCGCCGTGCGCTGGCGGAAGCGGGCCTGGAGATTACCGCGGATCTCGATCTGGCGGGTCGCGTTCGGAAGTCCCTCCGGATTGACCTCCCGCCATGCCGGGTCCTCTGCGTCGACTGCACCGTCGCGCTTCTCGAGGCGCTTACGCTGGATCGCTCGGCCGCTGTCCTGCTCCCGCTGCATCTGGTTGTGGCCGGCCAGGACGGCCTGACTGTGGTTTACCTGTTGAACCACTCCGCTGCGCTCTATGGCGGACTGCCTTTTACCGCGCGCGCGGCTGTGAGCAGACTACAGGCCAGAGTCGCGTCAGCGGTCGAGAGCGTCGCAGTCCGACAGTATCCCATTGAAGTCAGCGCTTGAAGTACGCACCATGTTCAGTGATTTCGATGATCAGATTCGGCAAACCAACGGTCAATCAGCCAACCGCATGCAGCGCCTGCCACTTGTCCTGGGCGAGGCTGGCGGGACGGCCGTTCTATTTGGCAGCCTCTACCTCCGGATTCTCCTGCTCGAGTAGGCCGGCCGGAAAACGCACAACACTTTTGAGAAAGGAACCGTTCAAATGGACATTCAAGTGCTGCAAAAGCATGTCCTGACTCTGGCGACTATCGAGGAAACCGACGCTCCGATGGTCAGTTGCTACCTGAATCTCGAGACCGGTCTGGTCGCGGCGAGGCGCATCCTCGATGAGCGCGTGCGTTTGTTGCGGAAGACCCTTCCGGCACAACAACGTGACTCGCTGGATCAGGCGCTGCTCCGGATTGATGCCCGCCTGGCGGCGGGTTTCCGGACTGAGAGTCTGGGTGCTGTTGCCTTCTCTCGGAGCGGCGAGAATGAGTTTTTCCTGGACCTCGAGTTCCGCGTCCCCCTGCCGACCTGGGTAGCCGTCGGCTCAACCCCGAACATCTATCACCTCGTCGAACTGAAGGACACCTATCATCGGTATGTCCTAGTGCTGGTGAATGAACACAACACTCGAATTCTCGAAGTCCATTTGGGGGCGGTCACGGAGGCTTTGTGGGCAAAACGCCCTGACTTGAGGGAGCGGGTCGGCAGGGGGTGGACTCAGGAACACTACCAGAGTCACCGCCGTGAACGAAGCCACCAGTATGCCAACGAGATCGCACGGTTCGTTGACCAGGTGGTGTTAAAAGGGAGCTATGGCCATCTCATTCTGGCTGGGGTCCCGAAGATGACGGCCCTCCTCCGGCAGGCTCTCCCCAAGCGCCTGGTCTCCAAGCTGATCGACGTCGTGCCGGCCTCCGCCAATGACCGGACCGACGACGTGGTGGCGGCCACTTTGGCGAGTTTCATCGAACAGGAGCAGCAGGAATCCCTGGCAGCCGTCGAGAAGCTGAAGAGGGAAATCTGCCGGCATGGCCTCGCAGTGGCCGGATCGAAATCAAGTTTGCAGGCACTGAAATGCCGGCAGGTGGACTTGCTGGTGATGGCTGCTGAGTACGTGCCGGAACCTGCATGGACATGCATGGGCTGCGACGCGGCTGCCGTTCAGCAGTCCCGGCCAGCCTCCTGCCCGGCCTGCGGGTCCCCGAGAACGCGTGAACTGAATGTCAAGGAAGAACTGGTTAGACTGGCCGAACTGGCAGGATGCGGCGTGGAGATCGTTCACAACAGTGAAATCTTGATGAGCTTAGGCGGTGTCGGCTGCCTGTTGAAATTTCTGTCGCCCGACGCCTATGGTCTGGTGGCCGCCTAGTGAGTTTGTCAGGAGACGTCGAATGCGCTGACTTGCCGGATTGAAGATTCTCGGCCTCAATGAGCGAGGTCCAAACCATGCGCCAAGTGATTGAGAGACGAGTTGCCGGAAGACAGGTATCAGGTGGGCAGCAGCCAGGTCACCGCCTGCGGTTTCGACTGCTGTATTACCTTGCTGTCTTTCTCATCGCCGCAGTGATGGCCGGAGTCCTGTGGTTGGCTAGCCCATGAGAGAAGAAGATGACCCCTCGACTTTCGGTCCGAATGATCGAGGGCGAAGAAAGGATGGCCTGAGGTGCAACGGTTCAAGAGAATCCTGGTGTTCAACGACGGCGGTCCACGCGGCAGAGTGGTCCTGGAGCGCGCAGCCGCTCTGGCGGAGCGGAACAAGGCACGCATCACTCTGTTCAGCGTGCTGGAATCGCTGCCTCGCGAGCTGCAGCGGCTGTCCGCGGCCATCCATCCTTCCGAACTCTGGGAACTGGCGGTGCAGGAGCGTCAGAAGGTGCTTGGGCGGCTTGTTGCGCGGGCCGGGAAGGAGAATGTCGGCATGGCCGTCAGAATTTCGGGAGGTACGCCATTCATCGAGGTGATCAAGGAAGTACTCCGGGAGAATCACGACCTTGTGATGATGGCCGCTGACGGGACCGGCGGAGTCAGGAATCTCCTGTTTGGCAGCACTTCGACTCACCTGATGCGTAAGTGTCCATGCCCTGTCTGGGTGGTGAAGTCGGGAAGATCGAGAACCTATTCGAAGGTCCTGGCGGCTGTTGATCCTGACTCGGCCGATCAGGGCCACAACTTGCTCAACTTGAAGATCTTGCAGTTGGCCGCATCGCTCTCCCGTCTGGAGGGGAGCCAGCTTCATGTAATCCACGCATGGGTGCCTGCCTCCCGATGGCTCAGGTTCGCGGGGAGCCGGTTGACGGAGTCCGAGATGGAGCAAATCGACCGGTTCAGCGAGGCTGCGCATTCGAATGGGTTCGGCGAGCTCCTTGGCAATGTCCCTCTGAACGATCTGGAAGTTAGTCGGCACATGCTCAAGGGCGAGCCGAGCCATCTGATCGCGCGGCTGGCGCGAGCCAAGGGCATTGATGTGATCGTCATGGGAACGGTATGCCGGGCTGGAGTGCCGGGGCTGATCATAGGCAATACTGCGGAAAAGGTCCTCGGCCAGGTGAATTGTTCAGTCCTGACCGTCAAGCCCGAGGGTTTCGTATCGCCGGTCACGGCATGAAGCGACATTCGGTGGACCGCGCAGCACCAATATGCCCGGTGGCCGCCAATCAGCTAAGAAAGAGGTTCTTACATGGGTTTGGAGAGCGTCGGTACGCCGGCACTTTGGATCGGCTTCACCCTGATCGTTCTGGTGATGCTCGGGCTCGATCTCGGTGTGTTCCACCGGCGCGCGCATGAAGTCCGTGTCAAGGAGGCCCTGCTTTGGACCCTGGTGTGGATTTCGCTGGCGCTGCTGTTCAACGTGGGTGTGTACTTCTGGTTCGGCTCTGAACGCGCGCTGGAATTCCTTGCGGGTTATCTCATCGAAAAAGCGCTTTCGGTGGATAACATCTTTGTCTTCCTCGTGCTGTTCTCTTACTTTGCTGTTCCGCCCGTGCTTCAGCATCGCGTGCTCTTCTGGGGTATCGTCGGCGCGCTTGTTATGCGAGCGGTCTTCATTCTGCTGGGCGCGGCACTTCTTCAGAGCTTCCATTGGGTAATCTACATCTTCGGGGGATTCCTCATTCTCACGGGGGTGAAGCTCCTTCTCCAGCGGGGCAGTGAGATGCATCCGGAGCGCAACCCGCTCTTCCGCCAATTCAGGCGATTGATCCCGGCCGTCGGAGACTATAGGGGCTCGCAATTCACAGTCGTCGAGAACGGGAAGAGGTACGCGACGCCGCTGCTCCTGGTACTGGTAGCCATCGAGGCAACAGATATTGTCTTCGCCGTCGATTCCATCCCGGCCGTCTTCGCGGTCACTCGCGATCCGTTCATCGTCTACACCTCGAATATCTTCGCGATTCTTGGCTTGCGGGCGCTGTACTTCGTACTTGCAGGAGTCATGGGCAAATTCCACTACCTGAAAGTGGGCCTGGCGCTGGTGCTGGTGTTTGTCGGAGTCAAGATGACGATCACGGACATTTACAAGGTGCCGATCGCGATCTCCTTGGGCGTCATCGCGTTATTGCTCGCCGGCTCAGTCGGGCTTTCGCTCTTGCGCCCGCCTACGCCGGAGTTGGTCAAGTCGCCACTTGAGCAACAACCTGGGTCAGTTCCGCTGGTGGAAGAACCGGCGAAGACAGAACCGTGAGTACAATGCTGAACCAGGTGGCGCACCGCTCGTAATAGATCCCAAAGAGACGCGGCTCGCTGACGCTGGTTGTTGCTGCGTGGGTACTCGCCGCCGGTTTGAGTTTCCACCTCTTGCCCAAGTCGTCTGACCTCCTCCTCCTCGCGGTTCTCCTCCTGATCCTTGGCACCGAGTTCGTCAATGGGTGGACGGGTGCCCCTGATGATCGCAACAATGGCCGGCCCACGTTCGCTCTCTCCACCGACCGCCGTGGCTATGGCGGCTGTGTTCAGGTTCCGATCTGGGTTGTCTTCCTCTGTGCATTTGTCATGGCATGGCGCACGTCGATCGGAGGATGGAAGATCATTAGAACGGGAGGAACGAAGGTGGTGAATCTGAAGGTCCACCTCGGCATTCAGCCTCCCTCTCAGCGACACACACGATCTCGACGTCGAGCAGGGGCGTGGGGGCAGTGCGCAGGGCGCGCGCCGCACGCTGGGGCGTGACCCGCGGACTGCTGATCGCCTGGCTGTTGACATTCCCAGTTTGCGCGGCCATGAGTGAGGTGGCTGTGAGGCCGATCATGCTGATCCAATAGGACCTCCGCAGGGCGATGGGTATCCTGCCTGAAATCGCGTTGAAGAGGCGAGGAGCCAATGCGGTTGTTTCCGCATGGACAATCCGCGGTAGGCACGAGGCGACTACCGTGCGATGCAACCATTCAAATCCGACGTAATCGTCATTTGCAACACTGGAAAAGCGCACCGGTCGCCGAGGACCCCGTGAAGCGCACAACCGCGGCTCCGCATTCGTGTCCAAAGCGTCACTGAATCTCCTGATCAGCGCGAGTTCTGTCGATTTATCCGAGAATGCAATCCCAGCGACGTCACATCACCTCATCGAGATGGTAGGTAATTACTGAGCCGCGAGGGTCAGGAACAGACAAAGTAAGCTCAAGTCGGCCTGACCTCGCCGGCACCCGTTGGCTAGCAAACCATTTGGGCAACTCATTGAAAACGCGAGTCGTCGCGCGCCGTCTTGCACTTCGATCGGGTTGATGCCCCTCAGTACGCATTTACAGTAGCTTCGGAGTACCCCAATGGGTGCGGTATGTCCGTTTCACGTATAGGTTCGCCTCGGGGTCGCCGATAATCGTCTCAGTACCAGGGTCGAACCGGACATTGCGGCCCGTGCGCGCTACGATGTTCGCCAGGTGGCAGTGAATCGCGCTCATATGCCCGATACCGATGTCCGCGTTGGGTAGCTTCCGCGAGCGAATGCATTCGAGGAAGTTCTTCTGGTGTCCTTCGGGGTCCGAGTTTCCTTCCGCCCCGGGGTTATAGTTTTGGACGAGCTTGCCCGCTTTGTCGAACAGCTTGTAGCCCCAGCGTCCGGCCCACCGGCCTATGTGGATCACACCGTCGGTTCCGTAGACGGCAACGCCGTTTCCCTGGTCCTCCATGCCGTAGGGATTCCAGATTCGCATTTCCCAGATCAGCGCTTTGTCGCCATAGTCGAAGGTGACGTTCATGCTGTCGGGC
>CAYVDY010000476.1:0-5677 GCA_964450255.1 uncultured Candidatus Solibacter sp. | reverse complement strand
CGATCGAACGGCCGGCGGAAGTATCAAGCAGATCGAAGACCAGCGGCGCGTGGACCGGGATGGTGGGGTGGAGACAGCGGGGCGGCTGCCAGGCGCGGTAGCGGACTCCGCAGACGTACTCACCCTGGGTGCCGGTGGGCAGCAGCGGCAGGCGGCGCCCGTTGCAGGTGACCTGGTAGCGCTCGCCGATCAGGCCCTGAACCTTCACCTGGAGGCGCTCTACCGAAGAATCGACATAGCGGGCCGTGCCGCCGGCGCCGGGCTCCTCGCCGAGGACATACCAGGGCTCGATGGCCTGGCGGAGCTCGATCTGCATGCCGTCGTAACAGACACGGCCGTAGACAGGGAAGCGGAACTCCATGTGGGTGCCGAACCAGCCGGGCTCCATGGGATAACCGGCGGTCTGTAGCTCCGTGATGACACGGCCGAAATCGCGCTCCACGAAGTAGGGCAGCAGGAACATGTCGTGGAGGCGGGTGCCCCAGCGGATGGGCTTTTCGGCATAGGGCTGGCGCCAGAACCAGGCGATGAGGGCGCGGACCAGAAGCTGCTGGGCGAGGCTCATGCGGGCGTGCGGCGGCATCTCGAAGGCGCGCATTTCCAGAAGGCCGAGGCGGCCGGTGGCGGAATCGGGCGAGTAGAGTTTATCGATGCAGAACTCGGCACGGTGCGTGTTGCCGGTGACGTCCACCAGGAGATTGCGGAAAGTGCGATCAACCAGCCACGGCGGCGTGGCGTTAGCGGCGCCGGTCTGGAGGAGGTTCATGGCGATCTCCAGCTCGTAGACTGCGTCGGCGCGCGTTTCGTCGATGCGCGGGGCCTGGCTGGTGGGACCGATGAAGACACTGGAGAAGAGGTAAGAGAGCGCCGGGTGGTTCAGCCAGTAGCCGATGAGGCTCTTGAGGAGATCCGGGCGGCGGAGGAAGGGGCTGTCGATCGGGTTGGCCGCTCCGAGGACGATGTGGTTGCCGCCGCCGGTGCCAGTGTGTCGGCCGTCTAGCATGAACTTCTCTGTGCCGAGGCGGCACTGGCGCGCTTCTTCATAGAGAGTGGTCGTATTGTGGACGAGCTCCTTCCAGGAGGCCGCAGGCTGGACGTTGACCTCGATGACGCCGGGATCGGGCGTGACCTTGATCTGCTGGAGCCGCGGATCGAAGGGGGGCGTGTAGCCTTCGACGAGGATGGGCATCTCCAGCGAGGCGGCGGTATCCTCCACCGCGGCGATCATGTCCACGTAGTCGTCGGCGGAGGCGACGGGCGGCATGAAGACGTGGACGCGGCCGTCGCGTGCCTCCACGGCCACGGCAGTGCGGACCACTGGGCCGGGGGCGCCAGTGGGGGGCGGGGCGATCTGCTCGCGGACGCGCTGGGTGGGTGGCAGCGGTGTCGTCGGCGTGGTAATGAGCGCCCGGCGCGGGATTGGCAGCGCGCCGCGCGGGGCCATGGGATCCACTTCCCAGATTTGCTGAGCTTCTGACGGCGGCTCCCAAAGGAGGCTGGGCAGCGGTAGGCGCAGGCCGACAGGCGAATCGCCGGGCATCAGGTAGAGATGACGGGCGCGCAGCATCCAGAGGCCGGATTGCCACTCGGGACCGCTCTTGCCGGAGACGCGCTGCAAGGGGAAGACGTAGCCAACGGGCTCGCCGAGGCCGCGCTCAAAAATGCGGCGCATGCGGTCGCGATCTTCTGGCGTTTCCAGCTTGTTATCCGTGGGATCTACGTTGCGCGGCAGCAGTTCCTCGCGGTGGAGGTACTCGTAGGGGTCCTCATAAGCCGTGAGGATGTAGTTCGGCGAGATCTCCAGGCGACGGGCGAGAGTTTCGGCAAAGAGCTGGGCGTCCGCAGAACCGTAACCGTAGTTGTGGGCCGGGTCTGCCACCCATTTGGGCTCGCGCCAGAGAGGGACTCCGTCCGTACGCCAGAAGCAGGTAAAGGCCCAGCGGGGCAGCGGCTCGCCGGGGTACCACTTGCCCTGGCCGTAGTGGAGGAGGCCTCCCGGGGCGAAGTTGTCGCGAAGCCGTGTGATCAAATCGCCGGCGAGGCGGCGCTTGGTGGGGCCGACGGCGGCGGTGTTCCACTCGTCGCCTTCCATATCGTCGATGGAGACGAAGGTGGGCTCGCCGCCCATGGTGAGGCGGACATCGGCGGCAGTGAGCTCAGCGTCGACGCGCTCTCCCAGATCGCAGATGCGCTGCCACTGCTCCTCGCTATATGGCTTGGTGACACGGGGATCTTCGTGCACGCGCGTCACGGTCATGGTGTGCTCGAACTCGACCTCGCAGACGCTGACGCCACCGGAAACGGGTGCGGCGGAGAGCGGTTCGGGCGTGGCGGCGAGGGGGATGTGGCCTTCATCGGCGAGGAGGCCGGAGGTGGGATCGAGCCCAACCCAGCCGGCGCCGGGGAGGTAGACTTCGGCCCAGGCGTGGAGATCGGTGAAGTCCTGAGGCGGGCCGGCGGGACCGTCCAGCGGCTTGACATCGGGCGTGAGCTGGATGAGGTAGCCGGAGACGAAGCGGGCGGCGAGGCCAAGATGGCGAAGGAGTTGGACGAGGAGCCAGGCGGAATCGCGGCAGGAGCCTTTTCGGCTGGTCAGCGTTTCTTCCGGTGTTTGCACACCGGGCTCCATGCGGATCAGATAGGCGATGTCCTTCTGAAGGCGCATGTTCTGCCCGACCAGGAAGTCCATGGTGCGCTGCGGCGTGAGATCGACGGCTTCCAGGTAGGCCTTCAGCAGCGGGCCGGCCGGCTCGGTTTCCAGGAATGGGCGAAGCTCGCGCTGCTGCCAGGCTTCGTAAGTGAATGGGAACTGCTCGGCGCGGGGCTCCAGGAAGAAGTCGAAGGGGTTGATGACCGTCATGTCGGCCACGAGTTCGACCTCGACTGAGAAGCGGCGTGTGGGGTTGGGGAAGACGAGGCGCGCCAGGAAGTTGCCCTGCGGGTCCTGCTGCCAGTTGATGAAGTACTCCTTGGGCTCGATGCAGAGGGAGTAGCTCAGGATGGGCGTACGGCTGTGCGGCGCGGGGCGCAGGCGCACGATCTGGGGCGAGAGAGTCGCCAGGCGATCGTAGAGGTATTCGGTCTTGTGGTGAAGGGCGACTCGGATTCCCATGGGGTGAATTGACTATACGCCTCGGGCAAAGAAGTCGCTCTGAATGTGGTCGTCCACGGTGTTGAGCTTGGCCTGCAGACGGTCCAGGAATTCGTGGAGGCCGTCGCGCAGGACGCTATCGACGGAGGTGAAGTCCAGATCGGCATGGAGGCGGCCCATCAACTGCTCAGAGCGGAAGGAAAAGGAGCCGGCGGCGGTGCCGGTGATGGCGCGAAGCGACTGATCGGCGGAGTGGACGCAGTAGCGGATGGCGCGCGGGAACTCCTGGTCCATGATGAGAAAGGCGACGATGTCGCGTGGGATCAGGCGGCCATACTTCTTGCGGTACATCTCGAAACCGCTGACGGATTTCAGGACGGCGGACCAGTGGATATCGTCGATGGGCGTGTTGACGTCGCTGAGCGAGGGCAGCAGCATGAAGTATTTCACGTCCAACATGCGGGACGACTTGTCGGCGCGTTCCAGCTTGCGGCCCATGCGGAGAAAGTGCCAGGCCTCGTTGTGGGTCATCGTCGTGTCCGTGATGCCCTGGAAGAGATGGCAGGAGAGGCGGATATCGCGGAAGAACTCCGGGACGGATTCGAAATCCAGATTGCTCTTGTGGGACTGAATGCGCAGGTACATGGTGTTGACCTGCTCCCACATCTCCGACGAGATGGTCTCGCGGACAGAGCGGGCATTCTCGCGCCCCGAGCGCAGGCAGGAGTAGATGGAGTTGGGGTTTTCTGGGTCGAAGACCAGGAAGTGGATGACAGTGGACTGGGATGCTTCGCCGTAGCGCTCCTTGAACACCGCGGCGTCGCCGCTGGTATCGACGAGAGACTCCCACTGATTGACGGCGTCGCCTTCGAGATCGAGCTGAAGATGCAGATTGACGCCGATGAAGCGCGCGACGTTTTCGGCGCGTTCGATGTAGCGGGCCATCCAGTAAACGGACTCGGCCACGCGGCTAAGAAGAGGACGAGACTCTTCCGTCATCGGCGGCCTCCCTGGAGGTTCGCGCCGTTACGGGGCGCGGCGAGCACCCAGGTGTCTTTGCTGCCGCCGCCTTGCGACGAGTTGACGACCAGCGACCCCTTGCGCAGCGCCACGCGGGTGAGGCCGCCGGGAAGGACGTAGATGTCCTTGCCATTGAGGACGTAGGGACGTAGGTCGACATGGCGGCCTTCGAAGGCGCCATCGATCATTGTGGGAACCCGGGAGAGGCCGAGCGTGGGCTG
Source organism: uncultured Candidatus Solibacter sp. (assembly GCA_964450255.1). Classification (GTDB taxonomy): domain Bacteria; phylum Acidobacteriota; class Terriglobia; order Bryobacterales; family Bryobacteraceae; genus Paludibaculum. The sequence continues at coordinate 1,345 of CAYVDY010000476.1, read as the reverse complement.
GGCGATGTAGTTGCGGGGGTTGGCCTGGATGCGAATAGCGAACTCCGCGCACTCAGCCGCGGAGGCATGAGGGCCGACCAGCATGCCATAGCCGCCGGATTCGTTGGCGGCCTTCACGACGAGCTTCTCGAGATTCTGGAGGACGTACTCGCGGTCCTTGTCGCGCCAGCAGAGATAGGTGGGGACGTTCGGCAGGATGGGGTCTTCGCCGGTGTAGTAGCGGATCATATCCGGCACGTAGGCGTAGACGACTTTGTCGTCGGCCACTCCGTTGCCGGGGGCGTTGGCGAGGGCGACCTTGCCGGCGCGGTAGGCGTCCATCAGGCCGGGCACGCCCAGGAGTGAATCGGGGCGGAAGACTTTGGGGTCCAGGAAGTCGTCGTCGATGCGGCGGTAGATGACGTCGATGCGGCGCAGGCCCTTGGTGGTGCGCATCCAGACGCCGCGATCGTCCACGATAACGTCGCAACCTTCCACGAGCTGGATGCCCATGCGCTGGGCGAGAAAGCTGTGCTCGAAGTAGGCGGAGTTGTACATGCCCGGGGTGAGCAGCACCACGGTGGGTTTGCCGGTGACGCCTTCGGGCGCGATGGATTCCAGCATTTCCAGCAGGCGGCTGGGGTATTCCTCCACAGGCCGAACTGGGAGGCCCGCGAAGACCTGAGGGAAGGTGCGCTTCAGGATGTCCCGGTTTTCCAGGACGTAGGAGACGCCGGAGGGGACGCGGAGGTTGTCCTCCAGGACGTAGATCTGGCCGTCGCGGTCGCGGACCAGATCGGTGCCGGTGATGTGGCACCAGACTTTTCGGGGCGGGTCGAGGCCGTGGCACTGCGGGCGGTAGGAGGCCGCGGAGAGGATGACCTCCTCCGGGATCACCTTGTCCTTGAGGATCTTCTGGTCGTGGTAGATGTCGTCCAGGAAGAGATTGAGGGCGTGCACGCGCTGGCGGAGGCCGCGGTCGATCCAGTCCCATTCGTGTGCGGGCACGATGCGCGGCACCAGGTCGAAGGGGAATATCTTCTCGGTACCGGCGGAGTCGCCGTAGACGTTGAAGGTGATGCCCATCTGGAGCAGCAGGCGGTCCGTGGCGGGCTGGCAGCGGGCGAGCTGCTCGCTTTGCGCGGCTTGGATGGTCTCCACGAGGAGCCTGGCTTCGGGGCGCGGCTGGCCCTCGGCGTCGAACATCTCGTCGTAGAAGCCGTCGGTTTGATAGGAGTCGAATTGCAAGGCGTACCTCCCCTCTGGCTTCTCATTGTCTCAGAGGGTTTGTGGGCGCTCTAATTCAAAGATCTTATTGGGGCCATAGGGCAAAGGCGGGTTAAATCGCATACGCTGGAAATATGCT
>CAYVDY010000475.1:0-5685 GCA_964450255.1 uncultured Candidatus Solibacter sp. | reverse complement strand
AAACCCGGCCCCCTCACGTTCGTCGCCCGCTTCGCCCCCAAACACGACCCCGCCAAACTCCACCGCCGCTGCCGTCTTCCTGAACTCCGAACGCCACTGGGCCCGCTTCTGGACCACCGGCGGCGCCATCGAATTCACCGGCAGCAAAGACCCCCGCGCCAAAGAACTCGAGCGCCGCGTCGTCCTCTCCCAATACCTCACCGCCATCCAGTGCGCCGGCTCCATGCCCCCGCAGGAAACCGGCCTCACCTGCAACTCCTGGTATGGAAAATTCCACCTCGAAATGCACTGGTGGCACGCCGCCCACTTCCCCCTCTGGGGCCGCCCCCCCCTGCTCGAAAAGAGCCTCCCCTGGTACACGAAGATCCTGCCCGCCGCCAAGGAAATCGCCGCCCGCCAGGGCTACCCCGGAGCCCGTTGGCCCAAAATGGTCGGCCCCGAGGGCCTCGATTCGCCCTCCAACATCGGCCCTCTGCTCCTCTGGCAGCAGCCCCACCCCATCCTCTACGCCGAACTCTGCCGCCAGGCCCATCCCAACAGGGAAACCCTCCGCCTCTACCGCGACCTCGTCTTCGAAACCGCCGAATTCATGGCCGCCTTCGCCCACCTCGACCCGCGCACCGGCCGCTACAACCTCGGCCCGCCCGTCATCCCCGCCCAGGAAAACCACCCCGCCCGCGAGACCTGGAACCCCACCTACGAACTCGTCTACTGGGCCCACGCCCTCAAGCTCGCCCGGAACTGGCTGCTAGCGTTAGGCGAAAAGCCCCCCGAACTCTGGGAAAAGGTCAGCGCCAACATGGCCCCGCTCCCCGTGAAGAACGGAGTCTACCTCGCCCACGAAAACTGCCCCCAAACCTTCACCGAGCGCAACCGCGACCACCCCTCCATGCTGATGGCCCTCGGCTGGCTCCCCGGCGAAGGAGTCGATCGCGAAACCATGCGCCGCACGCTGAAGAAGGTAATGGCCGAATGGAAATGGCCCGACACCTGGGGCTGGGACTATCCGATGGTGGCGATGACCGCCGCCGCCTTAGGAGAACCGCAAATCGCCGTCGATGCCCTGTTGAAGGAGACGCCCAAAAACGTCTACCTCCCCAACGGCCACAACTACCAGCGCCCCAACCTCCACCTCTACCTCCCCGGCAACGGCGGCCTCCTGGCCGCAGTCGCCCTCATGGCAGTCAAGTGGGACGCCTTCCCCAAAGGCACCTGGACCGTCCGCCACGAAGGCCTCAAAGCGTAATTCGGGGACGGTCACCAATTACGAATCCCACGAAGCTACAACTTTCTACCAAGTCGTAATTGGATGACCGTCCCCGAATTACCCCCCCGGAGACCGCTACTGCTTCCGCCGAGACTCCCGCGCCGCCTTCATAATCGGCCCATAGACCAGCTTGTCGAACGGCGGGCACCCCGACGGGAACTGCCCGAACTCGTTGCCCTTCGACCGCATCAGGAACGTGCAGTAGGTCAGCGTCTTGCAGACCCGCAGCTCGTCCAGTTCGCCCTTTTCGATCACGTCCTTGGCGAAGTCCGGATACGACAGCACCCCACGTCCCAATCCCAGGAACGCGATGTTGCCCGCCTCCACATTCGCCGCCCCGGCGTTGATCGCATACTTCTGCAGCCAGCTGTACCCCGTGCCCACCATCGGCAGATCCGGGAACGCCCGCTGCAACTCGCCGGCCACCGCGAAGTGCCGGTCCACGCCGGTCATCGGATGCTCCGGCTGCTCGTAGCTGCCTTCGTCCGGCTTCTCGAACGGCCGCCCGATGTGCGGGTTGTAGTACGGGCTGCCCATCGAAACGTTTAGCAGCTCCAGACCCCAGTCTTTGAACCACCCGATCGCCTGCTTCACTTCCGTCAGCTCCGGCTCCATCGGGTTCTCCGGATTCACGCCCCATCCCCACGGATACGGCAGCGGATAATCCAGCGGCTTGCCGAGCTTCGTCGCCTCGTCCATCATGTACGGCACGCCGTCGAAGCATCCCAGCCGCATGCAGATCATCACCTGCTGGCCGTACTTGGCCCGGATCTTGCCAAAGACGTTCTTGAAGAATCGCGTCCGGTTCTCCAGCGATCCGCCATACCGTCCCTCGCGCGTCTTCGCGCCCATCAGTTCGGAAAGGAGATACCCGTGCGTCGCCTTGATATCCACCGCCGTGAAACCGGCGCGCAGCGCCAGTCCCGTGGCGCTCACATAGTCGTCTTCCAGCCGCTCCAGCTCGTCGTCGCTGATCACCGGATAGTCCGGCGGCGTCGCTGTCTTCTGGTCGATCAGAGGGTTGTGGTAGACGATCGTCTTGTTCGGCACCGAGTACCGGCCAGACATCGTCAGTTGCATCGGGAGAATCAGATCGTCCGTCGTGCCCCAGTCCTCGCGGTGCACCCGCATCATCATCTCGTGCAGCCGCGCGTACTCGTCCACGTTGCCTTCGTTGATCGCGATCTGCCGCGGATTCGCCCGCCCGTCCTCGCGAATCGCCGTCGCCTCAAACCAGATCAGCTTCGCGCCACCGCGCGCAAATCGCTCGTAGCGCCGCCACGTCAATTCACCGGGAACGCCCGCCAAATCGCCGTCGCAACCCTCCATCGGGTGGATCGCCATCGAGTTGCCCGCAACGCGAGCGCCGACCTTGACCTTCCGCGTCAGCGCCTGCTGGATCTTTGCGACATCATGCTCGAAGTGAATATGCTCCGCGCCTAGCGAACGGGCTGCTTCTTCCAGTTCGCCCAGTGATCGGTATGTGAAGTGCCGCATCCCTCTAGTCTATTTCGCTTCGCTGAAGGACTTGTGCTTCGGCAGCGCCGCGATCGCCAACGCGCCCACCAGCGCAACACCCAACACCACGTTCATCGCGTTCTCGTAGTTGCCCAGACTGGTGCGCAGCACCGAAACCAGATAAGGAAACCACGTCTGTCCGATCGTGTTCACCGGCAGAATCACCGCCATCGCGCGCGCCAGTGAGTTCACGCCAAACTGATCCGCCGCCATCAGCGGAATCATCATGTAGTCCGCGCCCATGCCGAATCCGAACATGATCGCGAACGCGTACAGGAAGAAGTTGTCGTCCGGCCGCACTTTCAACAGCAGCGGAATCGTCGCCGCCACGATGAAGTACGTCACGAACATCACCCACTTCTTCGAGAACCGGTCCGAGAAATAGCCGATCGACAATCGTCCCGCGATCGACGACCACAGAATGAGAATCGACGCCGTGCGCCACGCACCGTCCACCATCGCGCCTTTCGTGAATCCTTCATCCAGGAAGACAAACTTCATGTGGAAGTTCACCGCGCCGATCGAGCCGATGGAACACAAACTGCCGAGCAGCAACAACCAGAAAGATTTGCTCGCCGCCAACTCTTTGAAAGTTTTCGCAACGATGTGCGTCTCCGCCGGCGGTGTATCATCACCGTCCGGATTTTGCCCCATGTCCGAAGGCTTGTCTTTCATCACGAAGATGACCAGCGGCCACGAAAGGAACAGCATGCCGCCCAGGATGCAGAGGGCGATGTGGTAGCCGAAGGCCTCGGTCAGTGGCTTCACCATGAAGCTACCCAGAGAGCCCATCAAGCCGACGCCGACATAGACGATCGCCATGGCCTTGCCACGATTGCGGCGATACCACTGAGACACGATGATCTGATGTGGCGGCGGGCCGGAAAGGAAGTAACCGATTGTGTACAGGACCCAGAATCCGTAGTACATCCACAGCACGCCGGGCATCTGCCCGAAGCCCACTAGCGCGATGCACGTCAGCGCGGTTCCGATCAGAATCAGAATGCGCGGACTGAAGCGCGCAATCACCAGCGGACCGATCCAGATCGTCATCGCGGCAGCGAGCGGGAAGCCCAGCGTCACCTGCTCGCGCGTCCAGTTGAAGTCGCGCGCGATGTAGTCGTAGAAGAACCCGATGTTGTAATACGGGATGCCCGTCGACAGGCCGAACGTGATGCAGGCCGCGAATACGATCCACGAGCCGTGGAATGATTTCTTCATCCGGGAAAGACTCCTAAGGGAATGTCCGTTATATCACAGCACGCGCAGGTGGAAGCCACCGTCCGCGTTCAAAACGGTGCCGGTCCCGTAATCGAGCAAGCCGTCCGCGATGGCGCGGATCGGCCGGGCCACGTCCACCGGATCGCCGAGGCGCCCCTGCGGAAGTAGTCCGTTCTTGGCCTTCTCCTCGTAGACGTCCTTGACCTTTTCGATCATGTCCGTTCGGATGACGCCGGGCCGGACCTCAAACACTTGAATGTTGTGCGGGGCGAGTCTCGCGGCCCACAACTGCACGGCCATGCTGAGGCCAGCCTTCGAGATGCAGTATTCGCCGCGCATCGTCGAGGCGGTGTAGGACGAGATGGAGGTGACGAAAACGATGCGTCCGTGACCCTGCTCCATCATGAAACGCGCTGCGTTCTGCGTCAGGAAGTATGGCCCTTTGAGATTCGTGTCGAGCACTTCGTCGTAGATCTCTTCGGTCGCCTCCAGAATGTCCTTGCGTTCGCGCGGCGCAATGCCGGCGTTGTTCACGAGAAGATCGAGACGGCCGTAAACGTCCTGCGCGTAGCGGATCAGAATGTTGCGGTCCTCGGCCGAGCCGATGTCGCTCTGAATGATGTCGGCGCCACATTCCGCCTTCAACGATTCCGCCGCGTCCTTCCGTCCGCGGTAGGTGCCGATGACCGTATGCGTTTTTGCGAGTTCAAGTGCGATGCCTCGTCCGATGCCGCGCGATGCGCCGGTGACGATGGCGACGGGCTTGTCATGACTCATTGAATTCCGTTCTCCTTCAGCGCGGCGTCGATGCCGGCGCTGATCTGTTCCACAGTGAAGGTCTCGATGAAGGGCTCGCCGTTGACGAGCGCGGTGGGAGTTCGAGCGATGCCGCGCGCCACGCCTTCTTCAAAATCCTTCTGCACGAGTGCCGCCAGCGTTTGATCCGTCAATGCGGCGACGGCTTTCTCCGCACTCAGGCCGTTCTTCGTGCAGAACGTTTTCAGCCAGTCCTGAAACGTGTCGGCCGTGATGGTGCCCATCGCCGCCATGGTCTCGCGGCGAAACTGCGATGCCTTCTCTTCGCTCACACCTTGGATGTAGCGCGAGGCGATTGCAGCGGGACGCGCCCACGCGTGTTTGGCGAGCGGAAAGTCGCGATGGATGAAGGCGACCTTCGCGCCGTACTTCGGCAGCAGTTTCTGATCGAGCATTACGCGGAATGCCGCGCAATCCGAACACTGCAAATCTTCGTAGATGATCACGCGAACCGCGCTGTCTTTTCTTCCTTCCACAAGCGATCCTTGCGCAAACGCCGTCGCCGCGGCGACCACTACGAGCGCCAGTGTTCTCACTTGCGCCGCACCTTGTCGAGCAGACTTGCGGCTACCTCTTTACCCTTTTCGAGGGCGGCGTCGTAGGCCTCGCTGCGTTCCGCGCGCGAGAGGCCGTAGCCGATGCGGTAGATGCGTTCGAGGGAGAGGCCGACGACGTAGGTGCCGGCGTAGGCGATGGCGGCCTTGGGGATGACGCCTCCGCCGAACGGAACCTTGCTGATCAGTTGCCTTGCGGCAGCGCGCCAGCCCCAGGCGCCGGCGACGATGGAGCCGATCTCGGAGCGTTGCTCTTTGAATCCCACGGCGCGATCGCTGGCGGCTGCCAGCAGAAAGGCCATGCGGATC
>CAYVDY010000474.1:0-5697 GCA_964450255.1 uncultured Candidatus Solibacter sp. | reverse complement strand
GATGGACGTGTCGTATGCCTGGGACGCTGACCGAAAGACCAATGCTGTACCTGTTCCTGTTATCGACATTGCTCCCGCTTGCCGGCCAGACTCCGCCGAATAGCTATCTGTGCCGGAGGGCGCCCTCGCCCATTCGCATCGACGGCCGCATCGACAGCCAATGGAAGAACGCGCCGTGGACCACGTACTTTGTCGACATCGAAGGCAGCGCGAAGCCGGTACCGCGCTTTCGCACGCGGGCCCGCATGCTGTGGGACGACGAGCATTTTTACATTGCGGCCGAACTGGAAGAGCCGCACGTCTGGGGCACGTTGACCCAGCACGATTCAGTGATCTTCCATGACAACGATTTCGAGGTTTTCGTCGATCCCAACGGGGACACCCTCGAGTACTTCGAATTCGAGATGAATGCACTGAACACAACCTGGGACCTATTCCTACCCAAGCCCTATAAAGACGGGGGATCGGCGGACAACGGATGGGAGATCCCGGGATTGCGCACTGCCGTGAAGGTGAACGGCACACTCAACAATCCGCGCGACAGGGACAAAGGCTGGACGCTGGAGATCGCAATTCCGTGGAGCGCGTTCGGCCAGGCGGCGCGCATGTCCCTGCCGCCGAAGGATGGCGACACGTGGCGGATCAACTTCTCTCGCGTCGAGTGGCAGCATGAGTTGCACGAAGGGAAGTACCGGCGTGTGCCGGGCACGAAGGAAGACAACTGGGTGTGGTCGCCTCAGGGCAAGGTGAATATGCACATACCGGAGAAGTGGGGCTATGTCCAGTTCGGCGCAGGGACCACGAGCGAGTAGCCGGCGAATCGTCCTCGCTGACGATCTGACGGGAACGCTCGAAATCGGGGCGATCCTGAAGCAGGCCGGGAGGCAAGTGCAGATCGGCATCGGCAGCGTACCGACGGTTCCTGCTGACTGTTCGGTGGTGACGGATTGCCAGACGCGGCGGCTGCCGCCGTCTGAAGCGCTTGCTCGATATGGAGCAATTCTTGAGGCGGCCGGTGCGTCCCCGGTGGAGCTTTATCTCAAGGTTGATTCGACGCTGCGCGGCAACGTGGCGGCGGCAATTCGGGCGACGCTGGCTCACTACCGGGGCCGGAACATCGTGTTTTGTCCGGCCTACCCGGCGCAAGGGAGAACGGTGGTGCGTGGCCAGGTATTCGTTCATGGCGAGCCGCTCCGTGTGCGGACCAGTGCGGACGAATCCGCGGAGCCGCTCGGCAACGGTGTTATTGGCGAGGCACTCGGCGGGGCTCTGAACCAGGCCGCGAGTGCCACCGAACTGATCGACCTTCTGGCCTCTGACCTCGCCGGAACCGTGCTCGTCTGCGATGCGCGATCAGAGCAGGATCTGCGGGACATCTGGCAGGCCGTGGAAGACTCGGGGGCGTCTGTGGTGATGGCCGGCTCCGCCGGGTTGATGGCAGCGAAGTGCGCACGGCTGGATGGAGCCGGACTGGCCGTCGAGACGTTGGCCGGGCGGCAGTGGGTAGTCGCCTGCGGGAGCATGAACCCGGCGACGCGGAGGCAGTTGGAAGGCTGTCCTTGGATGGTCCTCTATCCCCCGGCCACCGCCGCGGAGGCGGAGCACTGCCTAATGCGCGAGGGCGGCGGCGTGCTGGCAACGCCTCCCGAACGCTCTGATGAGGACGTCACGCCCTGGCTGGTGTCACTGGTCCAGGCGGTAAGGCGCAAGGCTTGCCCAGGCGGGCTGATCGTCTTCGGTGGCGATACCGCAGCGTCCATCCTGGCTGCGTGCGGAATCCGAAGCCTGGAGCCGGCCGGAGAGATCCTGCCCGGAGTGCCGTGTTCGTGGGTGGAGCTCGAAGGCGCGGCGACACCGTTGATTACGAAGGCGGGTGGTTTCGGCGCGCCGGATCTGCTGCGCAGGCTGATTAGTGAGATAACCAAAGCATGAGAATCGCGGTGACGATGGGTGACTCCAGTGGAGTGGGCCCCGAGATCCTTCTACTGGCGCACAAGGCTGGAGCGCTGACGCAACCCTATGTAGTCTACGGCGACTTGAGCGTTCTGGAGCTGTGCCGCGAGCGGCTTGGGCTCCAGGTGGAACTGAAGCCGATCACGGACGTCAGCGCGTGGCACGCCGGGCCGGTGAACGTGCTCGATATGAAGCTGCTGCGGCGAGACCAGATCCGGCCGGGCGAAATCGCGAAGGAATCCGGCGCAGCGGCGCGCGCTTACGTCGTCGCGGCAGCCAAGGACGCCCTGGCGGGCAAGGTGGACGCGATGGTGACGCTGCCCATGAACAAGGCGGCTACCGAACTCTCCGACCCCAGGTTCACGGGTCACACGGAGCTGATCGGAGAAGTCTGCGGCGCGGCTGACGTGACCATCATGCTGATCTCGGACGCGCTGGCCGTCTCCCACGTGAGCACCCATGTCTCGCTGAGCGAGGCGATCCGCCGGGTGACGAAGGAGCGCGTGCAGACCATCACGAGGCTGACCTGCGATGCTCTGCGGCGGATGCACGAGAAGCCGCGCGTGGCCGTGGCCGGGCTGAACCCACATGCCGGCGAGGGCGGGCTATTCGGCCGCGAGGAGATCGATACGATCGGCCCCGCCGTCCGCGAGCTACAGGCGGAGGGCTACGACGTGGAAGGGCCTCTGCCGCCGGACACGCTGTTCTACCTCGCGGTGAAGCGCAAGAAGTTCGAGGGCGTCGTCTGCATGTATCACGACCAGGGCCACATTCCGATGAAGCTGATGGATTTCGAATCCGCCGTGAATGTGACGCTCGGGCTGCCGATCATCCGGACGTCGGTGGATCACGGCACGGCATTCGACATCGCCTGGCAGGGGAAGGCGTCCACCCGGAGTTTTGTCGCGGCGTTCGATCTGGCTCGGATGGCAGTCTCGGGATAGAATGGTCGCCGTGTCGACCAGCAGTAGAAGGCACTTCCTCGGCGCGCTTGCCGCCAGCCCTGTTTTCGCGCAAGGCCGCAACGTCCGCGATGACGGCGCAAAGGCAGACGGGACGACGCTGGATACCGATTCCATCCAGCGCGCCATCAACGCGACCGCCGGGGCGGGCGGAGGCACGGTTGTCTTCCCGCCGGGCGTCTATCTGACCGGCACGCTCGAACTTCGAAATCGCGTCCGTCTCCACCTGGCTCACGGAGCGATCCTTCGCGGCAGCCCGCGGCTGGAGCACTATCCGGCGCGCCCTTCCGCGTACCGGTCCTACACAGACAACTACACGGAGCGCAGCCTGATCCGCGCCGAGGGCCTCACCGATACAGGGATCGAAGGCGCTGGCACCATCGACGGCCAGGGCGCGGCGTTTTCGGGCGCCTACAAGGTCCGCCCTTACCTGCTCCGCTTCGTCCAGTGCAGCGGGGTCGCCATCCAGAGCGTACGGCTCGAGAACTCGCCCATGTGGGTCCAGCACTATCTCGCTTGCGACGACGTCCGCATCTCGGGCATCACTGTGCGCAGCCGCGTGAACGGCAATAACGACGGCATCGATATCGACTCCTGTCATCGAGTGCGCATCTCCGATTGCGACATCTCCAGCGGCGACGACGCCATCTGCCTGAAGAGCACGTCCGCCCGCATCTGCCGCGACGTCGTGATTTCCAACTGCGTTGTCAGCAGCCACTGCAACGCCATTAAGTTCGGCACCGAGACCAACGGCGGCTTCGAGAACGTCAGTATCAGCAACTGCGCCCTGCACGACACGCGGCTTGCCGGCCTGGCGCTCGAGATCGTGGACGGCGGCACGCTCGAAAACGTGGTCATCTCCGGCATCACGATGCGGGACGTGCAAGGCCCGATTTTCATCCGCCTGGGCGACCGCGGCCGTCCTTTTCTCGAAGGCGGTCCCAAGCCCGGCGCCGGCAAGCTCGGCGGAGTGATCATTCAGGGTGTACACGCGACGGGCGCCGGGAGCATTGGCTGCTCCATCACCGGCCTGCCCGGCTCGCCCGTGCGGCGCGTGGCGCTCCGCGATGTCTCCATCGGTTTTGCGGGCGGCGGAACGGCCGCGGACGCCGCTCGCGACATTCCCGAACTCCCCGCAGCCTACCCCGAATTCTGGATGTTCAAGACGCTTCCGGCGTACGGTCTCTTCTGCCGCCATGCAGAGGATCTTTCCATCAGCGGCCTCACCACGTCGTTTTCCAAGGAAGACCTGCGTCCGGCGCTGCGGTTCGATCACGTGGCCCGCCTGCGGTTGCGGGACATCGACGCGCAGGCCCATGCCCGCGCCGGCGCGGCAGCCGTTCTTAGAAACTGCGCCTCGCCGCTGATCCGCGACTGCCGCGTGTTCGGCGGAGCCCCGATGTTCGATAGGCTGGAGAACCACCCATGAAGACGCTTTCCCTGCTCGCCCTGCTCTGGCCGCTGGTCTCCGCGCAGTCGCTTGAGGTCGTCCACATCACCGACACGCATGTGATGCAGATTGAGGGCATCCACCCGGCGCTCCGGCCCCTGCATCAGTCGAACATCCACTCGGCCTCTCAGCTTGAGAAGTTCCTGGCGGAGCGCCGCGCCAGCCCGCCGGCGTTTTTTCTCCACACTGGGGACATTCTGGAAGCCATGCGGTACGACAGCGAGCCGGGGCCGCCGCTCAACGGGCAGATCGAGCACTTCCAGTCCATCCACAAATTGTCGCCTGCGCCGATGTACCTGACCCTGGGCAACCGCGACGTCTCCTGGTATCGCCAGGCCGAGGGCAAGCAAGTGGTGGTGCGGGATCCGGCCATGGCCACGGAGGCTCGTGCTGCCTGGCGCCAGGCATTTGACTGCTTTCGCAACGGCACGTGGTACAGCTTTGAGAAGCGGGCCGGCGCTACTGCGTACCTCTTCGCCGTGCTCGACAACAGCGTCACCAACGATCCGGAATTCGTGCAGAGCCAACTCGCCTGGCTTCGGAAGCTCGTGGCCGAATCGAAACCCGCGGCGATGGTGATTGCAGTCCACATTCCCCTGAACGAGAACGCTTTTGGCGAATCGGTCAAGGAGATCCTGAAGAGTATCGACAAGCCAGTGCTGGTGCTGGCCGGCCACCGCCACACCGACGGGGTGGAGGAGATCTCCACGTCGCCCCGCCGCGTCCAGGTCCGCAGTGCCAGCTTCACCGGCGGCAAGCTCAGCTCGCGCCGTGTTGTTCTGCGCCCCGCCGGCATCGACATCTACTCCACCAACGAACCTGAGAAGCTCCTCTTCACGATTCCGGTGGGAGACAGCCGATAGCCGATGTCGCGCCGGTGGTGGATCGCCTGGCTGCTGTTCCTCGCCACCGCGGTGAACTATCTCGACCGGCAGGTCCTTTCGGTCACCGCGCCCGTCCTGCGGGAACAGCTTCAGATCAGAGCGATCGACTACTCGCGCATCGTGTTCGCCTTCATGCTGGCCTATGCCGCGATGCAGATGGTGGCGGGCCGTTTCGTCGATCGGGTTGGTCCGAAGACGGCGCTCGCCGTGGCGATGGCATGGTGGTCCGTCGCCGGCATGTTGCACGCCGCCGCGCAATCGGCCTGGCATCTGGGCGCGTTGCGTTTTCTGCTGGGCATGGGGGAGGCTGGGAACTGGCCGGCCTCGGTCAAAGCGATCCGGCAGTGGTTTCCACCGCACCAGACTGCGCTCGCCGTCGGTGTGTTCAATAGCGGCTCCAGTGTGGGCGGCCTGGTGGCTCCACCGCTGATCGCCTGGCTGACGCTTA
>CAYVDY010000473.1:0-5723 GCA_964450255.1 uncultured Candidatus Solibacter sp. | reverse complement strand
GTGTGCCGGTATTCCATGGCCCTGCTCCTACCTGCCTCGCACGTCGATGCAAACCATCTTCGTCAGGTCCCGCAGTACCAACTTGCCGTCCGAAAGCGCCATCGGGCCCCACACATCTTCCCCTGAGAGCACCTGGGCCGCAGCCAGTTCCTTATAGCCGGTCGTGTTCGCCTCAATCAGCCGCAGCATCCCGGTCTTTCCCTCCAGGACGTAGAACATCCCATCGGCCAGCAGAAAACTGCCCAGCTCGAACGATGCCTTCCCGTCGCTGTCCCAGACCTTCTTGCCTGCGAAGTCCAGGCAGGTGAATAGCCCCCGCTTCTTTTTACCGACGGCATAAATATGGCCCTTGTACACGATGGGCGTATGGACCTCAGAGTTCCACTCATTGTTCTTCAGATCGAACGTCGTGTCCGTCTTAAACGCCCCGCCCGCCCCGCTGACTTTAATCAGGGTGCTGCCCGCGTCATACGGCCCCGTAACAAACACCTGGGACGCATCAATGGCCAAGGGAGACGGGGCCGCCGCCACGTTGAACTTTCGCGGATAGTTCCAAAGCAACTTTCCGTCCTTCGCCGCGACGCCCATAACGGATTCCAGCGTGGCATACAGGTACTGCTTCACCCCGCCCAGGGTCGCCGGCATCACCGATACGTGCGAAAGAATGGCGTTGATGGAATTCGGCGTCCGCCAAAGCTCTTTGCCCGTGGCTTTGTCCAGGGACACCAGGATGGCATCGCCCCCCGTTGCGATAACGATGCGGTCGGCCTCGATCAGCGGATTTTGGCCGTTGTACCATGGCGGGATCCGCGTCTTGTAGGCGGCCACCAGATCCTTCTGCCAGACCTTCTTCCCTGTCTTGGCGTCGAGAGCGTACAGGTTGCATTTGGGGTCCATCGCGAAGACAAACCGCGCATCCACCGCCGGCACGGTCCGGGTGATGGCGTGATTCGGCCGGATCTTGCGCGGCTCGGTATACCGCCAGATCTCCTTGCCCGTAGTCAGGTTCCGGCAGAAGACGCCCCAGACGCCCTTCGCTTCGTCGTAGTCGTTGTGATAGACCCGCCCACCCACGATGGCCGCCCCGGCATACCCCTGGCCAACCGGGATCGTCCAAAGCACCTTGGGTCCGCCCTGGGGCCAAGTCCGTAGCAACCCGGTCTCTGTCGAGATATTACCGCGCCCTGGACCACGGAACTGTGGCCAGTCGCCCGCGACAGCAGCGCCAACTGCCCGGCCGGGCATCATGGCGCCAGCCGTCAGGGCTCCCAGGCCGGTCAACAAGTCTCGCCGTGTCAACATTTTGAATAGGTCCTCGCTGTCGTCATTGACCTTTGCCGCCGAGGCTCCGCCCGTATGAGCGGAGATCCATAGAGAGGAATCAGGCCCGATAGTCGTGTTTGAAGTACTATCATGATCCCTCTGCGGAGCATGAGCAGTCGGTTCTTGGCGAACGGTATCGGCGAGCGGGTAAACAGTACGGATGCCGAGGTGGAACCTTCGCGACCGGCTTCTCTCCTTTAACCGGAAGATCGGCTCCCCGAAGGGTAGCCTCCGGCCCTGCAGTGGATCTTCTCTTCCCCGACCAGTGATACATTTCGCCACCCTGCCGATGCAGTTCGCCAGGAATCTGCTGACTAGGCCGTCCCGCGCAGGAGCTACCATTTGTATCCAACACGGTTCGTACCCAATATGGCGCGGCAACCAAGCCTGAGGGGGGGAAGGCTGCAGATCAGATCCAGACGTACTACGCGAACTTCCCGAAAACCGGCGATCCGAACGGTGAGGGACTGCCGAAATGGCCGAAGTACGATCCGTCAAAGGATTTGCTGATGAACTCCACCATGGATGATGGGCCGGTGGCGATGCAGGATACATTTCACAAACGACTTGACGTGACACAAAAGTTCAATACTCAGAGTCCGCTTCCGCCAGTGGTGGCGCCCGTGGTGCCGCGCGCGGTTCCGGGACGCTAGTTTGCAAAAACGCCGATACACCGGCCGTTTGCAGCGTCTGGATGCATTCGGAGGAGGGTGACAGCGGCCTCAAGCCGTGCAGCATGGGGTGGGTAATGGAACGGACTGAAGGATAAATCCAAGTCGCCGTGATCCTCGGTTACGCCGCAGCAGGTAACTCATTAAGCGTCCCGTCCGCGGGACCGAAGCGGTCTCCGATCACGAAACCGATCCGTCTGCCAGGGCAACCCTTGGAGATGGCAGCGATCTTCGTGAGGGCTACTGAGGGAAACCCAACCCTCGTCCGTTCACCGATCTAGGGGCGTCGTTCGCCACGTGTGTTGAGGTGTTCGCAAGGAATCGGGTGTACGTGGTCACCCGAGAGTGCAAGATTTCTAAAACGCATGAAGTTTGCCCTTATGCAGTCATGAGGGATTCTGGGCTTTCACCGCTGGAGGTTTTATGATCACGCTCACCATCAATGGAAAGCAGCAGAAGTATGAGGGCGATCCCGAAATGCCGCTGCTCTGGGTGCTTCGGGACGAGTTGAATCTCAAGGGCACTAAGTTCGGTTGCGGCATTGGACTGTGCGGCGCTTGTACGGTTCACCTTGACGGCGAGCCTACCCGCTCCTGTGTGACGTTGGCGTTGAGCGCGGTGGGGAGGAAGATCACGACGATCGAAGGTATTTCGCCTGATGGCGAGCACCCGGTGCAGGTTGCCTGGGAAGCGCTCGACGTCCCGCAGTGCGGTTACTGTCAGACGGGCCAGATAATGAGCGCCTGTGCGCTGCTCGCCAAGACGAAGACTCCTAGGGACGCTGACATCGATTCGGCGATGGAAGGCAACATCTGCCGTTGCGGAACATATGGACGGATTCGCGCTGCGATCCACAAAGCATCTGAAGCGATGAAATCCGGGGGCGCTAATCGATGAATCGGACACAAGGAGAGCCCATGGAGAGGCTCAATCTCAGCCGGCGTTCGATACTTCGGGCTACTGCGATGACTGGCGGAGGCATGATGCTCGGGTTATTTACCCAGCGGACGGCCCGAGCCCAGGCCCCAGTTCAACGGCCGGCACAAGGGCCGCCGGGACGTGGCGGTTTTACTCGCGCGCCCCTGGCCCCAACCAATTTCGTCAGCATTTCGCCCGACGGAATCGCTTCGATCGGTACGGCAAACCAGGAAATGGGGCAGGGATCATTCAATCTCCTGCCAATGATGGTGGCTGAAGAACTAGACATCGATTGGAAGAACGTCAAGATTGTGCGAACTGGGGTGGGCGAGCAGTTTGGCCCTCAGTTCACTGCTGGCAGTACCGCCACCCCCATGAATTGGGTGCCGATGCGTCAAATCGGTGGAGCGGGACGAAGTATGCTCATAGCGGCAGCCGCACAAAACTGGGGTGTCCCGGCTGCGGAATGTTCCACCACCCCGGGCCGGGTTGTTCACAGCCCCTCCGGCCGTACCGCGTCATACGGCGAGCTGGCGTCCAAAGCCGCGACCATGCCCGTCCCGGACTTCAGCACGCTCAAATTGAAAGACCCGAAAGACTACAAGATCATTGGCACCACAACGCTGGGCGGAGAAACGAAAGACATCATCCAGGGCAAGGCTACTTTTGGCATCGACGTAACCGTTCCAGGAATGCTGTACGCAGTCTTTGAAAAGACTCCTGTCTCTCGCGGCAAAGTCATCAGCGCAAACCTCGACGCCGTCAGATCATTGAAGGGTGTGAAGCATGCCTTCATCGTGGAAGGCGCACCAGTGAACGGGGATTATCCGAATTACCTGTTTGCAGATCCAGGGCTCGAAGCTGGCGTTGCGATTGTCGCCGAAAGCTGGTGGGCTGCGCAATCCGCAAGAAAGAAGTTGCAGGTGAAATGGGATCTCGGCCCTTGGGCGTCGCAGGATAGTGTTCAGAATGTCGCCAAGGCGGAGGAACTGTCAAAACAAGCGCCGGCACGGACCCTTCGAAAGGACGGAGACGTGGATGCGGTCTTTCAGCGATCTGACGTCCGCGTGATCCAGGGTGCATACCGCTTCCCGTTCATCGCTCACAACACCCTCGAACCTCAGAACGCGACGGCGCACTTCCGGGATGGCAAGGTGGAAGTCTGGTCTACCAGTCAGCTACCCCAGACCGGGCGCCAGTTGGTGGCCCGAGTCCTCGGGATTCCCGTAACTGATGTAACGGTCCACATGGTGCGAGCCGGTGGTGGCTTTGGACGCCGATGCTATAACGACACTATGGCTGAAGCCGCCTGGATTTCCAAAACCGTCGGGGCACCCATCAAGCTGTTGTGGACTCGTGAAGACGACCTGCGGCACGACTATTATCGTCCGGGAGGATTTCAGCACCTGAAAGCCGCGATTGACCAGGACGGCAAGATCGCTGCATGGCATGACCATTTTATTAGTTTTGGCGAAGGGAATTCGTTTATAGCCGAGGGCGGATTCGATGCCGGTCAGTTTCCGGCAGGTTTAATCAGTGACTATCAAGTGCAGTCGTCGGTTTTGCCGTTGGTCCTTAAAACCGGTGCATTACGCGCGCCAGGATCCAATTGCAGCGCGTGGGTTGTTCAGTCGTTCGTCGACGAGCTCGCACACGCCGCCGGCAAAGACCCACTATCGCTTCGGCTGGAATTACTCGCATCGGCTCCCGCGCCCCCAGCACCTGTAGCGGGCGACAGACCCGGTCGCCCGGCCATGAACCCGGCTCGAATGCGAGCGGTACTCGAGCTGGTTGCGGAGAAGTCCGGTTGGGGCAAACGGCAGTTGCCGTCGCGCACGGCTCTCGGGATCGCGTGCCATTTTGATCATGGCGGCCACGTCGCTGAGGTGGCCGAAGTGACTGTAGGCGCCGACAAGAGGGTCAAAGTCAACAGGGTCTGGGTAGTGGCAGATGTCGGCAGTCACGCCATCAATCCTGGCGCTGCCGAGCATATGCTGCAAGGCGCTGTGATCGATGGCCTAAGTGAACTGCTACAGGAAATTACCCTAAAGAATGGCCGCGTCATGCAGTCGAATTTTCATCAGCATCCGGTACTGCGAATGCCCGAGGCACCGCCAATCGAGGTTCACCTCGTTAGGACGAACAATACGCCAAACGGTCTGGGCGAACCCGGCTTGCCCCCGATTCTCCCTGCTATATGTAACGCGATCTTTAGGGCAACAGGAGAACGCATTCACACATTACCCTTTACTAAACAGGGCTATCGATTTGCGTGAGTAGTCTTTCATAGGAGTAGAAGAATCCGCCGCGAATGTGCATATTCGAGAAATCAGTGTGCCTCCGCAATCTGGGGCAAATATGAGCACAGGCCACCATCTTGGAAGTACGTGTCCCCGGTTCCGAGACCCCAACATCCTGGTCGGCGAGGAGCGGACGATGACGGGCACCATCGGTGCCGGCTGCGTGTAAGCCGAAGTGCAAAATGCCGCCCGGGAGCTGATTCGAAAGGATAGACCCATACACCACAACTTCAACCTGGGGCAGGACTCGGCCTTCAATTCCGGCCCGATCAGCGGCGGCCAATTCGACGTCGTTGCGGAGCCGTCCCCTCATCTTCGGAACCGGGGACAGTTTCTCCTTCGTGAAGGCGTTAATCTTTGCTGGCTGGGCGAGTGCGAGGAGTTGTTCCTTGCTGTGCAGGTCGAGGTACTTGCTCGTAAGCTCGAATTCACTCTTATGCTCGACGCTCAGTCGGGATGAACCGGACCAGAGGGTGAACCGGAAGGTCAGGCCAGAATAAGGATCGTCCGA
>CAYVDY010000472.1:0-5756 GCA_964450255.1 uncultured Candidatus Solibacter sp. | reverse complement strand
TGCCGCCGGCCACGCTGATGGCCTTGGTGGTGGGGCCGATGGAACCGGCGACGAACCGCGGGCGGCCGGGGCGGGAGAATTCATCGGCTACTTCCCGCGCCAGCCGTGCGGCGGTCGCGTTGACCTCGTGCCATTTGTCCTGGATGCCGAACTCAGCCAGCGTTACCGGCGAACCCCCGAAGGAGTTTGTCTCGACGATATCAGAGCCTGCTTCGTAGTAGGCGCGATGGACCGCCTTGACCCACTCGGGGTGCGTGAAGAGCAGGTTCTCCGAGCAATTTTCGAACTCCGGGCCGCCCCAATCCGCGATGGTTGGGTTGTTTTGCTGCAGCATGGTGCCCATGGCGCCGTCGAGCACCAGGATTCTGGCGGAGAGGGAGTCCAGTAATGCCTTTTGGCGGTCTGTCCAGTTACTCATGAAGGGATTACTTCATGGTACGACACGGCAGCGCCGGACTTCGCGCTCAGAACTTCGGCAGGACAAGTTCGAGTTTCTGCTTGCCAGTGCCCTGAATTGTGACCGGTATTGCGGAGTCCAGAAAGGTCCGGAGGTAGTCAGGATCGGACGCGAGGATCTCATCGCCTTCGGGCAAAGCGAAGGCCAGATAGTCGCCCGGCGCCAAGCCGCGCCAGGAGAAGGAGCCATCGCTGTCCGTCTGGTCCATGCGGTGGAGCCAGGAATCGTCGAGGCGATCCTTAGCCGTGATGACGACGAGTGCGCCGGTGACGCCGCGGCCATCGCGCATCAGGCGGCCGTCAATCTCTGCAACTTCGGTATCGACGACGAGTCTCAAGTCGACCGATCCGGCAGCGGGTATGCGGATGAGCCCATCGCGCAGGGCCGCGCCTTTGACGGTGATGGCGCGGATGACGTGAGGTGCGCGGACATTCAGCATGATGCGGTAGGAGCCCGGCTCCACACCTGACATGGGGAACGTACCATCCGGCTCAACGGCGCGCATCGCGCCGGTATCGGAACCGGCTTTGCGCAACACGACGATGGGCTGCGCGCCCAGCTTGGCTCGATCGCCCGAGACTTCAAGCGCTCCGCGGACCTCGGCCAGCGTCGACTCGCCGAACTCAATATCCTGGTTGTTCTGGCTCACTTCCACTTCCCGGACGGCCATCCTGGCCTGCTGTCCCTGCGCCAGAACCAGTTGGTAGCGCCCCGCCGCCACACGCATGGGGGTGAGCTCGCCCTGAAGAAACTGGCTGCCTTGCGAAAACGAGGGCGCGCCATAGACCGGCGGGCCGCCGAAATTCACAAAGGCGTTTGCCTCTTTCACGCTGGCGGGCCGCTTGACGACGACGTTGTAGGTGGGCACGGGCGTCATGGTGACGTGCGCCTGGAACTCCTGGCCGGCAGCCAGTTCAATCAACGGCGCCGCGGCCGGATTGGTGGTGGCCGGATAGAAGGTGAGCGGATAGGTTGGCAACTGCCCAGCCTCGGATTGCATGGCTTCCGCATACCAGGGCTGGCCGAGCACTGCTACCACATAGCGGCCCGCCGCCAGATTGACGAAGCGGAACGAGCCTTGGTCGTCGGCCGTAGTGGAGCCCATCCGCTGCGCGCTGCGGTTCTCTCCGTCGCCGGTCACCCGGTAGAGTTGTCCTCGGGCGTTCGGGACTGGCTCGCCGTTGACGTCGGCAACCCGGCCAAAGATCACGGCCCCAGGGACCAGGGCGAAAACCAGGTCCATGGTGTTCTCCGCCGGTCCCGTCACCACGGCCGAGGAGTACTGCCGATAGAGGCGGCGCTGGTTGTAGGCTTGCGGCACGAAACCGTTGCGTTCAGCCGAGAGCGTGTACTTGCCCGCCGGAACCTGAGTGAATTGGAAGCGTCCATCGGCGCCGGTCGTGATGGTGAGCGGCGGCTGATCCACCTGTGCCGCCGCCAGAACCAGGCGTACCGTGGCGAGTGGCGAGCGGGTCAGGCTATGGACGACAGTGCCGGCGACGACGTAGGCCTCCTCGGCCGCCAGTGGCGCGACGATGCTGAGAAGGAGGGCGCACTGAACGAAGTGCATCAGTTCCGAATCTCCTGAGCGAGCTCTACTTGAATGGACTCCTTGGCCCCGGCGCCAACCGTAACGCGTTTGATCCGGCCGGCGTACTTCTCCAGAACTTGCGGATTTTCATATTCAATTTCAGCCAGGTACGGCAACGCAAGTACGCCGTAACTCCCCGGCGCCAACCGGCCAACCAGGATCTTGCCCTCGGACTGAGGGCCCCCGTACTGGGCCAGCGTCGTTTGCCCGCCGTCGCCAAGCAAGAGCACTTGAGCCGAGGGCGCCGGTTTGCCATCGTGCAGTACGGCAACCTCCAACTGCGCGGCGCCAGGCGCCAGGCGAACCTCAATGGGCGCGGGAACGATTCCTTCCACGACGGTGAGCTCTTCGTGCAGCAGATCCACGCCGCCGCAGGTCACCGAAGCAATGTACAATTCCCCGGCGTTGCTGTGCGCCTTGACCTTGTACTTGCCAGGCCAGACACCGTCAAGACGCAGAGTGCCTGCGTCGCCTCGTCTCGCTGTGGTGTCGTAGTCGCCTTGGCCGCTCTGTTCCCTGCTGGTCAACGACAGATCGATCACCGGAGCCTGGGCGAGCTCAGGTTCGACGCCTTGCACCTTTACTTCAATGTGGGCAGGACGGTAAAGGGTGAGCTGAACGCCATCCACCGGAGTGCTGCCGACTTGGATCGCGACAAGCCCACGCTCCTCCTCGTGGTTGACCGTTCTCTGCGCTGTGATCTGATACTTCCCGGCGGTTACGTCGAATATCTCAAACCGCCCATCGGCAATGTTGATGTGGGTCCGATTCCCCATCGGCAATTCGTCCGGCCGGCCAAGCTCCAGCGTTACCGGATGGTAGCCGGCGTGATTCGCAATTCGCCCCCGAACGGTGACGGCCTTCCGCATCAGAGTGGTGAACTCCATCTGCCACGCCTGGCCCGGCTCCAGCTTCACCACTTGCGCGGCGCTCTGGTCAGCCACGCCGGGAAAGTACTGTGGCGTGAATGCGTCGCGGGATTCCGGCGCGCTACGGCGCGTCTCACCGATATAGGCCATGCTGCCCGTGCGCCCCATCAGGCGGACCAGGTATTCGCCAGCGGGCAGTTCCGCAAGACGGAAGCGGCCCAGATCGTCCGTCGTCGAGAAGCTCGATTGCGAGAGCCGCGCACTGCCTGTCGCGACGTAGCGACGGTATGCCTGGACGCGAAGGCCTTGGACCGGCTCGCCGTCTTCGTTCCGCACCTTGCCGGTAATCTCGGCGAACCGCTTCAGTCTCAGCGTCAGCGTCTGGAGCGGGCGGTCTGCCATCACCCCGTCCCGCACGCGCTCGTAGCCCGGCCGCACTGCCTCGATGGCCTTGTATCGCCGAATGGTCTGGCTCTTGAGCGTGAAGCGCCCATCCGGGCCGGTGAATACGCTCTCCTGTTCAAGCCGGACCAACGCCCGCTCGATCGGCAGGCCTGTGGAGTAGTCCGCCACCGTGCCTTCCACGGTGATCTTCAGGGCGGGCGGCTCCACCGGCGGCTGCGTGCCAAGCAGGGCCAGGCAGATGATGCTGCCCAGCCCCGAGATCGAGAAGCCCATCGTCCTCCTAAATAAACTTGTACGTCCCCGGCTCCGGCAACTGCGGCGGGTCCATCTTCAATTTGTAGTCAAACGCCTTGGGCATCAGATCGAGTTGCGAGGCCATCACCTGATCCCATGTCACGGCCTGGCCGGAATAGGCCGACTCACGCGCCATGATGCAGGTCATGGTGGATTCGGCGATGGACATGCCCTGGTTCAGATACGGTCCCGTGCCCCGGATGGAGGCGTGCAGTTGCTGGTGCTCCACCACATAGGGATTCACCTTGTCATCTGTTCCGAGATCCAATCCGTCGGACGCGCCCTTGGAACCCACCACCATGTCGCTGACATTGGAGTAGACGCCGCGCGGATACTGCCGGCAGTGCGACGAGTATTTCACTCCATTGGCATACTCGAAGTCCGAGGCCATGTGGTCGTAGATGTTGCCGTAGAGCTCTTTGCCCTTGCGCCAGGAGATGCCGCCGCTGGCCACCACGCGCACCGGATGAGCGTCCATCACCCAGTTGATGAAGTCGATGTTGTGGAAGTGCTGCTCCACGATCTGGTCGCCGCAGATCCACACGAACGAATACCAGTTGCGGTGCTGCCATTCCATGTCGGCCCACTTCTCTTGACGCGCCTGCACGTGAAAGACAGGGCCGGAGAGGTACTTGGAATAGCACGCGCGGATATCGCCGATCGCTCCGTTCTTGATCTTGTCCACCGTCTGCATGTAGTTGGTCTGCGCGTGGCGCTGAGCGCCGGAGACCACGGAGAGCTTCTTCTGCTCGGCGAGTTTGGCGGCAGCCATGAAGCGCCGGCAGCCCACCGGATCGGTGGCAATCGGCTTCTCTGTGAACACATGCTTGCCGGCATTGACGGCCGCTTCGAAATGCATCGGGCGGTAGCCGGGGGGCGTGCACAGCATCACGACGTCCACGCCGGAATTCACCAGCTTGTTGTATGCGTCGAAGCCGACAAAGTGATTCTCCGGCGCCACCTGGAGCTTCTTGGCGAAGTCCTCAACGAGTTGCGCCGCGGTGGACGTCACTAACTGCCCGTTGCGCGGCACGGGACGGCCCGCGTATCTTGCCGCAGTCTCCGGGCTGCGCAGGCGCTTCAGCGAGCCTTCGAGTTTATCCTCGAAAACATCCGCCATGGCGACGAGTTCGACATTGTCGGTGCCGGCAAACAGATCGGTAACCGCCTGGGTACCGCGCCCGCCGCAGCCGATCAGGCCGACCTTCAGTTTGTCGTTGGAGGCAGCCCGGGCTGCGGGCGGCTGGCCGAGAGTGATGGTCGTAGCGGCCGTCAGGGAGGCAGAGGAGAGGAACGTCCGGCGGGAAGGTGAGTTGGTCATAGTAAGAACTCTATGCCCAACACGATATCCGGATCTGCAACCCGGCACAAGTGCCGCCGTTCACCCGAAGAGCAGACGCCCGCCCACCATGACAATCTGAAACGCCACGACAGCCAGTACCACAACACCGATCCCGGGCAGCCACCGCGCCTGCACCTCGCCCAATTGGTAAGCCCAGTAGAGCAATCCGCCGCCCGCGGCCGTCGCCGCCAGCAACACCGCTTTCGCCGTCAGTTGGTTCGCGCTCCCGAACGTCAGCCTTCCAAACAGGCTGGAGAGCACGAAGTACGCACCCAGCAATCCGAAGAATCCGTAGAGGACGTAGAACGCGATCTTCATCGCCATCTACTGCCAGTGGACCTTGGTGAATGCCATCAGTCCGAAGAACATTACTGCTCCGCCCACAACCAGTGCGAGCACTGCCATCCCCAAACCCGCGAGCCACTGGCTCTGCTGATGGCCCAGCCGAAACCCCATATACAGGAGTCCGAAGCCGCAAGCCGCGGCGACCGTGAGGATCGCCTTATGCCGCCACGTTTCGCTCGGCGACGAGTTGCCGAGAAGATTGGCCAGGAACAGCCCGCCGATAATCAATCCACTCACGCTCGACGCCGCGTAATAGGCGGCTTTGAAGAGAAAGTCCATAGGCCCAGCTCCGGTAGGTGGACCGTAGTATACGATGGAGTCCGTCCGGACTTCCAGTTGCAGTCCTGTCTCGTGAAGACCCTCTACTGATCTCTTACTGCTCCACCTTCATCACGAAATAGAGGAACTCCTTCTTCACCAGCAACTGATGAGGAATGTTGGCCGGGATGTGCA
>CAYVDY010000471.1:0-5775 GCA_964450255.1 uncultured Candidatus Solibacter sp. | reverse complement strand
GGCCGTGCTCGAAGCCAGCGAGGAACTGGGCGACGCCATGCCGGGCCTCGACATCCGCACGCTGGATGAATCGCAGCTGATGCAGACCCGCGGCTGGTAGTATGGCGACGATTGGCATCCTCGCCCTTCAGGGTGATTTCGAAGCGCACGCCGGCGCCATCCGCCGCGCCGGCGGCAGCCCCGTGGAAGTGCGCACCGCCGCCGAACTCGCCGCCGTGGATGGCCTCATCATCCCCGGCGGCGAGAGCACCTCGATGCTGAAACTGATGGATTACTACGGCCTGTTCGAGCCCCTGCGCGAGTTCGGGCGGCACAAGCCGGTCTTCGGCACGTGCGCCGGAGCCATCCTGCTCGCCACCGAGGTCATGAACCCCTCGCAGGCGTCGCTGGCGCTGCTCGACATGGCGGTGGAGCGCAATGCGTACGGCCGGCAGTTGGACAGCCGCGTGGCGCGGCTCAGCGGCCACCAGCTCGGCGGCGATGCCGAGATGGAGGCGGTCTTCATCCGGGCGCCCATCATCCGCCGCGTCGGCGACGGCGGCGTCATTCTGGCGTCGTACCAGGGCACGCCGGTGCTGGTCGATTTCGGCCGTCATCTGGTCGCCACGTTTCATCCCGAGCTCAGCGCGGACCCCCGCGTGCACAGCCTGTTTTTGGAGAAGGTTCGACCGTGAGGCTTACTAAAGTCCTGTTTATCTGCATCGGCAACGCCTGCCGCAGCCAGACTGCCGAGGCATTCGCCAGAAAGTACGGCTCCGACGTGCTGGAAGCCGAGAGCGCCGGCCTGGCGCCCGCCTCGATGATCCCCGAGGTCACGCGCAGTCTCATGCGCGAGTTGGGCATCGAGATGACGGATCAGTACCCGAAATCCGTGCACGAGGTCGCGACTCACGATCTCGACGTGGTGGTCAACCTCAGCGGCCGGTCTCTGCGCGGCTTGCCATTCAGCCGCCCCCGCGAGTGGAAGGTCCGCGACCCCATTGGCGAGAAGGAGTCTGTGCACCGCGAGGTCCGCGACGAGATCGAGCGCCACGTGATGAGCCTCATCCTGGAGCTGCGGCAGGCCCGCCAGCAGCAGCCATCGAAAGCAGATTGACATCCGCCAGTCCCGTTCGCAACAATAGGGTTGTTCACATCGTGCGGATGTGGCGGAATTGGCAGACGCGCTAGATTCAGGTTCTAGTTCTCGCAAGGGAGTGGAGGTTCAAGTCCTCTCATCCGCACCATATAAAATCAATAAGTTACAGAGATTCAGGCGCCCTCCAACGGAGGGCGTTTTAGCGTTTGTGGGACTATAGTGGGACAAATTTCGAATTCCGAGTGGTTGCGAGGCGTTCTTGGCTGTTTGGTTGGGTAGTCATGTGGGACTTTTGTGGGTCAGATTTGTCCCACAAGCCGTGCTCTCCACTTCGGATGACCGGTCGCGTGGCGGCCCGCTCCGAGGGGTCGAAGACGATCCGGTTTTGATCGTCGCCGGGCGCGCGAAACGCCCCAAGCGCACCTCAAGAACGTGGCTCAATCCTGGAAGGCTCTCGCCATAAGTTCCTGCTCGGCGCGGGGGATACGCAATCGCTTCGCTTCCATCCGCCATGAGGCGACCACCTCGCGGATTTTCGAGACGATGGTTTTTGCCTCCGCCGCGGTCAATCCGTAGGATCGGTGTGCCTCCAGTGCGATCGCCACATTGCAGGTGCAGTCCACCTCGTTGATCGCCAAGGCGAGTTCGTTTCGGTCATTGGCGGGATTGATGTCGAACGCGGGCGAGAGGGTGATCCCCTCGGGACCGAGTAGGAACCCGTGATTCCGCAAATGGTCATCTGTGTTGCGGATCAGGATGCTGAAGACAACGCGACGGAACAGTTCGCGGCAGTCCTTCTGAGCGTTAGCCCCTTGCGATTGCAGCAGTTCTACGAGTTCGAGATAGCTCGCGCCGGGCTCGCCATCGGTCCGTTGGGTGAGCGTCATCGCAGAGATGAAAGCTAAACGTCTGCCATTCTCAGTGCGATCGAATCGCTTTGCGACGAAGGTGGTATAGGCACTGCCCGGCACACGGATGCCACGGACTGGCGGCACGCGA
Source organism: uncultured Candidatus Solibacter sp. (assembly GCA_964450255.1). Lineage (GTDB taxonomy): Bacteria > Acidobacteriota > Terriglobia > Bryobacterales > Bryobacteraceae > Paludibaculum. Next base: position 3,698 of record CAYVDY010000471.1, on the reverse strand, counting down.
ATGCCGGCTTTCTCCGCCAAGCGGTGAGCAACCAATTCCCACGCTCCAATGTCGCGGCGGTCTTGCTTGCTGGGAAACTTCGCGATGCACAACTCGCCTTGCTCGTCGCGGACGGACGCCTTTGGCCGCGCGCCGCCCAACGAAGATCCTGGCGCGAAAAGCTGGGCGAGCCATTTCTCTTCATCACGGCCCCCGTCAAGACGATCGTTCGCCTCGTCACTCTGCTCAAAGTGCAAGCTTGCCGCCTGAAGCTCGTGCAACGACGTGATTGGCGGCGCAGCAAGCGCGTTCTCGGTATCCAGCCACCTTCCCGAGGCGATGTCCTGGAATCGAAGAGCACCAAGCCGTGTTTCGTCGTGAACTCCCAGGAGGAAGTCCCAATCTGAAAGGGATCGCGCGGTGCGCCCTTCACGCCTGGCCCGAAGGTTTTCGCGCCGCTGCATCAAAACGCGACCCCATCGATCCGGAGCAGAGTCGAGGAAGATTCCGAAGTTCGCACGATTTGCGGCTGGATACTGTGGGCCCTGGACCAACACCAAGTCAGGATCGAGGCTGAACGCATCCGATGTCTTCAGCCAATCGCGGTCGTACTCAAAAGAAAAGACCTCGCTGCCTCGGCCGACCTGGCGCCGAAGTGATCCCATTCGACGCGGCTCCGGGAGCCGCTCAAGATCCGCGAACACAGCCACAATGTCGGGTGAGCGATTCATTGCGGCGTCCGCCGCTTAGTCGGTCGCTTCGGCTCCGCCGGTTCTGCTTCAGTGACGGTGGATGCCTTTCGCTTCGGTGCTCGGGACTTCGGCTCCAGATTCAGATCCTGAAGCTTCCGACCCAATACGTCATCGGCGGCAATCATTGCGATGTCGTTTTCCAGCCGAAGTGCCTGCAAGACCCGCGCATAGATCCCCAATGCAACAGCCGGATCGCCGCGCTCGACTCGGTACAGCGTTTTGCGAGTGATACCCGCTCGTTCGGAAACCGTCTCCAAGGAATGCCCACGTCTTAGGCGAGCCTTTCGGAGGTTGTCCCCAAGGCCGCCCAACAGGCGTGCCAGCCGAGGAAGGATCGACGGTGTGCTTCGGGGCATACTGGGTTATATTATACCCACAATCAATCTCACTGTACCTGATATAACCCATTACAACTTGTGCGCTTTTCACTTTGCAGGTGCCTGGCGACCGGTTTCGAGGGGCGGAAGACTACTCTGTTCCGTCGTCTAGCGGCGTAGGCGGAGTCGGGCTAGAGACACGAACGCTTGCCGAAGTAGGATCGTGTCGATTTCCGCGTATTGGAGCCGCACGGAATCGGCGTACTTCATTTCAGCGTGCACAGCATGACCAAGTTCTGATTCGCAAGGGGTCGGACCTTCGCTCGAAGCGGTCAGGTCCGGGTCCAACATTTACGCGCCCGAATTAGCGCCTTTGAAGAGTGATTGCGTATTCCGAGCGATGCCGATCGGCGTTCCCAACTGAAACCGATCACGATTCCAAACTCATGCCGATCACTATTCCAAAGTGATGGCGATCACCGTTCCAATCCCATGCCGATCACTTCCGGCTCCCGCAACCTGGAGGCCCGGAGATCAACGCGCTACATCTCCCGGCGGTTCTCCAGCGATTTCGACATCGTGACCTCATCGGCGTATTCCAGATCGCTGCCCACCGGAATACCCATGGCGATCCGCGTGACTTTGAGGCCCAGCGGCTTCAGCAACCGCGCCAGATAGACGGCCGTGGCCTCGCCTTCCACAGTCGGATTGGTGGCGAGAATGATCTCCTGCACCTCGCCGGTGGTCAGGCGCGCCAGAAGTTCCTTGATGCGCAACTGCTCCGGGCCGACGCCGCGCAGCGGGCTGATGGAGCCATGCAGAACGTGGTAGCCGCCTTCAAACGTGCGCGTGGTCTCGATGGCGAGCAGATTGTGCGGCTCCTCAATGACGCAAATCTTGCTGCGGTCGCGGTGCGGGTCGCGGCAATAGACGCAGAGCTCGCCGTCGCTGATATTGTTGCAGACCGTGCAAAGCCCCAGCTTCTCCTTCACGTCCACCAAGGCAGTGGTCAGGCGGTCCACGTCTTCGCGCGAGGCGCGCAGGATGTGGAACGCGATCCGCTGGGCGGACTTCTGCCCGATGCCGGGCAGGCGCTTCACCTCTTGAATGAGGCGTGCTAAGGGTTCAGCGAAGTCGGGCATGTAGGCTTAGAAGAGTCCCGGAGGCAGGCCCATCCCGCCCAGCATGCCGGAGGTCTTCTTGCCGGCCTCTTCGTCCACCTTGCGGGCGGCTTCGTTGTAGGCCGCCATCACCATGTCGGCCAGCATTTCGGCGTCGCCGGCGGCTTCGGGGTCAATCGTCACGCCGGTGCAGTGCTTCTGCCCGTCGAGCTTCACGGTGACCATGCCGCCGCCCGCGCTGGCTTCCACTCGAATCGCGGCGATCTCTTCCTGCCAGCGCGCCTGCATCTGCTGCGCCTGCTTCAACATGCCTTGCATGTTGCCTCCGCCTGGGAATTTCATGGCTCATACTCCTTCAAGTCGCGTACGCCCCGCACCTGGCTATCGGGGAACATCTGCTGGAACTTTTGTACATCAGGATGGGCAAGCGCGCGTTCGCGGGCCTCTTCGGCGCCCTGCGATTCCTCTGCGGCGCGGGCCGGCGCAGCCGGGGCCGCCTCTTCGTTGATGGTGATTTTCGGCTTGACCACGCGGCCCATCAGCTTGGAGAGAGCCTTATCGATGTCCTTCGACATCAGGCCCATCTTGGCAGCCCGGGTTGCGATGAACTCCACGCCGCCCTGGCCCTCGATCAGTTGTGAATCCTCGACGGCCTGCACGGACATCATGCCGGCGCGCATGTCTTTCAGCTCGGCAACCAGCCGTTCCTTCAACGGTCCGGATGCTGCAGGCTTCGCTTCCGTGGGTGCAGGAGGCGGCGCTTGAGTTGGTGCAGGCGTTGCGGCAGGACGCGAGGCAGGAGGCGCGGGCCTGGAGGCCGCCGGCGCGCTCCACGTCCGCGCGGCTGGTGGCGGCGGAGCCGCGGATTGCGGCCGCGCGGCGGCAGGAGGAGGTGGCGGCGCCGATCTGGGCGCGGCTGCATTCAGTTCCTTTAACGCCTCTTCAATCGGCTTCATCCGGCCGGCATGAACCAGCCGCATCAGGCCGAGTTCCAGGTGCAGCCGCGGCTGCAGCGAATACTGCAACTGGCCGTAGATATCCAGCGTGAGCTGGAGCCAGCGGGTGAGATCCTCCTCGCCGAAACGCGAGGCCACGTCGCGCATTCTCACCTGTTCGGGTCCGGAGGCTGGAATCAGCCTCGTATCCTTCCCGGTGATCTTCGCGACGAGCAGATTGCGGAAATAGCGTGCCAGTTCGCGGCAGAAATGCTGGAGGTTCTTTCCGGCGCTCTCGAGTTCGGCGACGATCTCAAGCATGGCCGCGGTGGAGTTCTCTTCCAGGCCGTTGGTGACTCGTTCCAACGACGCCAGCGAGTACATGCCGAGCAGATCCCGGACGGCCTGGCCGCCCAGGTTGTCGCCGCAGCAGGCGATGGCCTGGTCGAGCGCCGAAAGGGAATCGCGCACGCTGCCCTCGCCGGCCTGTGCGATCACTGCCAGCGCCTCAGGTTCGGCTGTGATGCCTTCCTGGGTGCAGATCCACTCCATGCGCGTGACGATTTCGGCGAAATCGACGGAGCGAAAACTAAA
>CAYVDY010000470.1:1351-5780 GCA_964450255.1 uncultured Candidatus Solibacter sp. | reverse complement strand
TATCTCGGCTGGGATCTGCACTGGCACAAGTAGGCCAGCTGCGCGTTACCGAGCCGCGACCGTCAGGGAGCGGTACGATCCATGCCGTTCAGCACATAGGAGTAGACCATGGCCATCGTAGCCGGAGTTGATTTCGGAACGCTCAGCGTCCGCGTTTCCATCGTCGACAGTGACCGGGGCCGCCTCGGCTCCGGCTCCGCCGATTACCCCCTCCACCGCAAGCGCGAAGACCCCGACCACGCCACCCAAAGCCACGCCGACCACATGCGCGCGCTCGGCGAGGCCACCGCGGCAGCCCTCGCCGCCGCCGGCGTCCCCGGTTCTGCCGTGGAGGCCATTGCACTCGATACCACCGGCTCCAGCGTCATCCCCGTCGACGCCCACATGCAGCCGCTGGATGACTACTACCTCTGGTGCGACCACCGTGCCTGGAAAGAGGCCGCCGAGATCACAGCCAAGGCGCACGAGCTGAAACTCGAAGCCATCGAATGGTGCGGCGGCACCTACTCCAGCGAGTGGGGCTTCTCCAAACTCCTGCACTGGCTCCGCAACAACCCCGAGAAGCGCGGCCGCATGGCCACCGCGCTGGAGCACTGCGACATGGTCGCCGCCGTCCTGTGCGGAATTACCGATCCCACGCAGGCGCCGCGCTCCATCTGCGCCATGGGCCATAAGTGGATGTGGAACGCCTCGCTGGGCGGCTTCCCTCCCGAATCATTTCTCACCGCCGTGGATCCGCTCCTGGCCGGCGTTCGTGAGAAGCTCAACGGCCGCTACCAGACCTCGGACCAGACCGCTGGCCACCTGTGCAACGAGTGGGCCGCGAAACTCGGCCTGCCGGCCGGCATCCCCATCCCCGTCGGCGCGTTCGACGCCCATTGGGACGCCATCGGCGCCGGCTGCAACATCGGCGACGTCGTCAACGTCGTCGGCACGTCCACCTGCATGATGGCCATCTCGGATCAGATCACGCTCGTCCCCGGTGTCTGCGGCGTGGTCCCCGGCTCCATCCATCCCTTCAAGACCGGCATCGAAGCCGGCCTCTCCGCCACTGGCGATATTTTCGATGCCATCGCCAAGCGCGCCGGGTCCTCCGTGGGTGCCCTTTCCGACGGCCTGGGGGCCTATCTGGCGGGCCAGACCGGCCTCCTGCGGTTCTCCTGGGACAATGGCGACCGCACCGTCCTGGTCAATCCTGAGCTCAGTGGTATGACCCTCGGCTGGCGCCTCACCCACACTGCCCAGGACGAGCTCTTCGCCGCCATTGAGGGCACCGCCTTCCACAAGCGGATCATCCTGGAGCGCATGGCAGAACACGGCGTGCCAGTCTCGCGCGTAATCAACGGCGGCGGCATCCCGCAAAAGAACGAAGTGCTGAATCACGTCTATGCCAACGTTTTTGGCAAACCGGTGCTGGTGCCATCCAGCGAAGTGACCAGCCTCGGCTCAGCCATTTTCGCCTTCCTGGCCGCTGGGACGTTCAAAACCGTGGAGCAGGCCCAGGCCGCCCTCTGCCCGAAGTTCCGCGTCGTCGAGCCGGATTCCAAGTCCAGCGCCGTCTACGATGAACTCTACGCCGTCTACCGCAAGCTCTATTTCTCCTTCGGCGCCGGTGACGAATTGAAAACGTTACGGCGCGTGGCTGCCGAAGCGCGATAAAATCAGGCTCACGGAGATCCCCGATGAGCCGAATTCCCGCACTTGTTGTCTGTCTTTTGACCACCGCCGCCGGTCTCTTTGCCCAGGCGGCTCCGCCCCTGCTCGCCGGCGATCCGGCGTTGAGCCAAACCCAGATTGTCTTCGTCTTTGCTGGAGATTTGTGGATCGTCGCGCGTTCGGGCGGCGAGGCGAAGCGCCTCACCGCGGACGTCGGCTCCGAGTCCGGACCCACTTTCTCGCCGGACGGAAAATGGGTGGCGTTTACCGGCCAGTATGACGGCAACACCGATGTGTTCGTCGTCAGGGCCGAGGGTGGTGTGCCCCGGCGCCTCACCTGGCACCCGGATCCGGACGTCGCTCTCGGCTGGACCCCGGATGGGAAAAAGGTGCTTTTAACCACTTCCCGCAGCGCATACTCCCGCTTCTCGGAGCTTTACCTCGCCAGCCTCGATGGCGGACTGGAGGAGAGACTCCCGCTGCCCATCGCCTACGGGGGCAGCTTCTCGCCCGATTCCGCGCGCATCGCCTACGTCCCGATGCGCCGCGCCTTTCAAGCCTGGAAACGCTACCGCGGCGGAACCACCACGCCCATCTGGATCGCTTCTCTCGCCGACAGTAGAATCGAGAAGGTCCCCCGCGATAATTCCAACGACTACTGCCCCATGTGGGTCGGCGACAAAGTCTATTTCCTGAGTGACCGCAGCGGCCCCGTCGCGTTGTTTGTCTACGACACCAAGTCGAAGAAGGTCACGCAGGCCGCAGGCAACACCGGCTTCGATTTCAAGTCCGCCCAGGCCGGTCCCGGCGCCATCGTCGTCGAGCAGTTCGGTCAACTGCATCTCTTCGATCTCAAGAGCGGCAAACTGGCGCCGGTGCGCGTCACAGTCAGCGGTGACATGCCGGAGGTGCGGCCCAAGCTCGTCAATGTTGCCCGCCGCCTCACCAACGCGCAGATCTCCCCCACCGGCGCGCGTGCCCTGTTTGAAGCACGCGGCGAGATCCTGACCGTGCCCGCCGAAAAGGGCGACACCCGCAATCTCACAGAAACTACCGGCACGATGGAGCGATCCCCGCGTTGGTCCCCCGACGGCAAGTGGATCTGCTACTTCTCCGACGCCTCCGGCGAATACGAACTCCACATCAAAGACTCCATGGGTAAGGGCGAGGCCACGACGATTCGCCTCGAGGACAAACCCACTTTCTACACCACACCGAACTGGTCGCCCGACAGCAAGAAGATCTCTTACCTTGATGCCCATCTCCAGACTTGGTATGTCGACGTAGAGCAAAAGAAGCCCGTGCTGGTGGATAAGGATCGCTACCTCGGATACAACCGCGCGCCCGTCTGGTCCCCGGACAGCAAGTGGCTCGCCTACGCCAAGCGTCTGGAAAACTACCTGGGCGCCATCTTCGTCTACTCGCTCGACGCCGCCAAGGCCACCCAACTCACGGACGGCCTGAGCGACGCCGGCCATCCTGCCTTCGACACAAATGGCAAGTACCTCTACTTCACCGCCAGCACCGACAGCGGCCCAACGCTGCAGCCCGACATTCAGAGCGCCGCAAGGACTTCCACCCGTAGCGTCTATCTGGCCGTGCTCTCCAAGTCCGGCGAGTCACCCTTCAAGCCCGAAAGCGACGAAGAGAATGCTGCGGAAAAGAAGGAAGAAAAAAAGGACGACAAGAAGCCGGATGCCAAGCCAGAGCCGAAGACGGTTGAGGTGACCATCGACTTCGACAGAATCAGCCAGCGCATCCTCGCCATGCCGCTGCCGCCGCGCCGCTATGTCGGTCTGCGAACCGGCAAGGCCGGCATTCTCTTCGCCCTGGAGCAAGGGCTCAACGTCCACCGCCACGACCTGAAGCTGCGCAAGAGCGACGTGGTGGTCAGCGGCGTGCGGTTCTTCGACATCTCCGAGAACGGCGAGAAGACGCTCACCGCCCAGGCCGATCGCTGGTCGATCCAGCCGCTCAAGCCGCTGGTGGCCGGAGCCGCGGCCCCGCCGCCTCCGCCTGCCACTCCTCCCACCGCCGGCCTTAAGACGGACTCCATCGAAGTCAAAACCGATCCTCGCGCCGAGTGGAAAGAGATGTTCCACGACGCCTGGCGCGTGCAGCGTGAACTCTTTTACGATCCCAAACTCCACGGACTCGATCTCGCTGCCACCATCAAAAAGTACGAGCCTTTTATAGCCGGTGTCATGGCTCGCCGCGACCTCAACTACGTTTTCGCCGACATGATGGGCGAAGTCACCGCCGGCCACCTCAGCGTCGGCGGCGGCGATCAGCCCGATGTCAGGACCGTCCCCACCGGACTGCTCGGCTGCGACTACAAGCTCGAAAACGGCCGCTATCGCTTCGCCCGGATCTACGATGGCGAAAACTGGAATCCCGAGTTGAAAGCCCCGCTCACCCAGCCCGGCCTCAACGTACAGGAGGGTGAATACCTCCTGGCCGTCAATGGCCGCGACCTGCCCGCCACCGCCAACGTCTACAGCTTCTTCGAAGCCACGGCAGGCAAAAACACCATGCTCAAGGTGGGCCCGAATCCCGATGGTTCGGCCGCCCGCGACATCACGGTGCTGCCGGTTGCCAACGAGTCGCGCCTCCGCAACCTCGCCTGGATCGAAGAGAACCGCCGCAAGGTGGACCGGCTCAGCAACGGACGCATCGCCTACGTCTACATGCCCGACACGTCCTTCGGCGGCCTCCCCGCATTCAACCGCCACTTCTACGCCCAGGTCGGCAAGTGGGGCGCCACCCCCGACGC
>CAYVDY010000470.1:0-1341 GCA_964450255.1 uncultured Candidatus Solibacter sp. | reverse complement strand
CAACGGCGGCGGCGCCTTGGCCACCGACATCATCGAAGTCCTCAACCGCAGGCGCATGAGCGCCGTGGCCACCCGCGACGGCGCCGACGAAGTGCAGCCCCAGGGCGCCATCTTCGGGCCGAAAGTCATGATCATCAACGAATTCGCCGGCTCCGGCGGCGATGCCATGCCCAACTACTTCCGCCGCGCCAACGTCGGCAAACTTGTCGGCAAGCGCACCTGGGGCGGGCTCATCGGCCGCGCCGGCGGACCGGCCCTCATGGACGGCGGTTTCGTCAGCGCGCCGAGCTCCGGAGTTTGGGGACCCGACAGCCAGTGGGACGCTGAAAACGTTGGTATTCCGGCCGATATCGAAGTCGAGCACGACCCCGAACTCGTCCGTCTTGGCAAAGATCCGCAGCTCGAAAAGGCAGTCGAGCTGGTCCTCGCCGAACTCGGCAAAAACCCCGTGGCCAAACCGAAACGGCCGGTCTATCCCAACTACCATAAGCCGTAGAACGGGACTTCGTACTGCGCCTTCGGGGATTCCACTCATATCCTCCCTCAATCGCGGGGTGTTAGGATATGAAAGACGATTTCGCGATGAGGATTCTCGTGGCTGACGACAGCCTGGTGACGCGCAGGCTTCTCGAATCCATCATTGGTGGCTGGGGCTACGAAGTCCTGTCCGCCAAAGATGGCGACGAGGCGTGGGCGGCACTGTCGCTGCCCGATGCCCCGCAGATCGCCATCCTGGATTGGATGATGCCCGTCTATACCGGGCTGGAACTCTGCAGCATGGTTCGCGAACTCCGCCGCAAGAGCTACATCTACATCATCCTGCTCACGTCACGAGGGCTCCGCCAGGACATCGTCGAAGGCATGAGCTCAGGCGCTGACGATTACGTTGTCAAGCCATTCGAAAAACAGGAGCTCGAAGTCCGCCTGCGCGCCGGCCGGCGCATCATCGATCTCCAGGCCGAACTTGTCGCGGCCCAGGCGGCGCTCATGGAGCAGGCCACGCGCGATGCCCTCACAAAAATCTGGAATCGCTCCTCGATCATGGATGCGCTGGATCGCGAAGTGGTCCGTGCCCGGCGCGAACGGCGAGGTTTGGGCGTCCTGATGATCGATCTCGACCACTTCAAGCACGTCAACGACACCTTCGGCCACCAGGCCGGGGACGAGGCTTTGCGGGAAACCGCCCGGCGGATGCAGGGGGCCATCCGCCCATACGACTCGCTCGGCCGCTACGGCGGGGAAGAGTTCCCCATGGTTGTCCCCGGTTGCGAACACCATTGTTTGACCGCCCATGCCGAACCCCTTGTCGCGGACCCAGTTGGTCACCGTCAGGTTGCCGAG
>CAYVDY010000469.1:0-5786 GCA_964450255.1 uncultured Candidatus Solibacter sp. | reverse complement strand
CCAGCGTATCTTCGACCACGTCCTCGCCGGCGATTTTGACGCGGCGATAGTAATCCATGCCGGTGCCGGCGGGGATCAGGCGGCCCATGATGACGTTCTCCTTGAGACCGCGGAGGTAATCCACCTTGCCGTTGATGGCGGCTTCGGTGAGCACTCGCGTGGTCTCCTGGAACGACGCGGCCGAGATGAACGAATCGGTGGAGAGCGACGCCTTGGTAATGCCGAGCAGCACGGGGCTGCCCTGCGAAATGCGGCCGCCGGCCTCGCGGGTCTTTTCGTTCTCGTCGCGGAATCGGAACTTGTCGACGATCTCGTCCGGGAGGAATTCCGTATCGGCGATGTCGTCGATCCGCACCCAGCGCATCATCTGACGGACAATCACTTCCAGGTGCTTGTCGTTGATGTTGACGCCCTGCAGCCGGTAGACTTCCTGGATCTCATTGACGAGGTACTTCTGGAGTTCCTTTTCGCCGAGGACCTTGAGGATGTCGTGCGGGTTGCGGGGGCCGTCCATCAGCGGGTCGCCGGCCTTGATCTTCTCGCCGTCCTGCACGTTGATGTGCACGCCGCGGGGGATGGAGTATTCCTTCTCCGTCCCGTCGGCGCTGGCGACGGAGATTTTGCGCATACCCTTGACGACTTCGCCGATCTTCACGGTGCCGTCGATTTCGCTCATGACCGCGGTCTCGCGGGGCTTGCGAGCTTCGAAGAGCTCGACCACGCGGGGCAGACCGCCGGTGATGTCCTTGGTCTTGGTGGTGGCACGCGGGATCTTGGCAAGGACGTCGCCGGCGTGCACTTTGTCGCCGTCACGCACGCTGAGGTGAGCGTGGGTGGGCATGAGGTAGCGTTTCTCATCCGACTTGTGGCCGCCGTCCGGACGGATGATGACCGTGGGGAGGCGCTTCTCGTCGGGCGAATCGATGATGACCCACTGCGAGAGGCCGGTGACTTCGTCGAGCTCTTCGTGGTAGGTGACGCTATCGGTGATGTCCTTAAAGTGGACGGTACCCGAGATTTCGGTGAGGATCGAGAAGGCGAAGGGATCCCATTCGAGGAAGGTCTGGTTGGCCTTGATGGGCGCGCCGTCCTCAACGAGGATGCGGGCGCCGTAGACCACCTGATACCGTTCCCGTTCGCGGCCCTTTTCGTCCACTGTGGAGAAGAGGCCGGCGCGGTTCATGGCGATGATGTGGCCCTGAGCGTTCTTGACCGTGTTGATGCCGATGTACTTGGCGAAGCCGTCGTAGCGGGCTTCCTGCTTGTTCTGCTCCACGCCGGCCGCGGCGGCGCCGCCGATGTGGAATGTGCGCATGGTGAGCTGAGTGCCGGGCTCACCGATGGACTGAGCAGAGATGATACCCACGGCTTCCCCGCGTTCCACGAGACGTCCGGTGGCCAGGTTGCGGCCGTAACAGAGTTCGCAGACACCGCGCTTGGACTCGCAGGTGAGCACTGAGCGGATCTTGACACGGTCGATACCGGCGTCCTGAATCGCCTGGGCGATGTCCTCGGTGATTTCGTCCTTCGCTGGGACGATAACCTTGCCTTCGTAGTCGAGCTGGTCTTCGAGAGCGACGCGGCCGATGATACGGTCGCGGAGCGGCTCGATGATTTCGCCCGATTCAACGATGGGCTCGACGTAGATGCCGTCGGACGTGCCGCAATCGAGTTCGCTGACGATGACGTCCTGGGCGACGTCGCAGAGACGGCGGGTGAGATAGCCGGAATCGGCCGTCTTGAGCGCCGTATCGGCGAGACCCTTGCGGGCGCCGTGCGTCGAGATGAAGTACTGCAGCACGTTGAGACCTTCACGGAAGTTGGCCGTGATGGGGGTCTCGATGATTTCGCCGTTCGGCTTGGCCATCAGGCCGCGCATACCGGAGAGCTGGCGGATCTGCTGTTTGGAACCGCGGGCGCCGGAATCGGCCATGATGTAAATCGGGTTGAGGTAGCGGCCGCTCTTGTCGTCGCTCTCCATCGACTTGAACATTTCCGCGGAAACGTCGTCGGTGACCTTGTTCCAGATTTCGATGATCTTGTTATAGCGCTCACCGTGGGTGATGGCGCCTTCCTGGTACTGGCCCTGCACTTCGACGACGGCGCGTTCGGCCTTCTTGACCAGTTCGGCCTTCGAAGCGGGGACCACCATGTCGTCGATGCCGATGGAGATGCCGGCGCGGGTGGCGGAGAGGAAGCCGAGGTCCTTGATATCGTCGAGCATCGCGACGGTGATCTTGAGACCGAACTTCAGGTAGCAGTACTGAACCAGCTGGGTGAGGCCCTTCTTCTTGAGCAGGCCGTTGACGAACGGCATCTCGTTGGGCACGGTGTCGTTGAGGACGACGCGGCCGACAGTGGTTTCCATGTCGGTCTTGGCGTACTCGACGGGCTGGGTGTGGAGCACGTCCTGGCTATCGTAGGCGTTGTTCAGGTCGATGACCTGGCCGGTGTAGCGCAGGGTGATGGGCGTCTGGGTTTCCACCTCGCCCATTTCGTAGGCGATGAGGACGTCCTCGACGGAAGCGAACTTCTTCCCTTCTCCCTTGGAACCCTTACGGACCTTGGTGAGGTAGTAGAGGCCGAGCACCATATCCTGCGTCGGAACGGCGATAGGAGCGCCGTGCGCGGGCGAGAGGATATTGTTGGCGCTGAGCATCAGTGTGGATGCTTCAATCTGCGCCTCGGGCGAGAGCGGGATGTGGACTGCCATCTGGTCGCCGTCGAAGTCGGCGTTGAAGGCGGTACAAACCAGCGGGTGGATCTTGAGTGCCTTGCCGTCGACCAGCACGGGCTCGAAAGCCTGAATGCCGAGACGGTGCAGCGTGGGGGCGCGGTTGAGGAGGATCGGATGCTCCTTAATCACTTCCTCCAGGATGTCCCAAACCACCGGATCCTGCTGCTCGACGAGCTCCTTGGCTTGCTTGATGGTGGTGCAGTGGCCGCGGAGTTCGAGGCGGTGATAGATGAAGGGCTTGAAGAGCTCGAGCGCCATCTTCTTGGGCAGACCGGCCTGGTGGAGCTTGAGCTCCGGACCGACGACGATGACGGAGCGGCCGGAGTAATCGACGCGCTTGCCGAGCAGGTTCTGGCGGAATCGGCCCTGCTTGCCCTTGAGGGCGTCAGAGAGCGACTTGAGCGGGCGGTTGTTGGCGCCGCGCAGGACGCGGCCGCGGCGGCCGTTATCGAACAGGGCGTCGACGGCTTCCTGGAGCATGCGCTTTTCATTGCGCACAATGACGTCTGGCGCGTGCAGCTCGATGAGCTTCTTCAACCGGTTGTTGCGGTTGATGACGCGGCGGTAGAGGTCGTTGAGGTCGGAGGTGGCAAAGCGGCCGCCGTCCAGCGGGACGAGGGGGCGCAGTTCCGGCGGGATGACGGGGATGACATCGAGAATCATCCACTCCGGCTTGTTGCCGGACTTGCGGAAGCTCTCGGTGACACGCAGGCGCTTGGCGAACTTGAGCTTCTTCTGCTGGCTCTGCTCGGTCTTCATGGCCTCGCGAATTTTGATCGAGAGGTCTTCGACGTCGATTTTGCGGAGCAGTTCCTTGATGCCCTCGGCGCCCATCATGGCGACGAACTTACCGGGGTACTCAATTTCGAGCTGGCGCTTGCGCTCGTCGGTGAGGACTTCTGCACGGTTCAGGTTAGGCACTTCGCCGGGATCCACCACGACGAAAGCCTCGAAGTAGAGCACGCGCTCGAGGTCGCGCAGTGTAATGTCGAGCAGGTAGCCGATGCGCGACGGCAGGCCCTTGAAGAACCAGACGTGCGAACACGGGCTGGCCAGCTCAATGTGGCCGAGGCGTTCGCGGCGCACGCGCGACAGTGTGACTTCGACGCCGCACTTGTCGCAGATAACGCCGCGATGCTTCATGCGCTTGTACTTACCGCAGAGGCACTCCCAATCGGCGATAGGGCCGAAGATGCGCGCGCAGAAGAGGCCGTCGCGCTCGGGCTTGAAGGTGCGGTAGTTAATGGTTTCAGGCTTGGTGACTTCACCGTGGGACCAGCTCCGGATCTTCTCCGGCGAGGCCAGGCTGATGCGGATGGAATCAAAGTCCGCGATCAGATTCGCGCGATCGTAAGGGGATGATCTGTACATATTCGCCTCCTGTCCTTTCCGGGATCCTTAGTCGGCCGCCAGCGCGGTGTCGACGATTTCCTTGGGCTTCTTCATCAGCTCCACATCCAGACAGAGCGACTGCAGCTCCCGGATGAGAACGTTGAAGGATTCAGGCACGCCAGGTTCGGCGGCAGCTTCACCCTTGACGATTGCTTCATAGATCTTCGCGCGGCCGTAAACGTCGTCGGACTTGGCCGTCAGAAGCTCCTGCAGAACGTAGGCGGCGCCGTAAGCTTCCAGCGCCCACACTTCCATTTCGCCGAAGCGCTGGCCGCCGAACTGGGCCTTGCCGCCCAGCGGCTGCTGGGTGATCAGGGAGTACGGACCAATGGAGCGGGCGTGGATCTTGTCGTCCACCAGGTGGCTCAGCTTGAGCATGTAGATGATGCCGACGGTGACGGGCTGCTCGAAGGCGAGGCCGGTCATGCCGTCATGCAGTGTGACCTTACCCGAGGTGGGCAGGCCGGCGGTGGTCAGACGGTCCTTGATGTCTTTTTCGGTAGCGCCGTCGAAGACAGGCGTAGCGAATTTCACGCCAAGCTCGCGTCCGGCCCAACCGAGGTGGGTTTCCAGAATCTGTCCGACGTTCATACGAGAAGGAACGCCGAGCGGATTGAGGATGATCTCGACGGGCGTGCCGTTTTCGAGATAAGGCATGTCCTCTTCCGGCACGATGCGGCTGATGACGCCCTTGTTACCGTGGCGGCCGGCCATCTTGTCACCGACAGACAGCTTGCGCTTCATGGCGATGTAGATCTTGACCATCTTGATGACGCCGGGCGGCAGCTCGTCGCCCTTCTTGAGCTTGGCGATCTTCTCCTCGGTGATCTTTTCGAGCACCTGGATCTGACGCGACGTGAGCTCTTCGATCTCGTCGATGGACTCGTTCAGGCGCGGGTCGCGGCTGGAGAGCTTCATGCGCTTCAGGTCGCGGGCCTTCATCTTTTCAATGAGGTCGCGGGTGAGCGGGGTGCCCTTGGCGAGCAGCTTCTTGTTGGTCTTCTCGTCGTGCAGGTCGGCCAGGACTTCCTTGCCGTCGAGCAGTGCGGCGAGGCGCTTGGCTCGCTCGTCACCGAGAATGCGCTTTTCATCGTCGAGGTTGCGATGGAGCTTCTCCACCTGGGCTTCGAGGATGGACTTGCTGCGCTCGTCGAGGTCGGCGCCCTTGCGGGAGAAGACCTTGGCGTCCACAACCACGCCTTCGATGCCGGGCGGGCAGTAGAGGGAGGCGTCCTTCACATCGCCGGCCTTCTCGCCGAAGATGGCCCTCAGGAGCTTCTCTTCGGGGGTCAACTGAGTCTCGCCCTTGGGCGTGACCTTACCGACGAGGATGTCGCCGGGCTTGACCTTGGACCCGATGATGATGATGCCGCTGTCATCCAGGCTGCGCAGGAAGGTCTCGCCGATATTCGGGATATCGCGCGTGACTTCTTCCGGACCGAGCTTGGTGTCGCGGGCCTCGATCTCGAACTCTTCGATGTGGATCGAAGTGTAGTAGTCCTCTTTCACCAGCTTTTCGCTGACGATGATGGCGTCCTCATAGTTGCAGCCGCGCCAGGGCATGAAGGCGACCAGGACGTTGCGGCCGAGTGCGAGCTCGCCCATATCGGTGCAAGGACCGTCGGCGAGAACATCACCTTTGCGGACACGCTGGCCA
>CAYVDY010000468.1:0-5802 GCA_964450255.1 uncultured Candidatus Solibacter sp. | reverse complement strand
CGCGTGCCGTCCGGGTTAAATCCCTGGAAGACCGAACCACCCCCGGCACTCCTATGATAGAGTGCTTGGTCTTTCTATAGGAGCTTTAGGCAAAAAACCAGCAATCCTACGGAACTGGCGGGCATTTGCCGCCAGGTCCGGCGTCACATCATTACCATGACGGGAGCGGCGAAGTCGGGTCATCCCGGCGGCAGCCTCTCGGCCGTTGAAATCCTGGTCACTCTCTATTGGGACATCCTGCGTCACGATCCGGCGCAGCCGAAGTGGCCCGAACGGGACCGCTTCATTCTCTCCAAAGGTCACGCGGCGCCGGTACTATATGGAGTACTGGCGGAGTGCGGCTACACCCCCGTGGAAAGCCTGAACACTCTGCGCAAGTTCGGCTCCATCTATCAGGGTCACCCTGACGTGCGCTTCATTCCGGAACTGGAAGCCTCTACCGGCTCGCTGGGACAGGGCCTCAGCCTCGCGCTCGGCATGGGCCTCGCAGCCAAGCTGGACAACTCGCCCACGCGGGCCTACGTCGTACTTGGCGATGGCGAAATCCAGGAAGGGCAGATCTGGGAAGCGGCCATGTTCGGCGCATTTCACAAGGCCGACAACGTCTGCGCCATCGTGGATTACAATCGCATTCAGTTGGATGGCTTCACCAAGGACATTCTGGACCTGGAGCCGCTGGCGGCCAAGTGGCAGAGTTTCGGCTGGCACGTCATCGAACTCGATGGCCACGACATTGCAGCCTTGCAGAGCGCATTCGCCGAAGCGGCCGCCACCAAGGGCAAGCCCACCGTCCTCATCGCTCACACCGTCAAGGGCAAGGGCGTCAGCTTTATGGAGAACAACCCGAAGTGGCACGGTGTCGCGCCGAACGCCGATGAGATCGCAGTTGCCTTGAAGGAGCTTGCCTGAGATGCCAGCCAATACGAAATTTGAACTGAAACTGGGCGCGCCGACGCGTGAGGCGTTCGGCCGGGCGCTCGTGGAGTTGGGCAAGGAAAACCCCAACGTCGTCGTCGGCGATGCGGACCTGACGAAGTCGACCATGACCACCTACTTCGCCAAGGAGTTTCCGGAACGCTTGTTCGAATGCGGAATCGCCGAAGCCAACATGGTCGCCATCGGAGCCGGCCTCGCGATGTCGGGCAAAGTGCCGTTCGTCTCCAGCTTCTCGGCCTTTGTCATGACAAAGGGCTTCGAGCAGTTGCGCTGCCTGGTGGCGTATCCGAATACCAATCTGAAAGTGGTCGGCACCCACAGCGGCATCTCCATCGGTGAGGACGGCCCTTCGCAGATGAGCATGGAAGACTTGGCTCTGGCCTGCGCGCTGCCCAACTTCACCGTCCTCAGCCCGGCCGACGACGCTGCCACCCGCTGGGCCGTGAAATGGGCCGCCGCGCATCACGGACCGGTATTCATCCGTTGCGGACGCGTCAAGGCGCCGCTGATCTACGACGCGGACACCGCTTTCGAAATCGGCAAGGGCATCGAGCTCGTGGGCGGCACGGACGTCACCCTGGTAGCCACCGGGCTGCTGGTGGCCGAGGCCATCAAGGCCAGCGACATTCTGGCGGCCGAAGGCATTTCCGCCCGCGTGATCGATATCCACACCATCAAGCCCCTGGACGAGGAACTGCTGGCCAAGGCCGCTCGCGAAACCGGGGCTCTCGTCGTCGCGGAAGAGCATCTGGTGGACAGCGGCCTCGGCGCGCGCGTCTCTCAGGCGCTGGCCCGGCACACGCCGGCGCCGGTGGAGTTTGTCGGCCTCACACGGTTCGCCGAATCCGGCGGGCCGGACGAACTACTGGACAACTATGGACTGCGCGCGCCGGATGTGGCCGCCGCGGCCAGAAAGGTACTCGCCCGTAAAAACTAGCCGCTAAGCGGCCGCGGATCCCAATGATCGAACGTGACATCGTGCAGGGCCTGGAAGAACTCCGCCGCGGCGGACGCGCCAGCGTCAGCCGTGCCCTGCACGATGAGATCGGCCCATCGCTTTGCTCCGCCGGGCTGTTGCTGGGCCTGCTCCGCACCGAATCTCAGAAGTGGCCGGCTGAATCCCGCGAGTGGCTCCAGACGCTCCAGACCGCAATGGATAGCGCCATGGAATCGGTCCGCCTGCTCAGCTATCGCACCGACCCCGCGCTGGCGCAGCGCTGCGGGTTGCAGGCCGCCATGGAGTATCTGGTCCGCGGCACGTCACTATCTTTAGACTGCTCGGCGGGATTGCCTGATTGGACGACGGAACAAAACGAGGGCGCCTGCCGGATCGTAAGAGACGTAATTCTGGCGATTCCAGGGCACTCCATGCGCTTGGAGATTTCCAGTAAAGGCATCGCGCTGCATGGAAACGGCCAACTCAACCTGGATGAGTGCTGCTGGCAGGCCTTGCGGCTGGTCGCCAGACTGCACGGACTTGAGTTACTGTATGATTTGCCTATGCCGGCGGCAAGATTTTCATTGGGACCGCTCGAGGCTGACTGATGCACGACATCCTTCTTGTTGACGATCACAAAATCATGCGAGACGGAATTCGCGCCATTTTAAAGGTTTCGGGCGAATTCAACGTCATCGCGGAGGCCGAGACGGGTCTGGACGCCGTAACATTGACTCGCAGCTTTAAGCCGCACCTGGTGCTCATGGACATCTCCCTGCCCGGCCTGAACGGCATTGAAGCGACCGTCGAGATTCTGCGCCACAACCCGGAGACGCGCGTCGTCATCCTGTCCATGTATGAGGACGAAAACTCCGTCGTGCAGGCCATCCGCTGCGGCGCTCGCGGATTTGTACTGAAAAAGGCCAGCGATTCGGATTTGATGGACGCGCTTCGCACGGTCGCGCGCGGCGGGTCCTATTTGAGCCCGCAGGTCTCTGATAAGTTCCTTTACCGAGTCCAGCGCGGGGACCTCAACGCGCGCAAATCCACCTCCGCGCTCGATAGCTTGACGCCCCGCGAAAAACAGGTGATGCGCATGGTGGCGGAAGGCAAAACCAGCAAGGAGATCGCGGTTCTGCTCGACCTCGGGCTCCAGACCGTGCGCGGCTACCGCAAGACTCTCATGAAGAAACTCGAAGTCTGCAACGTCGCCGGCGTCACGCAGATCGCTCTGGCACACGGTCTGGCGCGCACCACGTCCAACGGCAACGGCCGCTGACACCGGCCTCCGGAGCACGCCCATCATGAATACACCCTGGGGCGACCTGCGAGTCGCCGATGCTCACGTTCACTTTTTCAGTTGGAGCTTCTTCCGACTGCTGACTGAGGGTAGAAACCCGGCGGAGGTGTGCGCGCAACTCGGCTGGACCGCGCCGCCCGAACGGCCTGAACTCCTCGCCGCCATGTGGATCGCCGAGATGCACCAGCATGGCGTGGAACACTGCGCGATGATCGCCAGCCTGCCCGGCGAAGAGGCATCCGTGGCTGCGGCCGTAGCCGCGTTCCCGGATCGCCTGTGGGGCTGGTTCTTCCTCAATCCCACCGCCGGCGACGCCTTGCAGCGTCTGGAAGCGGCGCTGGCCACGGGTCTGCAGACAGTGTGCCTGCTGCCTGCCATGCACGGCTTTGCCCTGTCCGATCCAAAGGTGGAGGAGGTGCTGCAGCACGCGGAAAAGCGCGCTGCCACCGTATTTGTGCACCTGGGCGTCCTCTCGGTAGGCGTGCGCAAACGCCTGGGCCTGCCGTCCCGCTTTGACATGCGGTACTCCAACCCGATGGATCTGCATGGTCCGGCGCTCCGCCACCCGGAGCTGAACTTCATCGTGCCCCACTTCGGCGCCGGCTTTTTCCGCGAAACCCTGATGCTGGCCGATCTCTGCCCGAACGTCTACCTCGACACCTCCAGCAGCAACGCCTGGACGAAATACCATGCGCCGGAATTGACGCTGAATCAGGTCTTCGGCCGCGCGCTGGCGGTCGTCGGCCCGGAGCGACTCCTGTTCGGAACGGATTCCTCGTTCTTCCCGAGAGGCTGGCACCGGGCCGTGTTCGAGCAGCAAATCCAGGCGCTGGCCGGCTGCGGCGTCAACGCGGAAGCGGCGGAACTGATTCTCGGCGGAAATCTGCGCCGACTGATGGGCGCGGCCTAGAAAAATCGCGAGAGTATTGGCTGGCGCCCGGCACTACAACTTCAGGCAAAGTACCGATGCGACTCTCCCTGAAGTCACTCATCCGCCCGCACAGGACCGAGCCCAACCCGCGCCCCGAGTTGGCCTATCCGCTCTTCCCCGCCCCGCGAATGGTGGTCCTCGGTTGCGACGTTCAGCCGGCCCCCGGTGTCCATTGCCTGCGCCGCTGGACGGCGGCGGAGGTGGCCGAAATCCGTCCACTCGCCTTGGCGGCAACGTATCTGGAATTGGAGCAAATCGCCGCGCTGATGCGGCGCGGAGAACTGGCATTGCCGGACCTGCAATACCCCTTGCTGGTGTTCAGCCGGCCGGGCGATGGAGCGCTGAGCCCCGCGCAGCACGACGCGCTGTGGAGCTGGTTTGGCCTGCCCTGCTTCGAGCAGATCCGCGACGCGGACGGCCGCTTGCTGGCCGTGGAATGTGAGGCGCGGGACGGCTTTCACCTGACAGCCGACGGAGATCCAGCCAATCTGGCCGGCCGCCTGCTGCCCACGGCCTGCGAATGCGGTCAGGTCACCCCGCGCGTGCGAATCGGTCCGGCCCATGTGCTCACCGCGCAGGCCGGCGACTAGCGCCAGATTCGCGCCGCTTGCTAGACTCGAAAGCGATAGTGCGGGCGTGGCGAAATTGGCAGACGCGCCAGACTTAGGATCTGGTTCCTTTACCGGAGTGGAGGTTCAAGTCCTCTCGCCCGCACCAAAGATTTAACAACTTACAGCCAAAAGAGGCCATCGTGCAGATGGCCTCTTTTCATGTTGTGTGACTATCGTCTGACTGGCGCTAACGTCCGCCGCCCGTTTTCCTTCGGTCCCGTTTGCCCGTCATGTCCGCTCCGAGCTTGCGCGCCGCGTCTTTCAGGCCGGTTTCGGTGACCGCTCTGAGCCACCCTTTCAGGCACACCGGCACATCGCCGGTTTCGCACTCCGGACTGCCTCAGGTCGTGAAACGGAGTCTCCGACTGAATCCGGCATTCATCCCACCGGCAACGCGCTCCAGAAGCAGCCATGGCCACCGGGATACATCCGATGGCCGGCGCCGCGAGAGTGCATCCGATCCAAGGTCGGAAGCCAGGAGTGGAGACCAGTACTTTCGTTGGTGGTTCTGAAGTTCCAGCATGCTAAGCAATACTCCGTCTATCGCAGCACCAGCCGGACGACCGATAGATGCACATGGAAAGCTACCTGAAGATCTTGGTTCTACTGACAGCGATCTACTGTTTTGTCCAGTCCGTACGGGGCCTGAAAACGGACGCCAAAGCGAACGCCGCAAGATCGCGGGACGAGCAGTAAACTCCAGAATCAGCACCGGCCACTGGGATACATCCGGTGGCCGCCTCCTGCCCGGGTAGTCTCAACCGGGCGAGATTCTAGCGGGCGCTGAGGGAGGACGACGCCTCAGGCGGCGTTATGATCTCACGATCTGATACCCCTCAAATGGGTAACCCCTGCGACGATTCGCACGCGGACAGCCCTGGACGGCAGCAAGGCTTCGGGCGCGTCCTGATGACCTTCAGGGCATCGGGGGAGCGTGCCCGACGGCACGGGGCGAGGATGGGAGGAATCGGCGGCGGGCGCGCAACGCGCGGACAGTTCGCGAGTGAATCAAGATGTTTCCGATAAGTGAGGTTGATCGGCATAGGGGCGGCGGTCACCCGCCGACCCCTGCCACACCACCGTACGT
>CAYVDY010000467.1:0-5827 GCA_964450255.1 uncultured Candidatus Solibacter sp. | reverse complement strand
CCCGCGCGTGCAGAACGTCTTCGCCATCACGCACGCCGACAAGATTCTCTCCATCCACCCCACCATGGATGCCGCCCTCCAGGCTCTCGCGTAAGGAGGCGGAACTATGGCTGACTGGGAGTTCCTGCAGAAGGACAACGCGGAGCAGCTCGCCCGTGTCGAGCACTACTCGATGTGCAAGCTGGATGCAAATGGAAAGAACGTCGAATTCATCATCGCCGTCCACGAGTACCTGACGCCGAAGGACCCGAACATGAAGTTCTTCGCGCGCGCCGATAGGCCCGTCAATCAGCAGCACGGCCCCATCACCCCGGCCGGCTGGGGCATTACCCACAGCAAGGCCCTCAGCGCCTGCCTGGATATGATCCGCAAGTTCCCCCTGTAAATCTACCCGCCCGTTCACGCGACAATGCCCTGCACGCGATAATGTCCTGATGGACACTCGCGAGGTTGGGGTCTTTTGGCGCCAGAATGCCCGTGCCTGGACTGAGCTCTCGCGGCAGGGTTGGGACGTCTACCGCGACAAACTGAACACGCCCGCATTCCTGGCGATGCTGCCGGCAACCGATGGCCGTTCAGGCCTCGACATCGGCTGCGGCGAAGGACACAACACTCGCCTGCTTGCCGCCCGCGGCGCCAAAATGATCGGCGTCGACATCGCGCCCGCCTTTCTCGAAGCCGCATACGAAACTGAACGCGAGAATCCTCTCGGCATCCGTTACGCGCTCGGGAGCGGCCAGGACCTGCCCTTCGCCTCCGGACAATTCGATTTCACCACTGCCTTTATGAGCCTCATGGATATGCCGGAGCCCGAGGCGGCCCTGCGCGAAGCGTTCCGCGTGCTGCGGCCCGGCGGCTTCCTGCAGTTTTCCATCTCGCATCCGTGCTACTCCACGCCCCACCGGCGCCAGTTGAAAAACGAAAGCGGCCAGCCCTATGCCGTCGAGGTCGGCCGCTACTTCGAACGCTTTGATGGTGAGCTCGAACGCTGGACCTTCTCCGCTGCCCCCAAGGAGACACGCAGCGCCTACCCGGTCTTCGAGATCCCGCGCTTCAACCGCACGCTGTCTGAGTGGCTGAACGGAATCCTCGATGCCGGCTTCACCCTCGAGCGCACCGCCGAACCACATGCCGACGAAGAGACGGCCCGGCGTATCCCCCACATCGCCGATACGCGCATCGTCGCCTACTTCCTCCACGTCCTCTGCCGCAAGCCGGCCCCGCCTTCGCCTTAGTGCACCGTCTTGGTCTTGCGCGCCAGGAAGTCCATCATCACGTATTGCCCCAGCGTATACGGCGTCGTGAAATACGCCTTACCCTTGCACATCTCCGTCACCTGCTGCACGAACTGCACCAGAGCGTAATCCGTCGCCAGCATGAACGTGTTGATCGGAATCCCTGCTCGCTTGCAGCGCCCGACCTCTTCCAGCGTCTTGCTCATCACCAGCGGATCCAGCCCCATCGGATTCTTGTAGATCCGCCCGTCTTCCAGAGTGAGAGCCGAAGGCTTGCCGTCAGTGATCATCACGATCTGCTTCATGTCCTTGCGCTCGCTCGCCAGGATCTTCTGGGCGAGAATCAGTCCGTCGCGCGTGTTCGTGTAATAGGGCCCCACCTGCACCCGCGCCAGATCGCCCAGCCGCACTTCCTCCGCCGTGTCATGAAACAGCACGAACCGCAGCGTGTCCCCCGGATACTGCGTCCGGATCAGATGCGCCAGCGCCAGCGCCACGCGCTTGGCTGGCGTGAACCGGTCCTCCCCGTAGAGGATCATCGAGTGGCTGCAATCCAGCATCACCACCGTCGCGCAGGAGCTCTGATACTCGCTCTGATGCACGTGCAAATCCGAGTACTCCAGGTTCAGGGGCATCCCAACGCCCTCGCGCTGCATCGCCGAAAACAGAGTCGCGCTCGTGTCCAGATTCAGGGTGTCGCCAAACTCCCACTGCCGCGACGCCCCGCTGGTCTCCACGCCCGTCGCCATATCCCGCGTCTCGTGCGCGCCCATCGAGGCCCGCCCCAATCCACCCAGGAGATCCTTCAGCGTCTTGAAGCCCAGGAAGTCCACGGCTTTGTCCGTCACGTTTACCGTAATCCGCTCGCGATGCTCCTCCGTGCTGAGGTAACCTTCCTCCTCGAGCTTTGCCAGCAGCCCTTCCAGCGCCTGATCGATCTGCGCCTGCGAATACTCCCCGCGCTCCTCCAGCGCCTTCTTCAACGCCTCCCGCAACTGCTCCATCGTCAGCTCGCTGAAGCCCGAATACCCGCTGTCCAGCAGCAGATCCCCCAGCATCCGCATCAGGTCCTCGGCGCTCAGCCCCAGGTCGCTCTCTTCGAATTTGGAGTACTTGATGCGCTTCATGGCGTTAGTTGAAGTTCCGCCGCTTGTCTTTCTTCCCGTTACGGCGCGGCGGCCATTCGTCCTCTTCTTCGATCTCCTCGCCCTGGAACCCTAGCTGCTCGCTGCGTCCAATCCGCTTCAGCGAATGTAGTCCTTCCAGAATGAATTCCCCCGCCGCCGCCCGCGCCGCATCGCTCTCCCGCGCGCCCAGTCCCACGTGCTTCGTCTTCTCCATCAGGCCCGGCACCACTTCCAGCGCCGCCACCACGTCGGCGGAACTCGCCAGCTCGCTCAGCTTTAACGTTCCACCCTCCTGGAAGTGCGCGATGACGTCCCGCATGTTCACGCCATCGAACAGCCGCGTATACACCCGCGCCACCGCCGCCCGGATCAGCTCCCGCGCTACCGCGTCGCCGCCCTTCAACTCCCCCTCGTACTCCAGTTCCAGCTTGCCCGTGATTGAAGGCAGTGCCGCATACAGGTCCACCACCCGCGGCACTGCCTCCTTCTCACTCGACGCCAAGGCCCGCCGCTCCGCGTTCGAAACCGCATTCTCCAGCGCCGATATCGGCAGACGCTGGCTCACGCCGCTTCGCTTGTCCACCCGCTTGTCCTCGCGAGCCACAAACGCCACGGTCTCCACCACCTCGCGCATCCACGCCGGAATCTCCACGTCCACCGCCGGCCCGCGCTGTGTCCAGGACTCTTGCGTCGTAGTCGCCACCCCGCGCTCCACGCTCAGCGGATAGTGCGTGCGGATCTCGCTGCCAATGCGGTCCTTCAACGGCGTGATGATCTTGCCGCGCGCCGTGTAGTCCTCCGGGTTCGCCGTGAACACCATCACCAGATCCAACGGCATCCGCACCGGGAATCCTTTGATCTGCACATCGCCTTCTTGAAGAATGTTAAACAGCCCCACCTGGATCTTGCCCGCCAGATCCGGCAGCTCATTGATCGCGAAGATCCCGCGGTTGGCCCGCGGCAGCAGCCCGTAGTGAATCGTCAACTCGTCGCTGATGTTCTGCCCGGACCGCGCCGCCTTGATCGGGTCGATGTCGCCAATCATGTCCGCGATCGTCACATCCGGCGTGGCTAGTTTCTCGATGTAGCGCTGCTCCGCCGTCAGCCACGCAATCGGAGTCTCCTCGCCCATCTCCTCCACCAGCGTTCGCGCGTACTTCGAAATCGGATGGTAAGGGTGATCGTGGATCTCCGAGCCCGCGATATACGGCATGTGCTCGTCCAGCAGCGTCGTCAGCATGCGGATCAATTTCGTCTTCGCCTGCCCGCGCAGCCCCAGCAAAATGAAGTTGTGCCGCGAGAGCACGGCATTCACCACCTGCGGCGAGACCGTGTCCTCATACCCCACAACGCCCGGAAACAGACTCTCACCCGCCGCCAGCTTGCGGATCAGGTTTTCGCGTAACTCGTCTTTGACGCTTCGATCCCCATTCCAGCCGCTCTGCCGCAGCGCACCCAGAGTATGCGGCAATGCCCACGTGCTTACGCTCATACAATACAGATGCGTCAGGGACTGCAACTGCTTCAGCACTTCGGTCCCGCGTGTGATAGAACTCTTGCATGGCAAATGACCTGGCCGAGGTCGATTACGAGAAATACTGGCGCCGTCTGCAACAGGTTGGGCTCAACGCCTACGAAGCGCGCTCCTACCTGGTGCTCGTCGGCCACCCGCGCTTCAAAGCGCTGGAACTGGCCGCCCGCGCCCGCGTGCCGCGCCAGAAGATCTACGAAGTGCTGGATAGTCTGGTCGAACGCGGCTTCGCCCAAGTGGTGCAGGAAAAGACCAAGCTCTTCTCCGCGGTTGAGCCCGGTCTCGCCATCCCCGCCTATCTGGAGCGCCAGAAAGAGACGATGGAACAGCAACTCCTCGATCAGCGCCGCCACGGGACCTCGCTCGCCCAGGAACTCCGCGCCGCTTATGCCGAGGGGCAGGGAGGCCGTGGCACCCTCGATTACCTGCGCATTGTCAACGATCCTTCGCAGATCGCCATCCACTACCGCTCCATGCTCACTGCCGTGGAAAAAGAGTATGTGGAGTTCTCGCGCCCGCCCTACGCCGTCGATCCGCTCGATGAGCAGTTAGTGAAACAAGCCGCCCAGCGCGGCGTCCGCTGCCGCATTCTCCTGGAAGCCGGCGCCCTGGACGACGTGCACCGCGAGCGCCTGGAAGACTACAAGACCGTTGGCATCGAGACCCGCCTGGTGGAATCGCTCCCCATGAAGCTGGCGGTCTTCGATAACTCGCAAGGCCTCGTCGCCCTGCTGGACCCCGTGATCACCCGTCCCGCCTGGACCGCCGTAGTCTTCGATCACCACGGCTTCGCCGAAGCCATGGGCGGTCTCTTCGACGAACGCTGGCGCAAGGCCTGATTACTTGCCCTCGCCCGCCGGCTTCGCCTCGCGCTGCGTGCGTACCTCGCGCACCGCGTAGATCCGCCGGCCCTGGCTCTCGAAGTACGTCCGCATCATCATTTCACCCAGCAGTCCCGTGGTGAACATCATCAACCCGATCACCAGCAGCAGGCCGCCCGTGAACAGCAGCGGACCGTGCTCCAGAATGATCTCGTGCCCCATGATCTTCTTCACCAACAGGAACGCCAGGATCATGCCGCCCAGCGTGACGCTGCCCAGCCCGATCCGTCCGAAGAAATGCATCGGCCGCGTGAAGTACTTCAGCAGAAATCGCAGCGTGATGATGTCGAACATCACGTTGAACGTCCGCCCGATTCCGTAGTGCGATGCGCCGCCACTTCGCGGCGGGTTCTGGATCGGCACTTCCGCGATCCGCGCGCCATAAAAACTGGCCAGCGCCGGGATGAAGCGGTGCAACTCGCCGTACAGGTTGATGTCTTTGATCACTTCGCTGCGGTACGCCTTGAACGTGGTGCCGAAGTCGTGCAGGTCCACGCCGCTGGCCTTCTTCATCAGCCAGTTCGCAATCCGTGACGGCACCTTGCGCATCACCAGGTTGTCGTTGCGTTCCTTGCGCCAGCCGCTGGCGATGTCGAACCCCTCGTCGATCTTGGCCAGCAGCGCAGGCATGTCCTCGGGCGCATGCTGCAGATCGCCATCGTGACCGTCATTTTCGCGCTGCTGTTCCAGAACACCTTCGTCGCCTTCGCGGTGGACCGGATCGTCAGCGAAGACGACTTCGACGTCGTGCGCGGCTACAACTTCGTCATTCTCAGCGTCACATGGCTCGTCTTCACCATCGCGTTCCTCGCCGATTGGCCGCACCGCAATCGTTCGATCGATCCCTTCGTGAAAGTGCTGGCCGGTCTCTTCACCATTCTCGGCGTGTATTTTCTGCTCGGCTTCGCGCTCTACGGGATGACGGCGATCGTCTATCTGCGCAACATCGTCACGCCGCTCTTTCTCTTCCAGATCTTCCTGCTGGGGTTCGTCAACCGCCCGGTTCGCATCGGCCAGGCGCTGACCATCCTGTCGATCATGGTTGCGCTTGTC